>JBNJDX010000008.1:0-47684 GCA_051745285.1 Spirochaetota bacterium
AGCATCGATTTAAGCTGTCTGAAACTGCCAACGGTCAACCCGTCAGCTAGATGATTGTCTCTTGAATAGTTTATTGCGATACGCTTCGGATCCAGATGGATAATGACACTGAACAAGAGTCTGCCCATCTCACCGGGCTGATAGATATGGAGCTGATCAAACAGCCCGCTCTCTTTGAGATCCTGCGAGTCGATTGAACTCACCACGGCCGCTGTCTGAGATGGGGTGACAATGAGTACGGCATCACCGACAATGGAGAGTCCAAACATCAAGGGCATGCATGGATCGCTGCCCTCTTTTGTCTTAATCAGCCAGCAGTCGATTCCCTCCTGTGCCAGATATGATCTAGCCTGAGAGAGTTTTTCTCTATTCAGCTCATATGGATCATGCATAATCACATCCTCTCAGGGTAATCAAGTCTGTGAGGTAGGCGGCCCCCCGTATAACAGACTCCCTGTCAATTTTCTCATCACGCTGATGAACCAGTCCCAGGACCTCCTCAAAAGTGATGGCACTGGTTACCGGTGAAAATCCGTATACATCAGCCGGTAGGCGACCGAGAAACCTTCCATCGGTCCGTCCGAGAGCATAGACGGGCAGAAGTCCTGCCCGCGTATAATGTTTCCCGACAAGCTCTTCCATCACTGCGAAAAAATCACCGGTCTCACTCTCAAAACCGGGGACAAAATTAGTAATAGAATAGTCAGCATCGATTCCAGAGAACAGCTCTTCGAGTGTCCTCTGGGCATCCTTCAGGGTTCTGCCGGGTAACAGCTGCAAAGCAAAGTCAAATTCAATGTGATACGGAAGCACATTTATCTGGGATCCAATGGTATATTCCTGCAGTATCCAGGCATCGTGTGCATTGTAATGGGCAAAATTCTTCAAAACCGGATTGGATATGTCAGTGCCGACTCTTCGCATAAACTCACGATACACCCTGCTGTCTTGCAGAGGGAATTCATGTGAACTCAGCCGCTCTAACAGCTGGGTGAATTTCGTCGTTGCTTTATTGGTACTGATAAACGACGCGGGACCGGCATCCCCTGTTATGGTTACGTGGACATCACAACGGCCTTTTTCACCGACAGTACACAGATAAAAGGGTTTTCCGGCCTCCTCAATGTAAAAACCGCCTCCCTCATTGATTACATAGGCATTGGTAAAATCCTCACTGTAGCTCTTCACTACTTCAGGCATTCCGTTTGTACTGCCCTTCTCCTCATCGGCAGTGGCCACAAAGTAGATTTTCCGGTCCAGCTTCCCGGTGCTCGCATGGAGAAAGGCGGCCAGTTCCATGACTGTCAGGTGTTTTGTATCAAGCGTGCCCCGTCCATAGATAAATCCTTCTGCTTCAATCGCTTCGAAGGGAGGATAGGTCCAGTCCTGCCCATCGCAGGGGACAACATCCAGATGGGAAATAAGCACCACAGGCCGTTTCCCGGTATCGGGACCAATGGAGGCTATGATGTTTGCACGCCCGCTCGCAGGCTCAATGACCGTATAGGGTATATCATGATCGGCAAGAATCCGCCCAATATAATCAGTGAGAACTTTTTCCCCTCCCCCGGGGTTCGTGGTATTGAGTTTGATCATATCTTTGAACATCTCTATCAAGCGCACTTCACTGATCATGAACTAACTCTCTCTCTGATACAGTACAGTTCAAGCTGTCTCGTACTGAGCACTTCCGCACCATCCTCGGTCACGAGGATATCCTCTTCCACGATGAAGCTCGGCAGTCCGTCGTCCTGGATAACTGTTGGCTCAACAGCATAGACCTCACCGGCTTGAATAGTGCCTCGTGATGAAGGCCGGTCATCTCTGTCGGGACTCAACGAGGTTCCACCATCATGTACCTGTCTGCCAAGCTGGTGTCCCACTGCATGTCTGATAGTGGGATACCCGGCCTGTTCGACTACATCCCGTCCGAGTTTGTCAACTTCGTACCCTTTCATTCCGGGCCTGATGCCTTCCAGAACGGCACTCACTGCTGATACTGCGGTATCAAAGGCTCCCTGCACATCAGCCGGAGGAGCGCTTTCACCGCTTCCGAGAGCATAAAACCCGCGGGCAATATCAGAGCTATAGCCGTTGTAGGAAACACTGAAATCACAAATCAACAGATCACCAGGCTGGAGTATGTTGCGTTCATTCGGTTTCCGGTGAGCAAGGCCACAGCGGTTAATGCACACCAGTGGATAATCATACGGCTGCCCAAGAGCATTGGTAACCCCATGACTACGCATCTGATCTACAAACAGCTGCCCGATGTCCGTTTCGCTCATCCCGATTTGCATCGTCTTTGCAACGTTGTCGTAAATTTCACACGTTATCTGCACGGCAGTGCGTATCTGCTCAACCTCAAAAGGACTCTTTATACTCCGGAGCTTAGAGATAATCGGTTCACTCGAGCACTCGATTTCAGCTAGCCGCCTGGCTCCTATCATGTCGATGAGCATCTGATACTGACCGACAGTCAACCCGTCTGAGAGGTAATCATGCTCAGAGATGTTCAACGCCAGCCTGCGAGGGTTGAGACGGTTGAACACAGCAATAAAGTCCTTTCCAAAATCTTCTTCGACCTCAATGACTTCAAATTCACCAAACTCGCGGTACATATTCGCATCGGTCCGCCCTGTCAGTACCATATGGGGCCCTTCGCTGCAAAAAAAGAATGCAGTTTGGGCCACTACATGAACCGGCAGCAGCAGCGGCAGGACGACATCCGAATCCTCCCGGGAGAGAATAAGCAGAGTATCTATGTCATGGTTCTGCAGTTCACTGCGAAGCTGTGTGATCTTTTCCAAATTAGCCGACATACTCATCTCCTGTCAGGTAGTTGCTGCACACATCAAATAGGACTTGTTCACAGAAGTCTACAGATTGTAATGAGATTCGTTCATCCACACCGTGTATGCGGGGAAGGATCTCAGGAAAGGTCTGTTCTTTGTGCAATGGAGCAAAGCCTAGTACATCACAGCCAAGGGGCTTGAGATGCTTACCATCATTCGAACCGGGAGTAATAAACGGTACCAACGCGGTTATGCTCGGATCCCGTTCCTGCAGCACGCGCTGGAACAGTTTAACAATGTTCTTGTCAATATTCGCCTCATACCCTTGCGAAAACTGAAGGAGTTCTACTTCTACCGGGAGCTCTGAGAGAGCCTCCCGCACCCGACGGAAAAATTCGTCTTCGGATAAACCCGGAAGGAGTCTGCAGTCGCAATCGACTACCGCCTTGACAGACTGGTCAAGGTGAGGGTTTCGTGCTCCTCCCTGAATAACAGTGGGAGTGATCATTGAGCCCGACATGGTAGCAATGAGTTTTTGCAGAGGTTCATCTAGCTCTTGAGTATCCTGTGAAAAGAAATTATTCAAGTAAGCTGTTGTGGCAGGCATGTGCTCACCCAGGTTCAGTTCAGAGAGTGCATTCAATACCTGGACAAGGGTTCTCTCGTGTACCATCGTCGGAAAATAGGGGTCGGTCTCCGGTTCTTTCGGGACGGTTACGCGCAGTCTGCCGACTGATTTCTGTCCGGTTTCAAACAGGTAATAGCACTTTCCCTGATAGAATACAGAAAAACCACCACCTTCATTGAGCACGGTTTTATGGGAGAGCTCTTCCTTTAATGCGTTGTCTTGCAGAAGCTTCTGCAGTCCGTAGTGGCTGCCATTCTCCTCATCGGCGGTGAAAACAAAGATGATGCCCCGCTTAAGCTGATTCTCCATTGCTTTCAGACGGACCATGACAGTCATTGCGGCGGCAATAACATATTTCATATCTAGTGCACCGCGTCCGTAGAGCCAACCGTCCTCGATAACACCTGCGAACGGGGGATGGGTCCAACTGTTTGAATCGGCCTTCACTACATCAGTATGCCCAAGCACGACAAGGCTGTCCTGGCTCTGCGGTCCAATTCTCACGATGATATTGGCACGCACCTCTTCATATGTGTAGATCTGATAATCGATACTGAAGTCCCGGCAGTAGTCACGTATGTACTCTACTGCCGGAAGTTCATTACCGGGGGGGTTCTGGGTATCAATGCGAATAAGGTCCTGAAGAATTTCAACGGTTGTTTTTTGCTGCATGCACCTGTGCCCTACTGAGATAAAACGTGTACTGCAGCAGTAGTCTGCTGCAGTACACACACGTTATTGTGTCAGGTTATTTGATGTACCACTCGTGAGAATTGAGGGTATATCCTCTTGTGTCGGGATCAAAGCCGCCAATGTTATTGCCTGTAACAACAGTCTCATTCTCACCGGCGTAGGTAAACCAGGGAAGATCTTCGGTAATCTGCTCTGATATCTTATGCAGTATCTCCATCCTCTTTTCCTGGTCGATGGCAACAGCCTGCTGTTCAAACCACTTCTGAACATCCTCATTATCGTAATGATAAAAATTCCAGAACGGATCATCCACAAAGTACTGTGCATACTCATCCGGGTCTGATTCCTGTGCAAATCCAAGCAGGTAGGCTTCGAAATTAGCATCTGTTGAAGCCGTTGAAGAATCGAAATCTGAGCTTCCGGCCAGGTTTCCATCTGCGTCACTCTTTCGAAGCAGTACATCGATCAGCGCGCCGAAGTCAAGCAGTTTCAGATCAACTTGAACACCGGCAGCCTTCCACTGCTCCTTGAGGATAGCAGCTTGTGCACCGTCTGCTTCGGAATACAGCATCTCGACTACAAGCGGCTCGCCATCTTTCTCATAGATGTCGGTCCGATCGTTCATCTCATACCCTTCTGATTCAATCATTGATTTCGCCTTGTCTACGTTGTAGTCATAGTTCTCGTCGTTAGGGCTGTCTCCAAGGGAATTTTTCGGGAAAATTGAGTCATGGGGATATCCAGTCGCCCCGAAAGCACCATCTACCAGTGCTTCCTTGTTGGTTGCATAGGCAAGTGCCTGGCGAATTGTTTTACTGAATACCGGAAGCCAATCATCGGTGTCGTCAGCGCGCCCCGGCCCGGTCCTGTAGCCGACGTAATCAACACTGAGCATCGGATAGTTGTACAGTTCGAAATTTGGATCACCTTTGAAAGTACTGTAGCCCTCTTCCTTTACCTCAAGAATGTCAATCTGACCAGACTGCAGCTGAGTCATGAGAGACACGAGCTCACCAAACTTTATGATGACACTGGACACCTTGGGTTCGCCCAGGAAGTAGTCCTCGTTTTTCTCAAGTCTAATCGAATCGCCGACGTTCCATTCAACGAACTCAAAAGGTCCGGTTCCCACAGGATTTGAGTTGAAATCGGCCTCACCAAGATTGGAGAGATCTATATTCTTGATGTGATGTTCAGGTAGAATCTGGAAGTAGAGACCCGGCAAAAACGTTGCCGAGGCTTCTGTAATTTCCACGTACACAGTCATCTTGTCATCACTGAGGCTGACCCCGGAAATTGAATTGTTTTCAGGATTTTCCTTAAACTCTTCAACACCGACGATCTGGCCTACACGATCAACACCTCCGTCATAATCGGGATGGGCAAGCATCTCAAAGGTAGCTACCACGTCCTCCCCGTTAAAGTCCTCACCGTCATGCCAGGTGACGCCTTCGGCGAGCTCAAAGGTATAGTTTACCCCGTCGTCGGAAATATCAAAGGATTCAGCCAGCTGACCGACAATGATACCCTCCTCGTTCGGTTCTACAAAGTTGTCATAAACCATGTTTGTGACAATAGAATCCTGCCTGCTGGGGAAGTAGAGAGGGTTCAGCGTCCGCGGAGCACTGTTGCTTCCAACAATGATCGGACCGCTAGCCTTCTGGGATTCCCCTTCAGCCTGGCCGCCTGCAAATACCAATGCAGGCAGTGCAAGTACGAGTAACATACATAATGCTAGTTTTTTCAT
Source organism: Spirochaetota bacterium (assembly GCA_051745285.1). Lineage (GTDB taxonomy): Bacteria > Spirochaetota > Spirochaetia > CAKZLE01 > CAKZLE01 > JBNJDX01. The sequence goes on from JBNJDX010000008.1 coordinate 5,864, forward strand.
GTAACCATTTCCTCCTAAGAAATTTTTCTATGATCATTTTGAGCCTTACAAAGAAGCTCAGCCCAAAATCAATTTACAGTGTGTCCGACTGGTGAACATGCGCGTTTAGCCAGCCTTCGAGGCGATCAAGGCCCTCTTTGAGAATCTCCCGGGACGTGGCGAAACAGATCCGGATATGCCCTTCGGCTCCAGGGCCGAAGAACCTGGCCGTTCCCGGAACCACCGCCAGTTTTGCCTCCTGCAGCAGTCTCTCGGTGATCTCCTGAGAGGTAAATCCAGTTCCCGTTACATCGGGAAACACCAGATAGGTTGCCTGAGGGCTGTGACAGGTTATCCCCGGCATATTGTTTAGCCGCTCCACGGCATAATCGCGGTTATCGCTAAGATGTTCAATGAACGCATCAACCCAGTAACGGCACTGATTCAGGCAGGCCATGCCTGCAATCTGCGAAAGGGATGATATGCCCCCTGCAGTGGTACGAACCTCGGAGTTTACCATGAGCTGCTCGAATATGTCGGGGTCGTGTGCGTAAAGGCACCCTGCCCGCAGACCGGCAATCCCAAAGCTTTTTGAAAACCCGTATACTGTCAGCGTTTTTTTATTCCGCTGTGAGCCAAGGGATAAGATACTGGTAAAAGGGCGTTCCTTGAACACAATATCCGACCAGATCTCATCATTCATGATCCACAGATCATGTTTTTGAGCCAGGGAGAGCAGGGCATCCAGATCTTCACGGGGATAGACCATCCCCAGGGGATTGTGGGGATTGCACAGACCAATCATTTTTGTCTTCGGAGTAATATACTCTTCCAGTTGAGAGAGGTCGATGCGGTCACCTTTGATCACAGTGGGAAAGAGAACTGGCTTTGCACCAGCAGCAAGAACTGACTCACGGAACAGAAAATCTACCGGATCAAAAATAATGGCCTCGTCTCCGGGCTGCAGCACCGTCTTGGCAATGATGTACATTCCTCGTGCAGCACTGTCAATCGGTAATACCAGTTCGGGACTGACGTTCTCGTCCTTCCACCTGTTCTGGTAGGTGGCAATGGACTCCTTGAACTCAGGAAGACCAGTATGAGGAACATAGGAAAAATAGCCGTCCCTGATGTAGTCCTCAAGGGCGGTCACAATCTCTTTGGCAACCGGAAAATCAGGGTCGGCAGCCGTCAGGGGAACAACGCCCTCTCCAACCTCCGCCCATCGGAAATTGAAAGCCTTGGCCTTCAAGGCCTCCATGTTTACCATGTTGTTGCTGAAAAGATCTGCTTTGTTCATGCCTGTTCCTATATGTAAAGTATCGCACAAATATACAACGGGCATCTCTTTTATGTCAATAAATTATTATCACGAACAAAAAATTGTAAAAATTTATTACGAGCGGCACTTCTGAGCAAAGTGTTAGGAATTGTCCAACATGTTAGGACCCGGATCCGACTACTTCCCTTCAGATAAACACCCCGGATCCGAGGTAACGATCCAGTAATACTCCCATAGTGTCGAAATGATGCCTCCGTACCAAATGGGAAGTATTTTTTCACATCTTTTTAACTCTTTTTTTACTCTGAAGATAGTGGCGTTGTTTTGTCTTATTCCATCAGATAGGACTTCTGCACCCTGTACCTCTTTTATCAATTGCTTTACAATTACACATATGAATATTTTGTCAAAAAAGAGAGGGGAACAATGAGAGAATGGACGTATGAAGGATTTAAGAATCTCATGGCTTCCCTGAAGACTCAACTACCTATGTTTGAGTTGCCGAAACTCTCCATTGGACGCATCACTTCGAGACTTCCCATCATACAAGGTGGGATGGGAGTAGGGATTTCCCTGTCAGGGCTTTCTTCCAGCGTAGCAAACAACGGAGGCATCGGCGTCATTGCTGCCAATGGCATCGGTATGATTGAACCGGACTATTTCAAGGACGGACGTGCGGCTAACCTGCGAGCACTCAAAAAGGAGATCCGCAAGGCACGGAAACAGACCACAGGACCTATAGGTGTAAACATCATGGTTGCCCTGCAGGATTTTCATCAACTGCTAGAGACAGCCATTGACGAACAAGTCGACATGGTATTTCTTGGAGCGGGCCTCCCGATAAAGAATCTTCCGGTTGCCAAGATGCGGGAAGCAGGGGTACAAGCGATTCCCATCGTCAGCTCGATGCGCGCTGCCAACCTCATCTTCTCCATGTGGAAAAGAATCTATCAGGATATTCCTGACGCTGTCGTGGTAGAGGGACCAAAAGCGGGAGGGCATCTTGGAGTGGCTCAGGAAGACCTTGAGGGAGAAGCATTTTCCCTTGAGACTGTCGTTCCCCACGTCAAACAGGCCCTGCTCCCGTTCGAACAGGAATTTGGAAAGGCGATACCGGTCATTGCCGCAGGAGGGATATTCACTGGTGGGGATCTCTATCGCGCCATGAAATACGGAGCAAGCGGAGTACAGATGGGCACACGTTTTGCCGCCACAGATGAATGTGATGCGGATATTCGCTTCAAAGAGGCCATTGTTGCCTCCAAAAAAGAAGACATCGGCATCATCAAGAGCCCGGTCGGACTTCCCGGGCGTGCGATCATCAACTCGTTTCTCTCCAAAGCGAGCGTGAAAAAGCGAAGTTTTACCTGTCCCTGGCAGTGCCTCGCCGGCTGCCAGGCCGAAGAGTCACATTACTGCATCTCTGTAGCCCTCAACAATGCAAGAAAAGGGAACCTTGACCATGGCTTTGTCTTTGTCGGGACAAATGCCTATCGTGTCTCGTCCATTGTACCGGTGGCCAGGCTGATGGCGGAACTGAAAGAACAGTACGCCAAAGCTCTCTTTGCTGATTGGAAACAGTATATCTCCGAGACAGCTGAACGCCTTTCCCACCTTAAAGACGGCTACAAAGCGAAAGAGCAGGTTTTTCATTCTCTCGAGGAATCCTATGTGACAACTCTGTCAAAAACCGCCTCGGAACATGCTGCAAACAGTTTAGAGACGCTGAAGAGGGAAATACGGAAAACATCTGCCCAACTCAGTGATATACAGCTCTCCATAATGGACGCTGTTTATGCATTGCGCAATAAGCTAAAACCATTCATCCTGTAAGCCCCTGCTTAGGGTTTGTGCACACAAGTGCCATGTCACAAAAGTTGTAAGGGTATATGTCACTGCAGAAGGTCACCATACACACAGCCTGTAACTTTTCGACCCTTCCGGCTGTGTACTAGACAGCGGACAGGAATACCTAAAGACCACATAAGGGGGTTGCTGAGAGAGCATGGATGGTGTTTATGCACTGCTTGCAGACGTCTTGGTCATAGTCCACTTTCTCTATGTTGCCTTTGTTGTCACCGGTGAGCTCCTTATAATCATCGGGGGAATACGCAACTGGAGCTGGATCAGACGGATAACTTTCCGTCTTTTGCATCTGGCAGCAATTGTTGTGGTTGCCATTCAGACTGTATTAGGCAGGCTCTGTCCTCTGACTATATGGGAATATCAGTTACGCGAGGCGGCCGGACAACAGGCTGAATGGGATATGACCTTTGTTGGGCGGCTGTTTCGCACCCTCCTCTATTATGACTTTCCAGACTGGGCCTTTACCACCCTCTATATCGGATTTACTGCTTTGGTTGTTATAACCCTGATCCTGTTCCCTCCTCGAAGAAAGCAATGGTAAAAGTACAAACACGAACATTGGAGTCCTTTCCCTGGCCCCTCTCTGTGCCTGTCAGCAGGAAACCGCATACCGCCCCACTTCCTACGCTATAACCGCACGCTTTCAGCTCTATCTGGGTCTGTGCTGACTGAGACCGGCTTTGTTATACCAGGCACCCCAGTGAGTTACTGTCAACTATTCTCATTGAATTTGACAAGCACACCATGCAGTAGTACACTTATCCTCATTTGAGGATAAGTGTACATACTTTGCATTCCTCTCCCGTGTTTCGTCCTCTATGAGGTTTCTGTGGCGGTTGTGTACCATTTGAGGTGCTTAATTCACCGTTTCGTCGGCTGTACGTACATATCCGAATAACGAGCAGGCAAGGCAGCATGAAAAGTGATTATACAATTTCTTTGGTTGTTAATGGGAATCCAGTCACACGCACTCTGATGAATCCTTCGATAACATTAGCTGATTTTCTGCGGGATGAACTTGGTTTGACCGGTACAAAGATTGGCTGTAACAGAGGGGAATGTGGAAGTTGCACGGTAATCTTCAACAATAAAGCAGTCTATTCATGCTCCATGTTGGCGAGCTCTGCAAGCGGGGGATCGGTGATAACAGTAGAGGGACTAGCTGAAAATAACAACCTCCACCCATTGCAGCGCGCCTTCATTCAGTACGATGCTCTGCAATGCGGCTTCTGCACGCCGGGAATGATCATGTCGATGCTTGCCCTGCTCGCAAAAACACCCGACCCCACCGAAGATGAAATCAAGACCGCCATTGAGGGCAATGTATGCCGCTGCGGCTGTTATCAGAACATTGTCCTCGCGACCCAGGCTTATATACAAGACCGTAACAGTATAGGAACCTAATAGATGAAAAGCAGTGAAACAATGAAAAAACTTCTAGTAGAGGGGCTTAAACCGCAAGACCCTAAAAGAGAACTTTCAATAGTCGGCCAGGAATGCGATCGCCTCGACGCACGCGAGAAAGTTACCGGAGAAGCCCTCTATGCCGGTGATATAAAGCTTGAGGGAATGCTCTACGGAAGAATACTTCATTGTCCCCATGCTCGGGCAAGGATTTTACATATCGATGCATCTCTAGCTGAGACCCTGCCCGGTGTACGGGCGATTATTACAAAAGACAACGTACAGGATTGGAAGACCTACTGGTATGAAGTCCCCGAACCAGCATTAGCAGAGGTAATTACCCACGAGGGGCAGGAGGTTGCAGCTGTTGCCGCTGAAGATCAACTAACAGCACAAAAAGCCTTAGGCCTGATCAAAGTCGAATATGAAGTCCTCTCCCCAATGCTTGATGCTGAAGCAGAACTGAACAAAGAAACCACCTCACCTCTTGAAGATGAACTATATCCAGGAAGGCCATTAATTGATAAAAAACCCTGTCGGATACAGCGGGGGGATATCGAAAGCGGTTTCACAGAAGCGGACTATATCATAGAGGACACCTATCGCACACCCACTCAGTACCACGCAACGCTGGAGACTAGAGCTAGCGTTGCATCCTGGGAGCATGGCGTACTTACCGTCTGGGACTCAAATCAGGGAGTATGGAACTCGAAACTGGCACTGGCCAAATCATTTAATCTTGAACCCGAATGTGTGCGCGTCATCGTAAACTATTTAGGCGGCGGTTTTGGATCGAAAGCCTGGACTCAGAGAAACAGTTTTTTTGCCGCTAAGCTATCGATGTGTACCGGAAGACCTGTCAGAATGGAACGAACCCGCTCTGAGGAGTTCCTCTGTCATCCGCACCGCTATGATTGCCTCATCCAGTTAAAGATGGGGGTAAAAAAAGACGGGAGACTCACAGCAATATACGAAAAAGCAGTCCTCAACATAGGTGCAGCCATCAAAAACAACTACAACCCTAACAGAATCATTTGGCAAACATCAAATTTGTACGAATGCCCCAACGTTGACCTGCAGCAAATAGGAGTTTTCACGAACCTCCAGCTTACCGGGCCAACACGTGCACCATACAATATGCCGGGCAATTTTCCACTAGAACTCCATATGGACAAACTGGCAGAGGCAATCGGTCTCGACCCCCTCGAATTCAGAATGAAAAACTATAAAACCTACGCTTCAACTGACGTTAATAACAGGTTTGAGAACCCGGAAATCCACGAGCCCTGGTCAACAAAGCAACTTGACATCTGCATGCGAACAGCAACCGAAGCTATCGGGTGGGAACACCGTAATTTAGCTCCCATCAAGAAGCCTTCTCAGAAACCCAAGATGCGCGGGATAGGTATGGCTGCCTTTGTTGCTCATCAGGGGGGAGGAAAGACTCCGAATAAAGCCTATGCCTATCTCGATATCAAACATGATACCTCAGTAGTACTTCATATCGGAATTGTTGATATAGGCGGCGGACAGAAAACAGTGTTTTCCATGATTGCTGCGGAAACACTCGGAATCCCGCTGGATAGATTATCTGTTGTCTATGGCGACACAGAAAACACGCTCTATGGCCCTTCCTGCCATACTTCACGGGTAACAGCCGAGATGGGCCCACCAGTCCTACAGGCCAGTGCACAGGCAAAACAGAAACTGCTTACTCTGATTGCCCCGCGTATTGGTCTCTCCCCGAATGAACTCGACATTTCCGGCGGGATGATTTTTGCAGCGGACGAACAGCAACCAATACTGACATTTTCTGAGGCTTGCAATTACATACCCCAAAAAACACCTCTTCGAGGGTATGGGAGCCGCGAGGCGAATCCCGACTCGCCAATTTTTTCATCATTCGGAGCACAAGCCGCGGAAGTAGAGGTAGACGGAGAAACTGGTGTGATTGAAGTGTTACGCATAACTGCTGCTCAAGATTTCGGCAAGGCGATCAATCCGAAACTCTGTAAATCTCAGATTGTTGGTGGAATAGAATTTGGCGTTGGTTATGCCCTCTTTGAAGAGGGGCAATATGACCGGAAAACAGGTAAGATGCTGAACCCAAACTTGCACCAGTACAGGGTCCCCCTTGTAAAGGACATGCCGGACATTGAGGCGTTTCTTATTGAAAGCTCCGATCCCTATTTTGCCTTCAGCGCACGGGGGGGAGCTGAGGTCACAAACACCCCTACTCCTGCTGCTATCATGAATGCCGTGTATAATGCTACGGGAATATGGTTTAACAAGCTCCCGGTCACCCCGAAGGATGTGATAACTGCCTTAAGAAACAAGAAAGACAAGGAGCGGGCAAGCCATGAATAATGAACTCCCACCAGTCGAATACATGCGACCTGATACTCTGCAAGCGGCATATCTCGCACTCCAGGACAACCCGGAGACGGCAAGGATTTTGGCCGGGGGAACAGACCTCCTCGGTATATTGAAGGATAACATCGAAGGCATTCAGAATCCTGACACATATACTCTTATTGATATAACTCATATTCCGGAACTCAACACGATTGAACTGAGAGGCGAAGACCTCTACATTGGCTCAGCGGTACCATTGTCACAACTCATCGGTAACGAACTCATACAAGCACATATCCCCGTGCTTTCTGTGGCTGCACACAGTGTGGGGACCACCCAACTGCGAAACATGGGTACACTTGGGGGCAACCTCTGCCAACAGCCTCGCTGTATGTACTTCAGGAGCAAAGCCTATCCGTGCTTTAAGAAGGGCGGCAACAAATGTTTCGCCCCCTCGGGAGAGCACAGAGATTATCATGCAATCTTTAATCTCGGGAAATGCTGTATGGCCCATCCGTCTGACACAGCCGTAGCCCTGACAGCTCTGCAGGCCAAATGCATCATCGGGAACTTCCAGAAAGAGAGAACCGTTCCCATACGTGCTTTCTTCAATGGCCCCAACAGTCATCGGGATACAGTGCTCTCCGGTGATGAGATTCTCAAGGCTGTCGTCATCCCTAGGGCTACAACTGCCTGTAGACAGATTTTCATCAAGCAAGCCCCCAGAAAGTCAACAGATTTTGCCCTTGCCAGTGTGGCTTGCGTACTGAGAACAGATGAGCGGTGCTCTCATAGCTCCTTGGTCTTGGGGGGCGTTGCTTCCAGCCCATACGATGTGAGCAAACGGTTGGAACACTTAGACGGTGGAAAAATCACCCGGGCGCTTAGAGAGGAAATTACCGAAGCCGCAGTTCGCGAGGCCCATCCCCTCCCGGAAAACTCATTTAAAATTGACCTGGTAAAAGCCCTTGTCAGAAAAGCAGTAGATTCTGTTGCCTAGAGGAGTGCTATTCCGAATAAGAATACATAATTGTAAGAAGTCTAGCTTACTTCCATATGGCTAGGACACTTCTGCACAACTCACCTATTTGTTTACTCTGCAATCAAACGAAATGTCCCAGGCTACCAGATAATTCCTTCAGGAAGCCGTATCGACAGCAGTACAACGAAAACCAAATACACCAAGCCGGTAGTAAGCAAACTTATCAGGAGACTTTTCACAAGGCTTAAATCAGCGTATTTTTTAAAGTAAATGACAAGTATAACACCTGAAACTGGTACAAACCCGAAAAAGTAGGTGGCAGGAAGAAACAGCACTAGCAACGCCATGAAGCCTTTCAATCGGAGCCCTTTTACAATATCTTCCTGACTGATCTCTTCCCGTTCATACAGTTTTATTTTTCTAAATGTAGTGAAAAACTGACCAACGAGTAAAATTAGCGCAATGCCACCAATAAGAAAGGGTGCATACCGGGCAAGCACCGGAAACTCAAAAGCGTTGATCATAAGTACAGTGATAAAAATTATAAAGAATGAGACAAGCAGTAATTCTTCAATCAGTTTTTTCCTCATTTGTGCTCAGCTCCTTGCGTCTGAAAAGTTCTTACCATAAAACAACCTCAATACCTGTATACCAGCATTCGGCAGGTTCTCAGTTCTACATTGTCATCTCGTTTTCCATTTTCTGATTTGCGCCTTCACACTTGGCCCAAAAATGACGAAAAGCAGTATGGCAATGAGAACAATTGAAACCGGTCGCGTGAGAAAAGAAAATCCATAAGCCTGTCGTGTTATCATGATATTCTGCTCGGCAGTACGTCCGAGGAGCAATCCAACAACAAGCGAGGCGGGTGAAAAGCCATGCACTTTAAGGAAATATCCCACTATCCCGAAGGCGACGACAATAATTAAATCGAGAAAACTATTGCGAACAGAATACCCTCCAATGAGGCACAGTATGGTGATAAACGGAACCAGGAACGTGGAGGGAACGAGGGTGAGTTTCACAAGATATTTTGCAGCACTCAGTCCGATTATTGCCGCCACAAGCATTCCAAAGGCCAGGCTCCATGTCATAGTAAATATGATGCCCAGATCGTGTTCCAACATGCCTGGACCCGGGTTAAATCCCAGAATGATTATACCACCAAGTATAATAGCCATTCCTGCGCTACCGGGAATACCGAAGGCTACAGTTGGTATGAGTGCACCACCGTCCTTGGCATTATTGGCTGCCTCCGGAGCTATAATACCCCTCGGATTTCCTTTGCCGAAGGACTCAGGATCCTTCGAAGTTTTCTGAGCCTGCCCATAGGCAAGAAAATTAGCCACACTGCCCCCCAGACCAGGAATAATTCCAATGACCACACCCACTAGTGCACAGCGAATTACAAATACGATATCTCGAAGGGTCTCCTTGATGCCGTCAAACAGCTGTTTCGTGCTGTTCTCCGTGGAAATATCCTCCGGTTGAACGATGGAGGTCCCTTCCTTAAACAGGATGAGCATCTCACCGACAGCAAACAGGCCGATAAGGGCAGGAACCGTCTGAATGCCTTCCATTAACTCTATACGACCGAACGAGAAACGTGAATATCCAGTGACCGGATCATATCCGACAAAGGAAAGTATAATTCCGATAAGTCCGGAAAGCAGCCCCTTTGTTCGCGTCTCAGCCTGCAGCATTCCTATTACCGCTATACCAGTAATGGCAAGCAGAGCATATTCGGCAGAACCGATCTGCATGACAAACATACGGAGCAGCGGGATGAGTACTATGACACTGACCACCCCGACAAACCCACCAATAACCGAGGATGTCGCCGCAAGAGCGAGAGCTCGCAACGGCTGTCCATTCTTCGTCATGGGATAGCCATCAAACGTGGTCGCCGCGTTTTCAGGAGAACCCGGCGTATTCACAAGAACCGCTGTAATAGATCCTCCATAGGTAACAGAAGCAGTTGTCGCAAACATGAGAATACTGCCCCTTACCGGTCCCATCTCATGCAGAATAGGAATCATGAGCGCGATTGCCACCAATCCTCCCAGACCTGGAAGTATTCCTATTGTCACCCCCCATAGTACTCCTATGCAAAGAGCAGCAATACTTCCAAAACTAGCAAGATTCGTCAAACCTTCAAGCCAAAATTCAAGCATAGCTCAGCCTCCATATACCAGCTTTGCAAAACAAACGATCTGCCTGCACTAGTTAAGCCCGCCTAACCAACTACGAAACAACAGCCAACTAGAGTTTTCCTGTACCCGCTTTGCGGTACCCGGAATTTGATTCCCAAATTCCTAAAAAACAATTATACACCAGCAATACAAGAACATATAAAGAATTTTTTATGATATACATCATAAAACAGCAGATACCTGTGACAACTAAAAAACATAGAAATGCGGCATCAAGACTACGTCAGCTCTCAATGCCGCATCCAGTACTGTCTATAGACCGAGGGCACCAGCGTTATATGCAAAACCGTGTTCACGTAGCATACTCAACATAGTGCCTCGTGCCCCTTTTTACAGATCAAGATAAGGCCGAAGAATCTCAGCACCTTCGGTCATCTGTTTGGCAATCTCTTCAATCCTTTCGCCAGAAGCCCATTGGATTGAAACATTCGAGCGCTCACAATCTGCCAGAAAATCCTCATCTTCTGCGATATCTGCGAAAACGTCACGTACATAATCAACCAATGCTTTATCCGTGTCCGGCGGGAAGGCAAACACACGTTCCAGTGCGTACAGTCCGGTAAGGGCTTCTACAACCTCTTTCTCGTGGTCAGTTGACGGAACATCGGAAATCAGAGTCGGTTCATACTCAGCGAAGTAATCAGGCACACCGCCCTCTGTGTAAACCAGGACCGGTCTGATGTCTCCGGACTGAACAGTTCCTAAAGCACCACTGCCGCTTCCCTGAGTAAGATCGATCTCTCCTCTGGCAAGGGCCAAATACAGCTCAGAAGTACCGCCGTAACCGGTGATAACATTTGCGTTGACATCAAAAAGTTTTGTAATCACACTCTGGGCCTGGTGGTCGCCACTTCCTGTTCCGGAAGTTCCGATTTTAAGTTTATCGGCTTCCATAACATCATAAAAGTCTTCATATCCGCTTCCCGAGCGTACATACATTGCTTTCGGTTCAGCGTTGTGCCTGCCTAGGAATTCATATTCTGATAACTCGAAATTGATTCCTTCCAAGCCTCGAATACCTCCAAGAATTGCTGTTGTACCAGCAACATATCCGAGGGTCAGGCCGTCAGAATCGGAAACGTACAGTTGGTTCATACCAATGACACCACCGCCGCCAGGGACATTTTCCACATTCACTCGTACATCCATGTGCTTTTCAATATATTTGGCTAAAATTCTACCAAATGTATCAAAACCACCACCTGCAGACATCGGAATGATCATTGTCATTCTGTTGCCTTCGTAAAACTGTTCAGGTGATTCACCCATTTCCTGCTGCCCGGCAGCAAACAGCCCCCCTGGTATCAACAGCAGCAAAACAAGCAGCATTAAAACCACATTAGCTCTTTTCATCATTTCTCCTCCAAATGTTTTTTCATTATACAGAATCATACTTCCTGTATAATTGTTTGCTCTTTCTAGGTACTCCATTTTGCCATGGGGACAGTCAACAGAGGCGGGTCAGGCAGATAGGCAAGAGTTTTTCCCTTCAATTCATGCAAGTCTGAGTATTCCTGCTCTCCAAGGAGCTTCTCAAACTCGTCCAATATGCGTGAGACAGAACGCTTATTTCTGTACACGACTTTACAGATCTGGGTTGCCGAGGCACCTGCCATGATGGCTTCGAGTATGTCCTCTCCCTTTTGCAGGTCTCCTGCACAGACGAGGTCAGTCTTAGTCATTTTACTTAAGTATGCAGTGTGCAAAATCGTGCTCGGCTTCACTGTTCCGGTTACCATCGGGGAAATCGGAACCTTTTTATCGATCATCACCCACAAGTTGCCGGGCAATATCGGTTTCCCAGTCGTTATATCAATTTTCAAATTGGGGAGGCGCCCCCCTACGAAACTGTACGCATCAGGTGGAACATTGTTGTCGATGGTTTCAAGAAAGGCTTTATCAACTAGCTTTTCAAGAGGAAGCTTCGCCCAGATGGGGCATGGAACATTCTGCTTCACCTCTTTGATCAATTTGACAGTCCGCTCAACTTCGTAGGACCACCACTTCCCAATGGTTGAGTACTCCGGTCCGAGATGGTCACCGGTATTTGGGCAGACAATATTCAGCTCTATAGCGGCAGCCCCGGCCTCGTGAAGCTGATTAGCAAGACGGATGACTTCATCAGTGGTGTTGCCGGTACAGCTTCCGATGATCTTACAATCGTGTTCATCAGCCAAATCTTTAACCTCGCTGATGATTTCCACCATTTTGTCAATTCCGGGATTTTTCAAACCCTCAACCCCGCTTAAAAGCTGTTTTTCATCTTTATCATACCAGAACACCGTAGGCTTTGGTGCTCCGTCTAGAGGTGTAGAGGTAACGGTTTTGCTAATAACCGCCCCATAGCCAAAAGGGATTTGTCCCTTGAATCCACCGACTGAAGAAGTATACCCCGCAGAAGCTAAAATAAGGGGGTTTTTTAATTTTAAGCCTCCGGCGGTTATGCTCATATTAACCATGTACTGACTCCTAATCATCCTCATGTGCCATTCATCCGTAACACGGACATGCATGCCTGAACCAGCAACAATTGCGGGAACAAGCAGGTATATTTGCATCGCTACTCATCTGATGAGTATTTATTTATTGTAGTAGCGTATTCTTCAGCTGTCAACAAAAAAAACGCTCCACGGTGGCGGTGGGTATCCACACATGTAGAAATTGGTAAGTTCGGACGAGTTGGCATTTCAACCCCCTATGACCAGCCAACCTCAACTGGACTACACCGGGGAACCTAGGGACGAGAACAAAAAAATGTTTCCTATTCATTCAGGGAGTTGCTTGGATCAATCAGAACATCGCAGCTAAATTCATCAGCGAAGAGCCGGAACATCCCGTGTCATGCGCCAGACCGGGAGGAGGAGAAGTGCGGCAGCTACTGAAATTAGTCCCAGCACCATATACACCGTACAAAGACAGGAAAGAGCCAGTATCCCGGCCGTTATGAGAGGGGCTAGAGCTTTTCCTGTGCTGGACATGGAGCTTGACAATGATATTGCTCCCCCCCGAACCTGTGAATGTGCTAAATTCGTGATCAGCGATTTATGAATCGGGGCTACCACACCATCTCCGATGCCCAGACACACCGAACCGATAATCAAAGTAGTGACACTCGGAAGAGCCCCGGTAAGGATCAGACCAATACCTGAAATGGTAAATGCCGCCACCGCTGCCAACACCGTGTGCATTTTGCTTGTAAAGCGCCCGGCCTGCAGGGAACTCAGAAACGACATGACTGCCTTGATAGCAGCCATCATCCCCACAGCCACAGTTGTCATCTGCAAATTCTGCTTTCCAAAGAACGACAAGTATGTAAGAAAACCAAAGAACACAACAAACCGTAAAATGAACGTTACATATATGATAAGCATATGAGGCTTGCGGATTAGTAATACTAATGAATTCATATAGTCTCGGAATTTTATTGCTGTCTTTTTCGGTTCTGAAGGAAGAATTATCCAAACCCAAATTCCAACCGGAATAGAAGCGGCGAACAGAAAAAAAGGTAACTGCCAGGCAATACCCATTAAAAATGCACCAATTATCGGAGAGACCATATTTGCTAAAAACAGCCCCCCAGTCCGCAACCCCTGGGCAGTCGCTTCTCTGTTCCCCGAAAAATGATCTCCAATAACCGTTATGGTAAGGGGCATGGCAGCTGCAAACCCAACTCCCTGCACAGCACGAAGCAGAAGGGCAACTTCAAACGAAGTCGTCAGCCCAACAGCTGCACCTCCAAGGCCAAAAACCAGCAATCCACTGACTAATAACCATTTACGACCAATCATATCGGCCATAACCCCGACAATGGGTATCAAAATAATTTGCGGTGCTGTAAATGATGTAATCATCAGCCCTATTTGAGCAGCTGAAACAGAAAAAATCTCTGATAGATCCTGCAACAACGGGCTAATGACGGTAACCCCGAGGGCAAGCAGGCTGCCTATAATTGTCATGGATTGAGCCACTGAGTCCTGTACTACTTCCCCGTCACGCCCCAAAAGCCTTATAGCAAGTTTGCTGTGCTTCTTCTCCACCTTATCCCTCAACTTGTTGCACCCCGTAACACGTTTTGTACAGCTCACACAGTTTGCATCCACCCTCCTAAGAACATAGAAAGATGCACTTACATTGGATCATCCACACGAAAGCGAACCCGCTTACCGACATGACAAAATTCAAATGAGTCTGGAAATGCATTTTTCAGCTGAGCAGCGACTTGAACCCCTGTGCAATGACCAACAATCAGTCGCTGTATGTCGTAATCGTGTAGACGCTCAATGGTAGAACTGATTTGCTTCTGCTCGGCAAATCCCAGGTGGGTACCCCCAATAACGCAATAGACTGTTTGGCAACCAGTAATGGACACGGCATAGTCTATACTATTTATCAGCCCTGCATGGCTGCAACCCGAAATGATAATCAGCCCGAGTTCTGTAGTAATCACTGCAGCTTGTTCATCTAATATGATATCTTCTACAACTTTCCCGTCTATCTCAATAAAACGATTTTCAAGGTCGGCTACCTCGAATGCATGCTTTCTGGGTATCTCGCCAGTAAGATAGAAGCCTTTGTCAATCTTGCGTACGTTGTCGGTAAACAGGAAAGAAGCCCCCCTAGCTGCCAAAAACCCGTCGGTGTATGGAATCCCTCCGTATACTTTTTCCCCGTTAGAATTTACGCGATATCGTGTATTGAACAGCAGAGGATGAGCGTAGACAGCGAGAGAATCATACCACTTCAGAACTTCGGGAAGCCCGCCGGTATGATCCCAATGCCCATGGCTTACAATGACTCCATCAAGATTATATAGAGGCACATGCAGCATAGCGGCATTGTGAAGCAGCGTGCGCCCATGGCCGGTATCAAACAGGTATTTTCTACCGTCAATATCGATCGATACAGCTAGACCATTTTCACCAAGGAGATCACCCTTGCCTGCAACTATGTTGTCTGCAATAACAACCAGTTCACTCTCGTTCTCCATGCAACCCTCCCATCGCCCTGATACCCGGGGTAAAAAGGCTTAAACAGTTACCCACCAATAAAGAGGGAGTGTAAAAACCCGGAGAGAAGCAGACAACCGTTTCCCTGGTATATTACTTATTCCGGATTATACGCATCCCAGTATTTTAACACATCCTTCTTTAGCAGCTCTATGTGACTAATAAGGCTCTGTTCCGCTTTATCAGGATCATGGGCTTTAAGAGCATCCACTATATCACTATGAGAAGTGATATAGGCGCCTCCGGCCTTGTTCCGCATATCCTCAAACAGGTCCGATTGTTGCCCCATTCTGCTGATAATATGGTATAGCATCTCGAGCACCTCATTCCTTGAAGCCTTAGCGATTGCTGAATGAAACTCCACATCAACGGAACTGTTTTTTATCTTCTTTTTATAATACTCTTCTTTTTTTTCCAGTAATTTCTCGATATGGTGCAGTTCTTCATCAGTTACATGTTCGGCTGCCAGGCGCACGGTGGCGCGCTCGATAGCCTTTCGAGCTTCAAGGATCATGAGAAAATTATTGAGGACCTTGCTATTAAGCAGTTCATCTAACCGCTGTTTATGCGCATTTATCTCTTTCGCTGTAAGAGCTTCATTAATAGCTTTATCGCCTTCTGCAGTTATTACCCTGCCCTTGTTCTGAAGCTTTTCCACATACCCATAGCGTTCCAGGTTATACAACAGGCGCCCAACGGTCGCCTGACTGATGTTTACACCCCTGTCTTCAAGCATTGCCACCAGATAACCCGACCCAACAGGCTCTTCGGATTCCTTAATGATATCTAGCAGCAGTAATTCTCTGTCAAATAAACTCATTTCCATACACAACCCCGCATCATATATTCCACATCACTCACTACATCATCAGCAGAAACCGACAAACGAATGCGGTAAAGCTTCGTTTAGCTCTGCAGAAAAGGTATTGGCACAATACCCCGTATCCCAAGTGAGTACGCACAAAAGGCAACTAGCGGGAAAAGATAATAACAACCATCCTTCTCACCACTGTACCAGAGGGCCTTTCAGCTCTTTACCGCACCAAAAAGGCCACTAGTCCATTATATTACACAGCAAGTGCCTATTCTACCATACCCCTAAAAGAATATATATAAATATCTTCGCCCTTCAGACTAACTTAACGCTATTACGTCATACACCTCTAAGACAATCTACCGGTAAAGTGTGCCTGACTGACAAGTACTTGATTTTGGATTTATCTGCTGGACTTATGGAAATGAGCCGAGCAAAGCCTCATCTGCTGCAGGGGTTAAGCCCCTTGCAGCAGATGAGGTCAATATCTGTTATTTTCGAATAGGGACAAACTCTCCATACCCCTGTTCGCCAGTAATCTGGCCATGGTCCATCACAACGTTTCCTCGAACCAATGTGTACACAGGGAATCCTTTGACTTTCCACCCTTCAAAGGGGCTGTAACCACATTTGGAATACCCTTCATCTTTTGTCAAAACTTTTTCCTTGTTCATATCGACAATTGCAAAATCTGCATCAGCCCCTACTCTGATCACACCTTTGCGCGGATAGAATCCAAATTCCTTGGCTGGACGTTCACTCGTAATTTCCACCACTCTACTTAATGTGACTTTACCCTCATTAACGGCATTGAGAAAGAGGGGTAAGGTATCTTGAACATACGGAGCTCCACCTGCAGCCTTCCACATATCTGTCCACCCTATCTCTTTCTCATCAATATGGTGGGGAGCATGATCGGAACCGATCAGTCCGGGGTAACTATCGTCATTGATGGCGTCCCACAGAGCCTGCTGGTCCTTTGGAGGAGTCCAGGTGCCGAGCACATAGGGGCCACGCTTCAAAACGTCTTCATAGGTGATAAAGAAGTGGGGGGTATTCAACTCTGAGGTTACCCGTACTCCGCTGTTGTACGCCCACCTGACCATATGTGTTGAGAGATATGTGTTGGTGTGCAGTACATGAAGATTCGCACCACTGGAACGTGCCATCATCAGCATTGTTCCTATTGCAGTATCGTAAACAAGCGAGTCAGCATATCGAAATGACTGGATGTAATCCTTCGGCTCAGTCAAGCCCTTATCTCTGTAGTAGTGTTTCGAAAACCAATCATGCAGTTCCTGGTTGTGTGGATGGACTGCCAGTTTTGCATCGTGCTTGGCACACTCCTGAAAAATTTCATACAGATGCCCATCATTCAATATTCCAAGCTCAGGCATATGGGGATAGCTGCGCTCTGTATCCTTCATCATAAAAACTTTAATACCCATTATTTCTTCAGCAAGCATCTCTTTGGTTTCATCAAGATTCTTAGGAGGTCCTGCCCAATGATTGAAGTCAACAAAGGACTTTTTTCCAGCTATTTTTTTCAAGTCTTTTATGCGTTCAAGATTGTTAGTAGAGGGCTTAAGATTTGGCATGTCCACAATGAGAGTCACCCCTCCGGCAGCGGCAGCTTTTGAGGCGGTAATCCAGTCTTCCTTATGTTCAAAACCTGGTTCTCTAACATGCACATGGGTGTCAAGCCCACCCGGTAGAACATGCATCCCTTCTGCATCAATCACCTTATCAGCCTCTGGCAGTTTGTGGTTCAACTCAGCAATGAGTGCTATCTTACCATCTACCACGCCAATATTTGATTTGACAAATTCTCCCTTATAATACACCAACCCATTCTTAATCAATGTCTGTAATCGTTCCATGCCCCTACTCTCCTATTAATTATTTTCTGCACTTTCACAAACAGCTTGAACAGCTAACCACCTGTGAGGGTGAAAAAGCGCACTTATCATTTCTACTCATCTGATGAGTACTATGTATTCTATTCGGTTATTATGCCGATGTCAATAAATATTTTCTCTACGAAACTGCTAGTTACCCGGCAAACAGCAAAGAAGACCAGAACTCACAATAACCAGGTAAAATTCAAAGTACATATGTACACCAGGTCCGTGAAAGACATCCACCGGCGACAATAAAAGATCACGATTTAGTTTATTACAGTAATATTTTCCCTATATTTTTATCATATCACAAATATTCTTTACATTTTTTTGTGATATCCACTTGATTAATATTAGATAAATTATTATATATTATGCATGCATACAATTTTATTTCAGGAGAGTAACGTCATGAGCAAATTAGCTTGGTTTGTAACCTACTACAGTGTAGTTGCAGGTGTTGCAGCAGTTGCCTTTGTTGTGGCTAGACACGTATAGATCTAAGCCCAAAGAATTAACCGTCACCATATTTGAGGGTTTATCGCACCGAAGGCTATCATCGACAACAGCTCGGTGATGGCCGCGTTTTCTTATCAAGAGTTTCCCTATCTGTCAGCGAATGGCTTTAGTTGCCCTATCAGCAGCCAGCTTGCCAGTAAGAACAGATATGGGCAGTCCTGAAGGACTGAAAACCCACTGGCCTGCCTGGGACACACCCGGAATCGGAGTCTCTACCGCCTTTGCAATCTTTCGCATGCGTTTTTCCGCCGGCATATAAGGATTGGTAAAAGCCCATCCGGTGATAGCTCCTTCACTGTTCCCGGTGAACCGTTCCATAGTCAGAGGCGTGGAAGAAAACCGCTCGATGATCTTGGATTCCATCTCAGGATAAAGCGAGGCAGTCAGAACAGTAATCATACAGTCCTCACAGTAGGTCTTGAACTCCTCATACCATGCAGATTCATGTGCATGACGAGCTATCGGATAATCAAACAACGTGCTGATTACCAGACCGGTCTTCCCTCGTGGGGCCAGGGTCTCATCACGCAAAACGGGAAACGATATCTCATATGTGGTATAAGAGAAAAACTGGGACAACCACTCCTTTACTTCCTGCTTGTTACCTTCTGCGAGCATGCTATCCACATCTTTACCGGAGAGGCAGGACAATCCTGCCAGTTTGGGTGTATAGAACAGATGCGCGTTTGACCGCTCTTTAAAATAGGAAGGCGGTAGATCAACACAGAGGTAGAGAGTAAAGATAGAGTCCCCCCCATGCAGAGAGGAAAGCTCACTTTTTCGAGCAATAAGAGTCTCTTTGAGCCTACCATCTGATATTGCCTCGGAGTCAACATATTCATACAGACTCTTCATATCAGCTGCCCAGATTAGCTGTTCATACTGGTAGGAATTCCCTTGTTCATCCGTTATCCTGCGACCTTCAGGATCAATCTGGCGTACGGTTACTCCGGTTTGAACTGTGCCCTTCGCATCCGTAATGTACCGTTCCATGGCCTCAGGAAGTTTAGCAGTACCGCCTAAGGGGTAGTGATAGTCTAGATAGAGGCTGAAATAACTCAAGGCAAAAAATGTAGGAGTTTCTTTAAAAAAGTGCTGAGCAATAATGTCAATCAATGCCTGGTTTTTCGTAAACCGGCCCAGAAAGGCATTCACAGGCATAGAGAGCTTTGCAATTTTCGGGGCATACCGAAGATATTCCACCAACCACGGCAGTAACGTGGTTATCAGATACCGTGGGTTTTTATAGCTGTCGAGAAGCAGAGGGTTGTCTATTCCATACAGAACATCCATATACCCCATAATTTTCTTGATTTCCTGTATAATAGAACTGATATCTTGCCTATTTTCAGGAAACAGAGTACTCAGAAGTCTCTCATACTCTTCCAATTTTTCTGGTTCATTCACATCTACCATGTGTTCGGTAATTCCCAGTGATACTTCGCTTTTCACAAACTCAATGGTAATGCCAAGCTGTTTGAGCATCGGAAAGATGATTCCTGAGTTTTCAATCGATCGTATACCCTGATCAAAAACAAACCCGCCCCGCTCAAAGGAATTAACATGCCCTCCTACGGTGACCTCCTTTTCTAACACCAGCACAGAAAGTCCTGCCCTGGCGCAAAAGGCAGCAGCAGTCAATCCTGCCATTCCCCCACCAACAACTAGTACATCATAGAACGCTTTCTCCACACCCTTTTTCATCTTGCGCTGATGCCCTCCAATAGTTTTTTCTCGTGCCAGATTCACAACCCATATGACCAAGCAAGAGCAGATCGAGAGCTTTCCAGGTATGATCCGGTTATACAACTTCCTGTGAGCGTATGCATCCCCTGCATCCTCAAACTCTGTTTTGATTGTACCACACATGTAACAGAAAAGAAGAAATATCCAGGTAGAGGAGAAACGTAGGCTGCCTTTGTTTGATGCATATAAATGATATATTCAAGGTGGAATACAGCAAAAGGAACCTGAGACTTTGAAGAACAATCCACCTCATGTATGGGGTTCCATGTAAGTTGGATAGTATGTCTGTTGCCCTGCTACACAACTTACAGTAATATATAAACCTGAGTTTTTAGGGGATGCTGGCCGAAGCACTACAGTCCAAGTTTTTTGACTCATCTCACCTGCGTTTTGGGGCCCGCAAATCCAGTATATCAAAAATGAATACACTTGTTCGCCTGTAAGAAGCGGTGAAGAACATATACTATAGTGATGATAACCAGTTACTGTCAGGCGGGTTGCAGTTCGTCATTACTATTGGCCCAAAGAGACCGGACAGGAGCCTAATGTATCATGATGAGATATCAGGATATGAAAAAGCATAAGGGAACGGGAAACAGTATCGGTCTAACATCTAGGAAGTTTGCAACAACAGTATATACTTACTAAGCAGTAGGAGTTTAATCCTGCTATAATGCACGGTGGGCAGTAAGAAATAAGAAATTTATAAGCTTTTTACAGCTCAGAGAGTTTACTTTTTATAGGAGAAAACAATGATACGAACAAAGATGATACTTGCAGGCCTTCTCGTCCTCCTGATCACTGCTTTGCCAGGGTATTCCCAAAGTACAGATGAGACAGAGGCGCTTACCGAACTATTTGAATTAGGTCCCGAAGCACTCTCCTATACCGACCAATTTAGCAATGCTGTCTCCACGAATCAGCTCAATCAGATAAACAATCAAATTATCTCGCAGGTGGGCTCTTTCATCAGGGTTGAAGGCGAAAAAAATCCATACACGCTTATATTCGAGAAGGGTACTGCAACTGTCCATATCGTCTTGGACAGGCATGGCAAGATAGCCGGTTTACAATTCACTGCAATCACACCTGCTGGCGTATCAATTGAACAGGCTGTTGAGAAGATAACAGACTTGGGAAATAAGTCAGCAGTTCTCATTCGTCGTAATGGTAAGACTATACTAGCACGAAATGCAAAAGAACCACTGGCAGTTGCTTCTTCTTTCAAGCTAGCCGTGCTTGCGGCGTTAGAGGATACTATAGATGAGGATAAATTATTCTGGGACCAGCCTGTAGAGCTACAACCTGAATGGAAAAGCCTGCCAACCGGTATTCTACAGGACTGGCCTGATTATAGCAGCCTAACCATTGAGACCCTCGCAACCCTCATGATCTCCATAAGCGACAATACAGCAACTGACGCTTTGATATCACTTATCGGGCGAAATCAGATAGAATCCCATTTTCCAAAGGACACGCTGCTTCTGACTACAGCTGAAGCCTTTAAGCTGAAAAATCCTGATAACAAAGATCTGCTGAATATCTACCGTAAGGGGTCTGATTCTGAAAAGAGAAGTGTTCTCGAGAGCCTCTCCAAGCGTTCCTTGCCAGGCGCAGAACTCTTTACTGGGGATCCAGTGGCAGCGGATATTGAATGGTTTATGACTGCTGAACAGCTTGCCGACCTCTTAGAAAGAGTCCAACCCTACCGGCTGATGACTATTAATGCTGGTCTTGCAGCAAAATCGTCATGGAAGCGAGTTGCCTACAAGGGCGGTTCAGAACCAGGCGTATTGAGCCTTAACACGTTTCTCATCAGTCAAGAGGGAACAAGCTACACAGTTTCGGTAACAGTGAATAATGAAGAGGAAGCCTTAGACGAAACCGGAATCTACGTTGCCTATCAGGGCATTTTGAATGCTTTAGAATAACAGCCTTTCCCAGGGAAATGCCATACCTCTGCTCACCCAGACGATCTCCTGTATAACAGGGGTATTCGATTCGCCGCCTCAATACTGGTACGAAACATGAACTACTCCTGTCTCGATGTTTTGACGATTTTTGATTCATCAAAACCCTTTTCAACTAGCGAATCAACGATGTTCTGATACATGGATTTATCCAGCGAGGGTGTCCTGCTGAGTATCCACAGCAGATCCTTTTTCGGTGTCGTTACAGCAGCCCACTGGTAGTCTTCATCATCTAACTCAATAATCAGGTAACTGGCAGGAAAAATACCGAAAAAGGTAACCCGAAGCCTGTTGCCTGCCTCTGAAACAGGCTTTGCCACGGCTCGAACACGCTGGTTTATCTCCCCCCCATACTCCCCTTTCCAACAGACATTGAGTACTGAAATCTTCCCATTCTCACGAAGCGTATACTCTGCAGTCGAATCACCACAGGGTTTGCTTTGAAAAGAATGCGGGTACCGGGCAACCTGATACCAGAGCCCAGCATATTTTTGAAGATCTACTGTTGGGACAAGAAGTGACGCTGTCTCTTCGGGAAGTGCTGTGGTGCATCCGGTGAATATCGACAAAACCAGAAATCCGGCGGCTATATATCTCATATAAACCTCTCATGGCTGCTCATCCCCCAGGGGGAGAACTGCTAAGGAATTACCCGGCAGCCCATCTAGCAATCCAAAGTTTTTGCACAACTGCCACGATTATAGCACAAAACAAGTAGTAACTGTATAATAGCATATAACGCAGCAAATACATGCCACTTGGTTTTATTATCTCTCAGTATACTGTTGTTATAATGTAAGGGGGTAGAACATGATAATGCACACAAAGAGAATAGTGTTTGTGATTAGTATTGTGGTTGTGTTGGTGGCTTCACCGCTTGCTGCATCTGGGAACAAAGAGGCAGAGGTCACTGTCCGGGAGGGTCTGAAAAGCATAACTGCAGAAGACATGACTGTTTCCTGGGAAATTATGGAAGATTCTGTTCGATTTGAACTTGAAGCTCCCACTACCGGCTGGCTCGCTATCGGTTTTGACCCGGCACGTATTATGAAGGATGCTCAGTTCATAATTGCTTATGTGAAGGACGGCGAAGTGGCTATACGTGATGATTTTGGTACAGGCACATTCAATCATACTCCAGATGAAGCCCTTGGCGGAAGTGATGATATAACCAATGCGGAAGGATCAGAACAGGATGGTAAAACTGCTGTCAGTTTTGTAATTCCGCTTGATACCGGTGATAAATATGACGCTCCCCTGGTACCGGGAGAAAAACATACATTACTCATTGCATACGGAAATGATGGCTTCGATGATTTCAGCTCCAATCACCAGAATAGAGCAAGTATTGAGATAACTTTGTAGCTTCCTTTCATATGACTAGCTTGATGGGTTACGATGCCTGGAATCTGATCTCTGCGAAAAATCGACCAGTCCAACCCTGTTAGAGCAAGCGGGCTTTCTGCACAGTATACCGCCAAGCCAGATTGTTCAAATCAAGCCCGCTCAGGAATCGCACCGATCAATTGATGGAGCTGGGGAATGTTTACCTAAAAAAATCACGAACTCATCTAAGAATGATACCTACGCTGCACACACGATACTGGTCATTAGAATACCATAGACCGCCAGCCACAGAGAGTAAAACAAGGAACTTGCGTCCTATACAGAATAATCAAGGAAACCCGCTTGGGGCATCATTGTTTCAAAGCAGATTCATCAACTTCTGCACCCTCTGCAGCTGCGACAATCGATTTGATCCCATTAATACAAGCCTGTTTGCTTGAGTAGCCCTCCTCAGCAATGGCAATGTTCTGTCCGTTGCCTGCCATCAGGCGATAGCGAAACAGGTCGGCCTTGTCGAGATAGACCTCATACTTGGGGGAACTCTTCTCTTCTCTCCTTTGCAGGGTAAGATCCTCAATGTGCGATGATGCATTCTTTTTCATAGCCTCAATCCCTGCTCTGCAGTTACTGAGGCTTGCATAATTCTGGCTGGTGAGCACCTTCTGATGATTTGAAGCAAGCAAACTGAAGCGATAGAACCCCTTCGGCGTTTTTGTGACGATGAATTTCCCAGGCATAACAACCTCCTTGTAAATTCACTAATACCATTATTGTACTACCCCCATCGGCGGCAACACAACCTTGTAAGACTCTGATCACGGAGAACGGTTTCTTTTCAAGATAACGTGTAGTTGCCATACTCAATAGGTTATGAATAACCCGATAATGAACACTACACTCTCAAACTCTCCGTGTTACGTACTATCTTTTTCACCTCCTCTAATTGGCCGTTAAGCGATCAAGTACTCTTTGTAGTTTTTCCTTGGTCTCCCCGGCTATTGCTTCAATTTCCATATTGTCCAGAACCTGCATCGAAGCTTGTGGGTCTACTGCTGCAACTTCAATTAAGTCAGGTTCGAGTTCCTGTACGACCACATTACAGGGAAGTAAAATCCCGATTTTATCCTCCGCCTGCAGAGCCTTATACGCAAAGGGTGGATTGCATGCGCCGAGTATCCGGTAATTGCGAAAAGTAACACCGAGTTTTTGTTTTAATGTTGATTTGTAATCAATATCAGTCAGAACTCCGAACCCTTCCTCCGACAGCTCTGATTTTACTCGTTCGATGGTTGCATTAAAATCTCCGTTGATCTTTGTGCTCATATAATAATTCATTGTATTCCTCCCATTGGAATCGTATGCATTTCTTTTCGGAACAGCAGGATGATAACAAACCCTTCTGCATACTTGTTCCGCCTCTGATAAACCACTGTCCCCCTAATGGCCTATGCTTATATCAATTCACATAATCGAGTGTATGCAGACATCCTTCCCAACTGAATTCACTGTGGGAGTAGTTCTGCTTCACAGGTTTATTTCGGTGAAGCATCAGGTACAGATCCATAGGGGACTCTTCATCACCCAATCTCGGTCTCTCATCCCTCTCGTGCTCGAAGGTTTCGGTAATTGTTTCGATAAGCTGGTAGAGCTCATATATTCTGGGCATTTACCCTTTTATGCAGTCTCATACATACACTCTAGAAAGGTCGATCACATCAAGCACCCTCCAGAGCTCAATTCAAACTCAAAAATCCAATGAGGAAAGCTCTAGAACAATGATTGTTTCTACTAAAAGTTGCCTCATCCGTATCCCTAATCTAATTAAGTAATTATACAATGTCAAATTATTCGTGTAATCTTTTTTTAGGTCTTCAAAGCCCCCACACCCAGGGTGTTTGTGCTATCTAAAGGGGCTTTTGGGGATGCTTGGGATAGGAAATAGTAACTTTGAAATATACTTGAATGCAGTTACCGGAAAGAGGCTAAAAAGAACTCTAACACAGTAATAGAACGTCACCACAAGAACATGTATGCTTTAGACCGACTCTCAGCTTTCCAGATTGTAATTAGGGTAGAGACGCTTCGCGCATTTCGGACAGAGGCCGTGGCTGATCTTCACATCAGAACCCAAATCCATCATCTCTTCCACAGAATGCCAGACTCCAGAGCTGTCCCTTATACTTTTGCAGTTTGAGCATATCGGTACAGCTCCACGCAGTGCCTGTATCTCCTTGATGAAGTCAGTAAATCGCGACTGTGAATCGCTAAGCACCTGATTCATGTAAATAAGTTCAAGATCAGACTGTATCAGTTTTCTAAACTTAAGCATCAATTTCTCAATCTTTGGGGAGTACCCATTTGTTTTATTATCAAGGACACAGAGAGTTCCGAAAGGAGTACTGTCAGGATAAATTATGGGAAATCCAAGATAAGATATCATGTTCAGCTTGATGTCAGGATTATGTTTCCAATGATCATCCTTGAGCGCATTTGGAACAAGGAGTTTATCCTGGGTTTTGATGACAGTTTCACAGTATAGACCGGAATGTTCGAAATACTCTGAGTCTCCGGGATGATAGGGATTTCCTTCGCTATCACTGGACATCAGCACCTTAATGTCAGGCCCCTGCAGCTGCATAATGAGCCCCGCAGGTACTTGAATCAGGTCCGCCATGATATCCACGATTTCCTGCCAAGTTTGCTTAACTGTTTCAGGAATAACGATACTGTCTCGGTCAATTTTTGGAACAGTACTAATCATTTTCTATTCCTCGCACTGCGTGGTTGCATTGAAATACACCAGCGTGGCAATCTCGTTTATCCCCCACAGTCATATTCTATCATGAATATGTTTCTTTTCACAGGTAGAAACGCGGCCTGAAAAGAGATAAAGTACGGTATATTAACAAATAATTGGTAGCGTGCAGTTGCAAAGACAGTAGCCAAGGAGGCTGTTTTTTAAGAACATATCGCTCGAGTTTCGCACATTGAAAAAGACGGTGAGTTCGACGGTCGGTATATGCTGAGCCTGGTCGATCAGACCAAAGCAGATAAGAGGGGGAACAACCAGCAATCGATATCATATTCCATGTATGGTATATCGCCGGGTATGATACTACCCTTCTTTTAGTCCCAAAGCCCCGATGCAGAAAATGTCAAAGACATACTCTTGCATTTTGGACAATAGAACTTTCCTTGAGTTAACGCATTTTCATCGTTTTCTTCAGTCGCCCCTTGGGTTTCACCCCGTGCCTCAGGACTGAAATAGCTATGTAGGTGTGCCTCGCTTTTACATTCCGGGCAAACAACCGGGTCTTCACCCAGTTCATTCACAAAAAGCATTTGACAGTTTGTACAATAATGAGGCTGTCTGCCTGAAACCCGAAATATGAGTTCATCATCTGCATCAGGATACTTTTCTTTTAAGAGTTCGTCATCGCTCCTACCAAACCCTACAAGAAGGCTTGTAAATAATGCAGACTCCTCCTTCCTTGCACTCGAACTGAACCCACAATTCGTACAGTGGTAATCCAACATGTGTCCCATATGTACTTCCTTTTTTCATTACATTATTTCGGGTGGGTGAGAGCTCTCTCACTTCACTTCCTGTAACCTTTGGGATATTTTTGAATATCCATCAAACCAATATTCTGTACAAGCTTTGATAAAATCAGGATCTGTAATAGGAAAACTCGAAGCATCGCCTAGTACAGCATCAATTCCACAGATCGGGCACGACAATGTTCTTACATCAATGCCTGCTTCCTCCCACCAGTCTATCTCTTCAATATCCCTTAGCCCAAATTGGTATCCACAATAAAAACACGTGCAAACTGAACTGCTTCTTATCTCCTCTTCATTGGCAAATGTATGTTTGTGTGCGTTCTCAAGATACTCTTGTGAAAAAGGTTTATCATTTCCCTGCCGATTGTCTTCTGCCATTATACCCCTCTAGTGAATCTTTCCAGTCAGAGCTGAATATGTCGACTTTTTAACCCTCTATCGTTTATATGAAGACTCTTTTTGATTACCACCTGCTCTACCATACTAACACACAACCTTTGCTGTCTCAAACAGAGCTCTCAAAAACCGCTAAAATATTCAGGTATGTAGCACTTTGCACTTATAATAGTCTACTACAGGTAGTACACTATGAGCAGACGTTGATTTATGGGGTAATCCCCTGCTTGCAGGCGTCTATAAACAACTTGCTAAAACGGAGGATACTGTGAGCCATAACACCAACCAATCGACATGCATACCTCTCTGGGTACTGGCAATCCTTGATGCCTGGACAGGCACCGAGTACTAAAGGGAACTCCCGGGAGCAATGAGGTTTTTATGAAGCACTACACATTTCCAGAAGAAGAGCGAATAGTGACTGCATATGTTGATGATGTCCAATTAGAGGGATATTTGGAGGTAGTAAGTGAATCTGATTATGTGGTCAGCATCAGAAAGCCGTTTAAAGGTCTACAGACAGGTTTACACATACCATATTTTGCCATGCAGACAGAAAGAAGGTATGTCCGGGAGGGACAGATAGCAAAAAAGTGCTATGAGAGTGCTCGAAACTCGCTCAAAGAACTGTATTCCATCGGAAATACGGTGCTGGAGCATATAGATGCCATGCTTCGTCTTCTACCCGAATACGAGGCAGAAGAACATCGCATACATGAGAGAATAGACCAGACACTAAGAAGAATGCCTCGCTCACATACATACACCAGCCGGGTTCTAAAGGAGAAGATGGAGCTTGAACATTCTTTGCGAGACACCTTCGATCAGTTATATGGCAACTACTTCGACACCATTCCAGGGGATATGGATAAGCAGATCATTTCATTTCTCAGGAATCAGGTACAGGAGGGGTAATACAAAGAGAGGTTTTCTACAAGCATGTTGCCACGAAAGAGGTTAAAAAAACATTCATCCCTTACAACTTGGCCTGTAATGGTCTCCAAATGCAGTGCTATATCATGGTGCTCAATCACTCCAGAGATACCATGGTAACATTTTAGGGACACCCTTCCACGGCACAATCCCGTGGCTATGTACAGGCGCCTCACAAACAAAAAGATTATCAGAGGACCTTAATTCGTCTGCATAAAGTCAATGAAGACTTTTCGCCAAAAGAGCCTCTTTATCCAGGATGGATATCGCTTTTCCCCGTCCGAGCCGGATCACAGCTTCTTCCTGCAGCATGGCTAGTCTCCTGCTGAGGGTCTCCTGGCTCGTTCCCAGCATTGAGGCAACGGTCCCTTTGGTGACAGGAAGGTTTACCTCATCGCTTCTCTGCTTCTCAGAAAGCCTTGCCAGATACGTTGCAATGCGCTGCTCAACACTCCCTGTCACGATACTGTGCAGGGCTGCATCGGAGTGTGAAAGCCTCCTGCTGAGCTCCTGGGTTATCTTCAGGGCGATGGAGGGGGTCTGCTCCATTAGATCTCTCATCTTCTCCCCGCCAATCATGCAAACCGAGCAATCCCCCACCGCCTGGGCATAATCCTCTACGGGCTCATCACTGAACAGGGCGAATTCACCGGTGAATTCGCCGGGAGAGATGATGCGGAGCACCTGCTCCCGCCCTTCAGAGTCCAAGCGGTATACCTTCACCTGTCCGGTATGGACAACAATAAGTGATCCGTTCGGCTCCCCAGCCTTGAACAACAGTTCCCCGGAACTGAAGTTCTTCTCCCGGATGATAGAGTTGACAGCATTCATCTGCTGCTCATCCAATCCAGAAAAGACAGGTACAATGTGCAAACAGGTGTGATGTGTACATGCCATAGACAGCAACCTCCATACAGTAAGAATACGCTAATATCTACCCTTTGGCAAACCTGAGAAGACGGGTTGCGTTCATGATAACAAGCAGTACTGAGAGTTCATGGACCAGCATTCCGATAGAAAGGGTCACCCCTCCGAACAGTACTCCAGCTAGCAGCACACCTGCGACTCCGACAGCAAAATAGATGTTCTGCTTCATATTCCTGACCGCTGCTCTGCTGATCTTCAAGGCGTCGGGAAATCTGGATATCCTATTGCCCAGAAGAACAACATCGGCAGTCTCCATGGCTACATCGTTGCCTGCCCCCCCGATTGCAATTCCGACATCCGCAGCAGCCAGTGCAGGAGCATCGTTGATACCATCCCCGATGAGGGCTACTGAACTGTGTGTCTGTTTGAGCTCTTTAACGGCTTTCACCTTGTCTTCGGGAAGCAGCTTTGATCTCACAGCGTCGATCCCCAGTCGTGAACCGACTGCTTCAGCAGTCTGTGTGCTGTCACCTGTTAGCATCATGGTTGTCTTAACTCCAATGCGTTTCAGCTCTTCAAGCACTGCTTTGGCTCTCTCATGCGGCTTATCTTCTACAGCAATCAAACCGAGAACCTGTGAAGTTGTTCCAACTAATACCGCAGTTCTTCCCTTTTGCTCCTCATACATCAGATCATTTTCTGCTACAGACAGATTTACCCCGTTCTCTTCGAACAGCTGGCTGTTCCCGATAAGATAGGTCTCCAGATCGAAGGTAAACTCCCCACCTTTTCCCTGCAGGTACTCGGCATGCTCGGGAGCCTGGAGGTCTTTTATGCCCTGGGAGCGAATATGCTCAAGTATTGCACTGGCAAGCGGATGCTCTGAATATGATTCCCCGACTCCCGCAATCATGAGCAATCTGTGCTCATCAATCCCATAGCTGTGTACGCTGACAACTGATGGGAACCCTTCGGTAAGGGTCCCTGTCTTGTCGAAAGCTGCAGCATCGATTTTTGCAAGACGTTCCATGACATCACCGCCTTTAATCAGGATACCAATTTTCGCACTGGTACCAATCGCGGCTACAATCGAGACCGGTACTGAGATGACGAGTGCCCCAGGGCAGGCAATAACCAGCAGGGTCAGTGCTGCATGGGCATCTTGTGTAACTGCAAATAGCAGTATGGAGAGTATCATGATTGCAGGGGTGTAGTAGCGTGAGAATCTCTCGATGAACTTCTGGGTAGGCGCCTTTGCATCCTGGGCCTCTTCAACGAGTTCGAGGATTCTGGCAAACGCTGTGTCCTCCCCCACTTTGGTAGTTCTGGCAATCAGATACCCGGAGGTCAGGATTGTCCCTGAGAAGACTGACGAGCCTGCTTCCATCAAGACAGGAACGGGTTCCCCTGTTATGGTGGACTGGTCAACATACGCAGAGCCTCCGGTGACAACTCCATCTGCAGCGATCCTTTCACCCGGTTTCATGATCATCATGTCACCGACTTGCAGTTGTTCAGGAGAGACGATCTTCTCTCCTTGCGCTGTCCTGATTCGGGCTGTGTCAGGGGCAAGTCCCATGAGGCTCTTCAAAGAAGAGCGTGTCTTCTCCAGGGTCCTGCTCTCAAGGTAATCCCCAAGCAGAAAAAGAAAGGTCACTGCAGTCGCTTCCCAATACTCCCCAATAATCAATGCACCAATGACCGCCGTAGTCACAAGGGCATCAATACCGACGACTCGGTAGCGCAGCGCACTGACTGCCTTCTTGAAAATCGGTATTCCGGCAAGCAGTGTCGAGGTCAGCATCACCACTATGGTGAACCACTGGTACCCAACACTCTTGAGCAGGATGAAGGAACTTACAGCCAGAATGGCCACTGTCATCACAAGTCTCTGTTTTCCCAAGGCTGTCATCAC
This sequence comes from Spirochaetota bacterium, assembly GCA_051745285.1. GTDB lineage: Bacteria > Spirochaetota > Spirochaetia > CAKZLE01 > CAKZLE01 > JBNJDX01. The sequence goes on from JBNJDX010000008.1 coordinate 36,923, forward strand.
GATCTCCTGTGCTTAATATTCAGAACTCCGTACCCAAGGCTCTCGATGACTGAACTGATCCCACGTTCATCGTTGACTGCTTGATCATACGAGAGTTTGACCCTGGAAGTGTTGAATAACACTTCCACTTCCTTTACTCCTTTGGTCTTCTTCAGCACGCCGTTAATCTTCGCAGCACAGGTTGGGCAACTCAATGTCTCTAATTGTAAGGTAATGTCTCTCATATCTTTCCTCCTGGATTCTTTGTGTACTGTGAATGTACAACCCTGAAGGAAGTGAGACTTTGACCTGGGTCAAAAGTGTGGAAAGTTTTCATATGTTATTACTTCAGGACAATCCAGAAAGAAGGAAATCTGTGAACTTTGGTAGTTAATACTTGTCCAGGCTCTTTTGGGAGAAGGCAAGTGCCCTCCTCATATCCAGCCGGTCTTTGAGTGGATTGAAAGCCTTCTCTACAGCATCCATGTTTCTGTTGGGCTCAAGCACCTTGATAGCATGCTTGGAGAAGCTTTGCGACTCCTGCCAGGCGTTAATACATGGCTACTCAATGTTCTTTCAGACCTCAAGATGCTATGTTCATCCTAATTCACACCAAATGGTGGTCCATTGGAACAGATGGTGTATCGTACACGCTACCGATGATCCTCGAATTCCATCAACTTCCCGAATTGGAAGGTGTTGGACTGCTGCAGGGTGTCTATCTGCACTGCAGCAGAAGACTCTCATGCTGTGACTGTATTTCGGTATCTGGATCGTGACTTCAGTTTGGGTGCTGCATGCAGCTTTATCTGCGTTCCACAGATCATCGCTCTGGTCTATGAGATTGATCAGATTGATCACTACCCTGTTTTCTGAGCGCGTGATAACCGCCATGATGCTGCCTTGCTCTCCATCATGAGTGACAGAAACACCTGGATCTGAAGGGAGGAATGAGAACTCCCTGTTCTCCCCCAGTCCATGACTTTCAGTGATATCTTCTGCTTCAGGATCAAACAGAAGCTCCCGAAAACGTACCTGATGATCATAATATCTAGTAATGATCTCTTTCTCTTCTTCAGACAACCTGCTGTAGTCAGAATAATAGGGCTGTGTGAGCACCACACCATCCTCCCCTAGCAGCAGCGTAGTTGCCCCGAGCGAAGACGCTATGGCAGTCAGCAGTCTGGCAGCTTCCACCGGTCTGGTGCTTTTCGTGTTTTCCTCATCGCGTTTCCTGAACGGTTCAAGATAGGCGGCAAGAATAACTGGCTTCCCTTGTCTTTTTGCGTTCTGAATAAGACTTCTCAGGTGATGATATCGTGTATGCGGCGGCCACACCTCTATATAGCAGGCATGCTGATGTGCTGAAGCCGTAGCGTCTGCCGGCCAGCCGCCTACGTTATTGAAGATATTCACGTCTCCATGCTGTGACCATTGGTTGATAAAAGATACGAACTGCTGTTTTAGATCATATGTTTTCGGTTTGACATCCTTATCTGATTCATACCCCCAACCTGATTTAGGGTATCCGTAGGTATCCATATGGATGCCGTCAAAACCCACCTCCTCAACTGCATACCGGTACTGCTCGAGAATATGCTCTCTCCACTGACTGTTATCCAGATTCATGATGAAGAATGTATCGATGAGATCAAAAGGGTTTCCGTTCACATCAAAGAGTCCCTGACGGGCATGGGTATCAAGATACCCCCTTGTCGCAGCATACACCGCACCGTAACCGAGAGCGCGTATGCCGGCAGACTTCAGATTATCAAGCAGAGTTTTTATAGTATTCTGAGATATGAGCTTACCCATCGTATCTGCATACTCATCCTCATCTGTGTACTCTGGAGCATACTGATCGGGACGGTAGTTCCAGTCATAGAACTGCACATGGGTGATATGGTTTTGGAGAAGGTACCGGGTAACAGCCGGAGTTCGTTTTTTGTCATCTGGGGAGAAATCACTGACAAAGGCGTATCTGACCGGCCCCTCGCCGACATCAATAGCAGTCTCACCTACCATATTTCCGGCTGCAGCCTGTATACCCAACCCAAAACCCTCTTCTATGGTATTGGGGCTTTCAACGCTCAGGTGATACTCAAAGATGGAAGATCCTTTCGGTATATCTATGCCTGTTTTTTGAAGACACACATCAAGGTGAATGATACACAGCTCGACTGACTCCGGCAGTTGCCGCGCATGCTTAGCCTCGAACCTGAGAGGTATGCTCTCAGCCCCCGGTTTGAGCCTGGGAACCAGCGGGTACAGGGAAAACGTTCTTTGTGTGCTATGACTCATACCATTATCCTTTTATGGCACCTGTGGTGATGCCTTCTACAAAATATTTCTGGAACAGCAGAAACAGCACTACCGCGGGTATCAGACCGATAAGCGCAGCTGCGGCCATGAGCGGCCAGTTCGCACCATACTGCTGGAAGAACAGAGAGATTGCCAGCGGGATGTTTCTGTGCGCCTTATCCTGCAAGAAAAATACTGCCTGGGCATAATTGTTCCACATCCCTAGCCCCTGAAGAATGACCACAGAAGCGGTAACCGGACCGATAAGGGGGAAGGTTATCCTCCAGAACGCGGAGAAGTAGGAACACCCGTCGATGATTGCAGACTCCTCAAGAGAGGTCGGGACCGCACGGATGAACGCCGTGTATAAAAACACCGAGAAGGGCATCGCATTGGCCGCCATGACACAGATCATAGACCAGTAGGTATTGATTCCCTTGAGTTTGATCAGCAGCGTGTATAAAGGCACCGTATTGATAATTCCGGGAATCATCATGCACAGAAGCAGTATGGCGAAGATAATTCTGTTCACCTTGTGTCTTACACGAGCTATCGCGAACCCGGCCATTGCAGCAAGGATGACTAGAACTGCCACTCCCCCCACGGTCATGATCACATTATTGACCATCGCAATACCCAGATCAGACTCCTTCCACGCCTGCAAAATGTTAGGAAGATGGAATTCAGGAATCAGTCCCATGCTCCCCAGCCCGCCCTGAGGATGCTTGAGAGCAAGTAGAATGAGCAGGTAGAAGGGCACCGCTGCGATCAGTGAGACGATCACTACCATGAAGGCTTTCAAGGAAGATATGCTGTTTTTTCGAATGTGTTTAGGCTGCTGTGCTGTGTCCATCACGCATCCTCCACACGTTTGAAAAATCTCAGCGAGATGAGCACGGGTATGAGGATGATGACAAAGAGTATCATCGCAACAGCAGTCGAGTAGCCCGTCTTATTCCCGTAGGTCATTCTCATGATATAGATACTCAGAGATTCAGTATCATACCCGGGTCCACCGCCTGTGAGTGCCAGGATGACATCGAAGACTGACAGACTGCCGATGATATTGGTGATGATGTTGATCTTCAAGGAGGGGATCAGCTGCGGCAGCACAATATAACGAAAAGTCTGGAAACGTGTTGCCCCCTCGACGCTGCTTGCCTCGTAATGCTCCTCCGGGATCGACTGGAGCCCGGCAAGATAGATGATCATGGTCATGCCGGCATACTGCCACACATTCACCAGCACAATGACAATCAGCGCCATATTCCCTGAGAGCATCCAATTTCCCGTCGACTCAATACCGATATTCTGGAGCATCACCGCCATAAGCCCTCGTTTAGGCTGAAGCAGCAGATACCAGATCGACCCCATGATCATCGGACTGATGACCGCCGGAAGATACAGCAGCGCACGGGCAGCATTTCGTCCCCTGAAATTTCGATTCAGCAGCAATGCAAGGGATAGCCCCACGAGGTTCAGCAGCGGAGCACTTCCCAGGGCAAAGAGCACGGTCGTCTGCACATCGTGCAGGGCCCGCTCATCTGAGAAGAATTGTATATAATTGTCGAACCCGATAAACCTCGGAGCCGAGAACATATCCCATTCGGTAAAGCTCAGCCAGACACCGCGGGTCAGCGGAAACAGGAAAAAGAGTACAAAGAGAAGAAAGCCCGGAAGTGCCATGTAGATGTGCCAGTTGGTTGTCTTGATCTTCATATACATCCTGATTGCAGTACAGTTCTGCATCGGGCAGCCCCAATGCAGAACTGCCGTTATTATTTAGTATGCTTCATCCCAGATTTCCTGATAGCGCTCAGCAAACTCAGCTGCTGAATCATAGTCTCCCTTGAGCAGTTTCTGTATCAGTCTACCCGTATCATCCACAGACAGACCCGCCGGAGCCTCGGTTGAGAAGTTGATATTCACATATTCCTCGACGATCTCTTTCGCATCATCCTTGATCGGTCCCCAGTCTGATGAGACATCGGTAAATGCTGAGGGCATGGATCGTATCTCACTGTACTCCTTTTGCACCTCGGGACTGAACATGTAATCCAGGAACGTCATGACCGCATCCATATCCTCGGTGTCAGCAGAGATCGCATACACCGAATCCTCTGCACTCAGCACCATGGGTCTGTACCCGTCGACTACCGGAGGAAACGGGCCGAACCCAATGTTGTCCGCCATATCAGGGTTGAGCTTGATGATATCTCCGACAACCCACATGCCCTGGTTGATCACAGCTGCTTCACCGTTGGCGAACGCCTCTTTCTGGTTGTCATACGTAGCAGTTATCGCATCCTCATTAATCAGCCCCTTGTCTCTGAGTTCTAGCAGCGCTTCGCCGAAGTTTTCCATGATACCGTTCGGCTCATCCCAGTCTACACTGTTCTCAAGAAACGCCTTTCGTGATCCGGGAATGCCCAGATCCTGCTTCACGATTCCGTGGGCCCAGAATTCAACGAGATGCCCCAGCGTCCAGGAATCATTGCCGCCGAGAAACAGCGGTGTCTTCTCGGGATAGGCCTTCTTGATCGCCTCAAGGTTCGCCACAAACTCATCCCAGGTCTCGGGAGTATCCAGATCCAGGGATTCGAACAGCTCCTTGTTATAAAACAGTCCGCCCATCGTGAGGTTTGTTGCAACCTTGAACTGCTTTCCAGTTCGAAGATCTGTACACAGATCCTTCACAGAAGGCAGAATACGATCCCAGAACGGTGCATCCGAAATATCGGCAAAAATGCCCTGGTCAATAAACTCCTGTGTCACTACCGTGGTGAGATCAGGGACCTCTCCGGATGCCAGCTTCACCTTCATGACGTTTGAGGCATCCTTCTGGAATTCAAACTCCACATCAATGTCCGGATGCTGTTGTTCAAACTCGCTGATCTTCTCTTCCTCCCACTCTACCGTCTCCACTCTGCCGGAAAAATAACTGACGGTGGCTTTTTGTTCAGAAGCTCCCGCGGCTGTCACCGGAGACAGCACTGCAATCAGCATCAGTGCTGAGGCCATGATCGTTAACCAAAATCTTTTCCTACTCATGTTTCTCTCCTTTTGTATTATACACGGATAATTCATTATCCAGAATCAAGAACATCGCATGGGACCACAACAGAGGGGTGGCGACTTTCCCCCACCGTTTCTCCCAAGGTTTAACCATTGACGGATCGTTGACCTCCTCAAGTATCTGCTCCGACAGAGATCCGTCATCTTCCTGCTGACTGATAATCCAGTTCAGCAGCTCTTCTGCGCGTTTCGCATCTCCAACCCGCACGTAGTACCACCCAAGAAAGGCGCTTAACAGCAGCCACTGTCCGCCTCCGTAATAGGTATCCTGCGGATATCTCTTCACACCTCCTTTGAACGTAATATCCTGTTCAATTTTTTTAATCGTTTTCACCATTGCCGGATGATTGGGGGCTACAACACCATACGGAACACTCAACCAGATTAACGAGGCATCGATCATATCGCTGCCGATGAATTTTGGGAAATATCCGTCTTCGTGGATATGCTCAAGAATGAAGGTAGTGATATTGCTACCGAGTTCTTCACATGTGTGTCGATACGGCCCACCCACAAAGTCTTTGATGTGCTTCACCCCTCCAGCCAGACATGCGAGTGTTGCCGGATGGATCTCACCATTAAACTCCTCCCAGCAATCGCTGTTGGGCAGATTCCAGACAAGCCCCAGATAGTCGACTATAAGCTCCACGGATGTGTTCCAGTCATCGGGAAGTGTTTCCTGTGTTGTCTTCAAGTACTGGGCAACCAGCCACAGCCAGGAACCGTACCCGTCTATCTGGAAATTCGGCCAGTCGCTGGTATCCTCTTCGCCCTCCAAGGTGTAGCGGGCACTGAGAAACCACTGGTTCTCACGTGCATCGCTTGATGCAAGCAATGCTGGAAGCTGCTGTATTTTATAGGCGTGCCGTGCAATCACATCAGATACCCATTGGATATGGGCTCGTACTTCACGCACATATCCATTCAACAATAGACTGTAGGCAATATAGGTTCCGTCGCGCAGCCAGGAGTACCCGTACTGCGAAAAGGTGGGACTGGCAACAAATGAACCGCTTGAATGCTGATTCTCAAGAATCAGAGAGATGCTCACCTGTTTCAGTCGTTCACGCTGCTTGTCAATATCAGTTATCACTCAGTCCTCCCTTAACTACGTAAGCGCTTACGTTACTTGCTAAAAAAAATACATCCACATGCATCACCTCAGATTCTTCACGGAGTCTCTCTCGGTGATAAAGTGGTCGAGAATAATATCTTGCGGTTCTGTGACGCCTCTGCAGATAAGATCCATGGCACACTCACCCATCTCCTCTATCCGCTGGTGGAGGGCCGTGAGCGTCGGATAGGACATCACTGCATCAAGGGTGTCATCATATCCCACCAGAGACAGTTCCTCAGGTACTCGTACCCCCCTTCTATGCAGGTAGGTCATTGCCCCCAGGGCCATCTCATCCGATGTCGCAAATACGGCAGAAAGCTTCAGACTCCTTGCATCAAGTGTTGCCATAGCCCCGATTCCGCTCTCGAAATGGAAATCACCGTAGGCAATGAAGGATTCATCCCAGTCCAGACCCGCATCGTCAAAGGCCTTCTTATAACCGTCGATTCTCGGTTTACCTGCAATTTTATCCTTTCTGTCTCCGGAGATGAGACCAATACGGGTATGCCCCTTGTCGATCAAGTATTTCGTAGTTGAATATGCAGCCGAATAATCATCTGTGCGCACGGATGGGAACTTGTAATCAGGAGAATGGGTAGCAACCAAGACAACCGGTATTCCGAGACTTGATAGATAATCCCCGTACTCCTTGGTCACCCACTCACTGATGAACAATATCCCTTCAACCCGTTTCTCACTGAGAGTTTTCAGATAGGACATAGTTCGCTCCCCATTCATGTCCGTATTACAGATGATGACACTGTAGCCTTTCGAATGAGCAATCCGTTCGATACCTCGAAGCAGCTCGGAGGAGAATCTTCCCGTGACACAGGGAAGCAGAACACCGATTGTACCTGTCTTATTGCTTACAAGGCCTCTGGCAACCGCATTTGGTTTGTACCCAAGCTCCTCAATAGCCTTCTCCACCCGCTCTTTCGTTTTGGCAGAATATCCAGGCAGATTATTGATGATACGAGAGACGGTTGCTATTGAGACTCCTGCATGTTCAGCCACATCTGAAATATTGATCGACACTTTTGCTCCTCAGATCATAAAACTATTTACGTAAGCGCTTACGTAAATAGTACCACAAACTTCCAGCTTGTCAATATGGGAATGTGATGATTTTAGAATAAGACAAATCTACGCAGATTTTCCTATTAAAGCTATCTGTTACGAAAATTCTTACCTATCTTCTCGAGTTCCTCGATGAGTAAATAGACATCCGTGAATGGAAAAGTAAAAGAATCTGATCGCTCACGTAGTTTCTTAATCTCTTTTGCAAGAGAGATGGCATGTTCCTCTTTGTTGTCTTTTGACATCATCTTGTAGAAGTCGCACATCCTGAAGTATTTCTCGGTTTTTTCATAGTCAGGGATATGTTGTAACAGTTCTGGTTTCAACTCCGAATAAGACACGTACTCCCTGCTTGAGACAGTCTTTTTGAAATGCAGAAGAAACCAATATTCTATACACGGCATAGAGAGGATGAACTGGATGTTTTGAGTACTCTTCTTACTTTTGAGCTTTCTTATCTCAGATTCAAATTTTCTTAACTCCGATGTGTCAGAAATAATTTCATCATAATCAAGAACGCAATAAACTTCATCATAATGTTCCTTTATAAGATTTCGGGCCCGTCTTAACACTCCCCTCCAGTTCGAATTACACGGCAGTTCCGGTTTGATTTTAAATGGAAACCGTTTATGGTTTTTCATGCTGTCAAAATAGTGCCACTCGGTCTTCCCTTCCCCGACAATTGCAACAAGTTTCTTTACCCTACTCACTTACACATTCCCCATCTGCATCAAACAACTGCACAGACCCTAATTCCGGGACTGCTCCAAGCTTTCCGATTCTATAGAAATTTCCTATCAAATTGTTTTTATGTATCCCGTAATCACTTCCACGGTGGAGCACGGTATCTCCACGTTCTCTGTCTTTTTCACAGAACCAGATCATGTCTCTGCGTACCGCTTGTTCATTAAGAAGCACCTGGTTATGGGTTGCGCAGATAAGTTGCGATTTGCTTGAATTCACGATAAAGGTCAAAAAGAAATGAAACAGCAAATCAGGGTGTAGAGAGGACCCTATTTCATCTATTGCCAAAATGTTGGATGAAAAAATGAGTTTTTTCAGTACGTGCGAGAGCCCGAAGAATCTCCGAGTCCCACTTGACTCTGATTCAGAATCAAGAGCCCCCCCTCCTCCGTTAAATTCATGAAAGAACTCAAGAATCTTAGATTCCATAGAACCCTTATGCTTAATCTCGCTCATGAGGTTTTCCGAGGCGTCCATTCTTTTCAAAAATTCAAGCAAATCATCATCCACCTTTATCTCTTCGGACCGGACATTGACGCTTTTGATATTAAAATCAGCATGATCGAGGAGACTCAGTATGAGTTGCTTTTCTTTTTCATCCATATGCTCAAATTGCTCCATTGCCCAACCCTGCAGATCTGTCTTTGGAGTGATAACCGGGAGAATTGTATCCTGCACATACAAAAAAACATCCTCCAGGACCTTGTTTGTGATGTTTACCTTGCCCAAGGAAGCAATAAGCGAAATATTATCTATACAGTTTCCCTTTATTATTTCTCTCTCAAACTTTGTTAATCCGAGAGTCTGTCCAAATGAAACATCATTATGAAATCGCTCAAAAACTTTTGCAGGCTTCTTTTGAGGATAATAATGCATTCTTTCGCTCAATATTCTGTTTTTGTTTACTTCTATAGCATAACTGTATTTAATTCCCTTGATAAAACAAATGAGTTCAAATCTACTTGGCTCAGAAACAGTTTTTTTATCAAACAGAAATGGGACCTGACCAGTAGGCTCTTCTTTGCTTCTTCTATTATTGGTCAGCAGCTCATGAAAGTAAGCTAAGGATGAGATGATATTGCTTTTTCCAGATGCATTTGCACCATATAAGATAGCAGCCTTTAAAAGCTTAACCTGGTCGTCTATTTCAATCAGATGATAGGAGGTGCCCTCTGCATTATATGAAGCCTTTGGAAGAAAACTTAGAGTTACCGTGTCTCGTATAGACAGAAAATTTGTTATTGAGAATTCTTGTATCATATTACTACCTCTTTTTCGTAGTTCAACTACGATTATACCACTATGAATACAAAATTCAAACCTTTTTCATCTTATTACGCATTAAAATAAAGCAATTGCTTGATCCCAACACTTCATTAATCCTGTCAGAAAGAGTCAAAAAGCTTCGGCCCTCTGTAAAAACCATCGGCAAACTCTTTTAATGTGAGACCTCTTTTTTGTGAGGATATTCCAATGCCATCTAGCAGCTTTTTCACAGCCCATAAAACGGCTTCTGTCATGTTGTGTGTTCCGATAGAAAGCCATTTGTTCGGTAGATGGGCAAAGGTCACTTGAACGGGCCTGTTTTTGCGGCGTGTAAATCGATATTTGTTCTTCACATGTTAAGCATCGTGTCTATACTGTGAACAGGCGTTTTGGGAACACTTTTGGGAACACTTTGGGCAGGACAAAAAAATAACTTCCATCTATAAAGGAAGTTACGTTTATAAAATGTTGCCCGAAAGAGGCCAAAAATACTAAAAAATATTTTCAAAACCTTAAAAACCTGCATTTAAAGGCCTTCAAATGCAGTATGATCGAACACTGCCCCATCACCTAATATGCCCCTTGGGAACTTTTTAGGAACATCCTTTTAATACATTACAACAAGAATATTAATCCGACTTCCTGTAAATAACTTAACTTTCCCGATCGTAATTAGGGTAGAAGCGCTTTACGCATTTCGGACAGAGGCTATGGCTGAGTTTCACATTAGAATACAGATCCATCATCTCTTCCACAGAATGCCAGGCCCCAGTGTTATCCCTTATGCTTTTGCAGTGTGAGCATATCGGTACAGCACCACGAAGTGCCTGAATCTTTTTAATGAAGTCTGTGAATTGCGACTGTGTAGAGTTGCGCACCTGAGTCTTGTAAATATGTTCAAGATCAGGCCGTATAAGTTTTCTAAACTTAAGCATCATCTTCTCAATCTTTGGGGAGTAGCCGTTCGGTTTATTATCAAGGACACAGAGAGTTCCGAAGGGAGTGCTATCAGGGTAAATGATGGGTAATCCAAGATAAGATATCATGCCGAGCTTGACGTCAGGATTGTTTTTCCAATGTTCATCCTTGAGTGCATTGGGAACATGAAGTTTGTCTTGTGTTTTGACGACGGTTTCACAATAAAGGCCAGAATTCTCAAAATACTCTGAATCTCCAGGATGATAGGGGTTTCCTTCGCTATCA
>JBNJDX010000009.1:0-43866 GCA_051745285.1 Spirochaetota bacterium
GCTCCCTTCGTCGTTGAAACGCAAAATAATTTTGCAGATGCACAGCTCTCCTTCTTCATTGAGGATATTGTCCCGCAGTCGATCGATCTTTCTCTCGATATTCCCCGCAGTTCCCTCATCTCCGTCAGGCAGGAATTTGCTGGTTTTAATCTTGCCTACTATGGTGGACTTGCCGGGGAAGTCTCCCTTTCTGGATATTTCGACGATCTTTCGATTGATGGAGATCTGTTTCTCGATAGGGGGACCCTGTCGCAACCGGTTCAGGCGCCGGCTCCTACTGAAAACGAAGCAATTACCCAAATTGATCTTTCCATCACGGCCGGAAAAAACTTAACCGGTGTTTTTCCGACTGTCGATCTTCCCATCCTGGTTGCCAGAATTCGAGATGAAGAGACAATTGATATCACTGCAAATCTCGCGCAAGAGCGGTTTTCAGTGTCAGGCGAGGTCGATATCCGGGGAGGGGAGATAATATACTTCCAACGGAATTTTTTCATTGTTGATGGTAGATTGAATCTGCAGCTTGATCAAAACAACGTAGATCCGAGAATATCCCTGACGGCAAAACTGAAAGATTTTGACCGAGACGGCAATAAGGTGGACATTTTTCTTTCCCTGAATAATGACCGGATAGACAACCTCTCTCCATCATTTTACGCGCAACCAGATAAGACTTTAGCTGAAATATCAGAAATTCTCGGACGTAATATCATCCCCACTGATATTTTGGGTAGTTCGAATCTCTCTGCAGCTCTCGCATTTGCAACTCTGGCAACCGATGTTATTCAGCAGGTAGGCCTGATTCAGCTTGACCCGATTCAGGAACTTGAGCTTTCAATCCGTAACTCTTTAAACCTAGACTTGTTTTCGATTAGAACAATGGTCTTTCAAAACATTCTGCTTGATACCATTCCTGGAGAGTTTAGTTCGAGCTACTCGAGCAATCCGATTGCTCGGTACCTTGACAATACCACGCTACTTCTGGGAAAGTATGTTACTGATGATATGTTTCTGCAGGCCATTATTCAGCTGTCAGTCAGCGATGATGCGGGAGTCGGGTTGTTTTTTACCAACGAGCTTGGATTGGATATTGAATTAAGTTATGAGTGGAATAATCCCCTGTATAATTTGTCCATTGCTACCCAGCCCGAAGCTTTTTCTTTTAAACAGTTGCTAGATAGTATAAGTATCGGAGTGGCTTGGAGCTATTCCTTTTAATTGGAGATAATGTATGAAAATGAAACCTATTGCCATGATAATGATTCTCACAATTCTCTGTATTTTCCCGGCGTTTGCCCAGGATAATGGGTCCACACAGGATACTAACACCTCAATTGAAGGTCTCACTATACAAGAAATCATCTTCGAGGGGGTAGAACATGCAGATACAGAAACCCTTGAGGATGTCAAAGATGGCTATATAGGAAGGCAGTTTTCAACGGATTTGTTTGAAGAGTTGAAAGATGAAATAAATTCTCTTCCATTTTTCTCCTACTACTCAGCCACAGCGAACAGAACTGGTGAGCAGAACGAACAATTAGTCCTCACGTTCACAGTTACTGAACGACCGTTGATACAAGAAGTTATCTTCGACGGGAACTCAGTTCTTGATGATGGGGACCTTGAGGACCTGATACAATCAGAGGCTGGAGGGTTTCTCCAGAATTCGGTTATCTCCTCAGACCGGGAAGCCATCGTGCAGGAGTATCTTGAACGTGGTTATACCAACAGTTCAGTCGGCAGATCTATAGAGCGAAACGAGGATGAAAACACGGCTGTAGTAACCTTTGAAATCACAGAGGGAAAACAATCAAGGATTGACGAGATTCAGTTTACCGGAAATGAATCCTACTCTTCGAATTCTCTGCGACGGCAGATCGAATCTAAAGAACAATCGCTATTCAATAAGGGGGAGTTCAGCGAGGACAATATTCAGAAGGATATCCAGGCTATTAAGCAGTATTACGGACAGCGCGGTTACGTTGATGCTGAAGTTTCGCACTCAGTAGAGACTGTAGAATCCGATGACGATTCAAAGAACCTTATCACTCTCACGTATGACATAACTGAGGGGAAACAATGGCGCTTTGGCGGACTTACAGTTGAAGGTAATACCATTTTCACTGATGAACGCATCGAGAACCGCCTGACACTCTCCAAGGGGGATATACTCGACATAGAAAAACTTCAAAGAGATATTTCGAAGATTGCCGATCTTTACTGGAATGAGGGGTATATTTACAACGATATTGAGCCAGTTGAATCAAGAAACCAGCAGGAACAAACGATTTCCTACACGCTTAGGATAACTGAACGTGATCAGGCGCGAATAGAGGATATAGTTATCCGAGGTAATGAAAAAACAAAGGATTACGTACTCTACCGTGAGCTGACAGTAGAAGAAGGAGACATTTTCAGCAAAGAGGATTTTGTTCAAAGTGTCCAAAACCTCTACAACACCGGAATTATATCAAACGTAGACTATAACGTTCTTCTCGGCAGCCAGGAGGGACTGATTGTACTTGAGTTTGTTGTTGAGGAATCAAACCGGATTGATCTGCAGTTTGGGGCTACCTTCGGTGGCACCGATGATTTTCCGATTTCCGGTTTCCTCTCGTGGACTGATAAAAACTTTACCGGACGTGGTCAGGATTTAGAAGTCTCCATGAACGTCGCCTCCTCTTCACAGACTTTAGACTTTTCTTTCGAGGAATCCTGGCTGGCAGGCAGACGATGGAATGGTGGTTTTAACTTCTCAGCAGGGCATAAAAACAATAAATCGGTTCTGATGGACCAGGAAGCGCAGCGCTTTGACAAGGAAGACTATTTTGACGGCACAGCCGTTCCCGATCCCTTTGACACTCTTGCAGAGTATCAAAAAGCCCTCAAGGAAGATGGCAATGCTGCTGTGGGTTCTGAATACTTAATGGAGTATGAAGAATGGGAGCTCTCTCTAGGTTTTAATACTGGGTATACCTTTCACACAGATGCCGGACGTATCGGCATCAATGGTGGGGCAAATGTCGGTCTTACCCGAGTAGATTATGATAAAACGCTATACGGACGTCCCTTTAATCCGCTGGTTCGCGATAATTACCACAATTGGCAGTTTAACAACCGCATGAACCTGTCCTTTCAATGGGATGGGCGTGATTTGATACAAAATACCACGCAGGGGTTCCTGTTCGAAAACAGTACAACCTATGCTGGCGGGGTGCTTGGTGGTTCTCGAAATTACATACGTAATAAATTCGGAGCTTCCGGGTTTTTTACCCTTGCTGAACTCTCTGATGATGAGCTGAACCCGAGAAATATCGTGTTCTCAGCACGTACAACATTCTCTTCAGTTCTACCGCAGTTTTTCATCTATGATGATGGTGGTTTCGGGCTACGAAGCCAACCCATAGCTACCCAGTCAGAAAAGTTGTACATCGACGGTATGACCATGGTTCGCGGTCTTGACGGCCCCATCTACAATCTTGAGCATATCTGGGATACCATATTTGATGTCACCATACCCATAGTGCCTGACATTCTTGCCGGTGAGGTATTTTTCAGCGCGACAAAATATCAGAGTGATTGGAAAGATACATTTGACTACAACAACTTCTTTTCAGACAATTTCTATCTGAGTACCGGTGCAGGTATCAAACTTACCATCCCTGGTTTTCCGTTGGGGCTGTATCTGACGAAAGTTATGGAATTTGATGATGATAATACGTTAAAGCCGCTGCCAGGGGACGGAATTTTTGACAGCTTTATACCGGAGAATGGGTTGAACCTTGTTTTTGCTATTACTTACAGACTGTATTAGGCCTGTAAACAGACGGAGCGTACTATGAATGCAGAAACTCCAATGATGCAACAGTACAAAACCGTCAAGGATGAGCATCAGGATGCCATTGTCTTTTTCCGTTTGGGCGATTTTTATGAGATGTTTTTTGAAGATGCCAAAGAGGCTGCTTCACTGCTGAGTCTTGTATTAACCGCCCGTAACGGTGTGCCTATGTGCGGCATACCCTATCACGCTTCAAAGGGCTACATTAAACGACTCATTGATGCTGGCAAGAAGATTGCGATTTGCGAACAGACAGAGTTGCCCGATAAAGGGAAAAAACTGGCACGGCGAGAGGTTGTGCAGATCATCACCCCTGGAACGGTAATAGAAGATGATTTTCTTGATTCGGCAAACCATAACTTCATCTGTTGTCTTTCTTCCGATGACCATGTTGTCGCCTGTGCCTATTGTGATGTCTCGACGGGGGATTTTTATCTGACTCACCTCTCAAGTGATGGGTCGTATGATGAGCTAAAAAGCATTCTCCAGAAAATTAACCCTTCCGAGATAATTGTCCCGGAAGCAGCGTACTACGAGGATACCAGTTTCCGCCAGATTGTCCAGGGTACTCGTGCCATGAAAACAACCTACCCCGACTGGTATTTCTCGCAAAAGGATGCTCTCGAAACACTGAAAAATCACTTTGGAAGCACTTCCCTAAAACAGTTCGGAATAGACGATAATCATCCGGCATTGCCTGCTGCCGGAGCCTTGTATAATTACATCGCCGAAAATGCTCGCCAGCACCTGAGCAATATCAGTGCTCTGACACCTCTGAGCAAACAGAATTATGTACTCATTGATGAATCTGCGCAGAAAAATCTTGAGCTGGTTCGAAACCTCCAGGACGGGGGGGCTTCTGGCACCCTCTTTTCCGTGCTGAGGCAAACAAAGACCTCTGCAGGAGCACGCTTACTGCGCAGCTGGATTGTTTACCCGATAACTGATGTTGATCAAATCAAAGACAGACAGCAGCAGGTAACCCGGTTTTATCAGCGACAGGACATTCTCACAGCCGTCAGAGAGGCGTTTAAACGCGTATTGGACCTGCAGCGTATCAGTTCGCGTATACTGCTTCAGAGGGCAGCCCCGCGTGACTTGCAGGCCCTTTCTCAGACTATCAAAGCTGTATTGCAGCTGTTTGCTACCCATAGTGACTTCTTTTCCCAGCACATTGAAAGACTTTCACAGGAGGGAACTGCTGATCTGTTATGGCAGTTATCAGAACACATTGATTCAGCCCTCATAGATGAGCTCCCAAGCAGTTTTGAAGAGGGAAACATCATACAAGACCGCTACAGCGATGAACTTGACCGGTTGCGTACTGCCAGGGACGACGGCAGCAAGCTGCTTGATGATTACCTTCGCGAATTAAAAGAAGAGACTGGGATTACGAACATCAAGCTCAAATCTAACAAAATCATCGGTCATTTTCTCGAGGTTTCTAAATCTCAGTCCAGGCTCGTACCCGATACCTTTCTTCGTAAACAGACACTCGTACAGGGAGAACGCTACACAACAGAGAAATTGATAGAACTTGAACGGACAATCGCTCAAGCAAAGACTCGCAGCGAGCAGCTTGAGAAACAGTTATATCAAAAGCTTCTCTCACAAGCAGCCTCCTCGCATGCACCGATTATCGCGCTTTCCAGGCTGACAGCTGAGATAGATGTGTACCAGTCATTAGCGTACGCCGCCATGAAATACGGATACAGTTGTCCCCAATTTACGCCTGAGAATCGCATTTCAATTGAACATGGAAGACATCCAGTTGTTGAAGCGATGCTTGAACAGGGGGCATTTGTACCAAATTCACTTGAGATACCGCCTGAGCTAAGACGGACAGCTCTCATTACCGGGCCTAACATGTCCGGGAAATCAACCTTTCTCAGACAGACTGCCCTTATCGTGCTCATGGCCCATATTGGATCGTATGTACCAGCCGATTCGGCAGTTATCGGTACAGTCGATAAAATCTTTTGCCGGGTAGGGGCAGCTGATAATCTCGCACGTGGAGAGTCGACGTTTCTCGTTGAAATGAATGAAACAGCATTTATTCTCCGCAACGCCACCAAAGAGAGCCTGGTGATTATGGATGAGGTAGGGCGTGGTACAAGCACCCGAGACGGACTGTCGATCGCCTACGCAGTTATGCAAAAGCTTCTTCACATCGGTAGTAAAACCCTGTTTGCAACTCATTACCATGAACTCACGCAGCAGGATGTACCCGGACTTCAAAAACTCTTTTTGGACATTGCCAGACAGGGGGGGAAGATGGTCTTCCTGAAAAAAATTCGAGAAGGGGTGGCCGCTTCCTCGTATGGTATTCACGCTGCTGAACTCGCAGGAGTTCCTCCTGATGTGCTCGCTGTTGCCCGTTCTTACCAGCAACAAACAAAACCTACACAGCAGATGAATTTGTTTGATGAAGCAGAAATGGCTGAGGAGAAACAACACGCTATCGAACAGGAGGTCGCTATACAGCTGCTTCAACGGCTTTCCGAGGTGAGCCTTGAGCAAACGACTCCGCTTCAGGCACTCGAATTACTCTATGCGCTCAAAGATATTGCAAACGAGCATGAATCTGATGGGGATACCCATAGTTTATAAGGAGTATGCCAGAGACTTGTCTGTTGTGTGGGAATGGCAATAAAAGCATTTGTCTAGCCTGTTTTCGGGAGATCCAGCAGCACTCTATTGATCAGTACATCTCCTATACATGCAAACGGTGCGGGTATCCCCTGTTTTCTGTGGATGATTTCTGTCCTTTCTGCTCCCTGGAAGGTGACCTTCCGTATACACAGAGACTATTTCTTTACAAAGGAATCATTCACGAGCTTCTAGAGCTCTACCACCATACAGGAGAAAGCAGATGCATCCCTCTGCTTGGTCATCTGCTCTATAAACACCTGAAGCAATCCGGGAACGATATGAAAGAACAGCTACTCATACCGATTCCTGATACGTATCATGCCCGAAAAGACTATCACGTTGGTCGTATGTACTCAGTCTGTCGTTATATCGCAAGAACATACTCTCTTGCTATGTGCGATGCGCTTAAACACACTCCGAAGGAAAAACAATCCCTCTCCGGGAATCGTGAAGCAACTTGTGATGTAGCTGGGCACACGTTTGAGATAAAAAAATCACACCTGCAGCGCCTGAAAGGGAAGGCATTATGCCTGATAGATGATAGAATCGTAACCGGCAAGAGGTTGCAGGCTGCTCAGTCTGTCCTCAGCCGTGCTGAACCTAAAGAAATTAGTGCTCTAGTTTTAGCTATGGATTGACTATTGGATAGGATATTGATATACATATAGCTAAATGATTAAGGAATGTTGTTCTGGAGTCGGGTTCGCGACTCCTTTTTTGTGTGCTTATGATAAACAATGAAGTAAAACATATGGAGCTGTATGCTCAGCTCTCAACCGTGGTTGAAGCAAACGGTTTTTATCTGATCGAAGTGTCTGAATATGAGAAAAACGGAAAGTCGACGATCAGAATTGTCATTCAGTCAAAGGCAGGTAATACTACCATAGACCACTGTGCAACGGTTCACCACTTGATTTTACCCCGTCTTGAGGTTCTCAGAGATGACCGTGATGTCTATCTTGAGGTATCAACTCCGGGAATCCAGCGGAATATCAAAGATGTTGTAGAATTTAAAGCCTTTATTGGCAAGCGAATAAAAGTTCTATCTACGAGAGAACAGGACTGGCTTGAGGGTATACTCTTTCAAGTTAAGGAGAATAGTATTATGATAGCAACTGAACAACGGGAAAGTCGTGAGCTGCCTTTTGAAGAAATACAGAAGGCGAAGCTCGTTTACAACTGGGAGGATAAAACGTAATGGCCACAGGTTTAGGTGATGCGATAAGAGGACTTGTTGATGACCGGGGAATCTCTGAGGAACTGATTCAGAAGACCATAGAGGATTTTCTTATCGCAGCGTATAAACGTAAATTTGGAACCGCAGAAAACGCGGTTGTTACCTTCAGCCCCAACGGTGAAGATGTATCCCTCTATGCTAGAAAGACTATCGTTGAAGAAGTTGAAGATGAGGTGCTTGAAATATCTCTTGATGAAGCCCTGAAAATGAATGAAGAGTGCGAAGTCGGTGACGAGCTGCTTATCACAATAGACCCTCAGGAGTTTGACCGCATTGCTGTGCAAAGTGCAAAGCAGAAAGCCAAACAGACATTACGAGAAATTCAGAAGGACACGCTCTATTCTGAGTTCAAGGGAAAAGAAGGGGAAATGGTGATCGGATATTACCAGAGAGAGAAAAATGGTGATATCTTCATTGACCTCGGAAAAACAGAGGGGATTCTCCCCAAGCGTTTCCAATCACCACGGGAAGTTTACCGTGTTAATGATCGAATAAAATGCCTGATCAGTTCGGTAGAAAAGACCGGGACTGGATTACGTATCCTGCTCTCACGTACTCATACTGATTTTGTCGGGAAGCTTTTTGAACTTGAAGTACCTGAGATTTATGACCGTACCATTGAGATTGTTAAAATGGTCCGTGAGCCTGGATACAGAACAAAACTTTCAGTCTACTCCAACCGTGATGATATCGACCCAGTCGGTGCCTGTGTGGGCCTGAAAGGGGTGAGAATTCAGACCATAGTTCGGGAGCTTGAAGGTGAAAAGATAGATGTGTTAAAATACGACTACGATCCGGTTGTGTATATAAAGAATGCTCTTTCACCCGCCGATGTCAAACAGGTTTACATCCTAGACGAACCCAAGAAATCCGCGCTGGCTGTGGTTGAAGAGAGCCAGCTTTCTCTGGCTATCGGTAAACAGGGGCTGAATGTACGGCTTGCAAACCGGCTTGTAGACTGGAATATTGATGTTAAAACTGAACAGCAGTTTAGAGAAATGGATATTTCCGTTGACTCCAAACGCGAATTAGAGGCTCTCTTCAGCGATGATGAAGGCGAGGGTGAAATCACCAATATTGCTGAACTCCCAGGCCTGGATACTCGGTTGATATCATTTTTAGAGCAGAACAACATTATCCTGATTGAGGATTACGTTAACCTTGATCGGGAGACACTGCTGCAGATTCCGGGCATCACGAAAGACGACATTGACCATATTAATTCCATTATGGAAGAGTATGTTGACATCGTAGAGGAAGAAGAGTCTGAGGAAGAGTACCTTGAAACCTATGAATGTCCTGAGTGTGGGCATGAAATTACAACTGAGATGGATACCTGCCCGAATTGTGGGGTCGGACTCAGTTTTGAGGTTGAAGAGGTAATTGAAGAAGAATAACACTATTGGACGGTAATATGGCAGAAGAGAACGAGAAGAAACAACCCAAAGCAACTCTGATTAAACATACAAACAGACCCAAGGAGCCTGAGCAGGTAGAAAATGAAGCCAAACAGGAAGCCGAGAAGTCTGAGAAGAAAAAGGTGGTTGTAGTAAAAAAGAAACGTGTTGTGGTTAAACGCAACCCTTCTCAGAAGGGAGAGGCAGCACAAACAAAGTCTGATTCTCAGTCAACAACCGCTCCATCTGCCCCGCCCAAGGCGGAAGAACAGCCTGCTCAGGAAGCTGATCAGGCTGCGAAGTCAAAACCTGCTGCCCAGCGAGAACCACAGAGGGAACAGCCGACCCAGCAGCCGAGAAGACCTCAGCAACAGCAACAACGACCGACCAATCGTACCGGTGCAGGTGAACGGACACAGCGGCCTGCCCCTTCTCAGTCCCAACGCAGGAGTCAACCGCCTAGATCTGATCGGGGTCCCTCCGGGTATGACAGACAACGTCCTAGCGGCCCATCTAACCGTAGCGGGGCACCACAACGCCCGCCAAGAACCGGTGGCAGTCGACCCTCTCCAGGTTCTGGACGTCCAGCACCAGCTGATTCAGCACCTCCTGCAGAAAATCAGAAGAGCTCAAAAAAGGTTTTCAAGCAGAAAGGAAAGAAGAAAGGCTATCAGAAGTCAAAGAAAGAATCTTGGGAAGAACGAGATTTTCAGATTAAAAAGCGGCCGGTAAAACGAGCGAATCCGGTACCCAAAAAAATCGATATCATGGAGGTTATCACCGTCTCTGAGCTTGCAAAAAAGATGAATCTAAAAGCAAGTGAACTGATATCCAAACTCATGTCGATGGGTATGATGGTGACCATCAATCAGCAGATAGATGCTGAAACAGCTGGTATTATCGCTGCTGAGTACGGTTGCGAGGTGAATATAGTCTCTCTCTACGATGAAACCGTTATAGAAACTGATTCACACGAAGATCACGCAAAAATGGAGCGTCCGCCGATTGTGACTGTCATGGGACATGTTGACCATGGAAAGACAAAGCTGCTTGATGCCATTCGGAAAACAAAAGTTGCCGATGGAGAATTTGGCGGCATTACGCAGCACATCGGTGCGTATAAGGTGGAAACCGACAGCGGTAATGTTGTCTTTCTTGATACTCCTGGCCACTCTGCGTTTACACTTATGCGTTCACGCGGGGCGCAGGTAACCGATATTGTTATTCTTGTTGTCGCTGCTAATGACGGAGTCATGCCGCAGACTGTGGAGGCTATTGATCACGCCAAAGCGGCGGGAGTGCCAATCATTGTTGCAGTAAATAAAATTGACCTCCCCGATGCTAATATTGATAGGGTGAAGCAGCAGCTTTCAGAATATGAACTTCTTCCTGAAGATTGGGGCGGTTCTACACTGTTTTGTGAGATTTCAGCACTTCAAGAGACTGGAATTGACGAGTTAATGGAATCGATTCTCCTGCAGGCTGAGATGCTTGAACTTGAAACGAATTATGATTGTCGAGCAGAGGGCAGGGTGATCGAGTCACAAGTTGACCACGGCCGTGGAATTGTTTCGACTGTCATAGTTCAGCGCGGAACACTTCGCGTGGGAGATCCTTTCATAGCCGGCATTTATCCTGGAAAGGTTCGCGCCATGTTTGACGATAAAGGGAACAAGATCCAGGAAGCAACACCCGGTACCCCGGTTGAAGTGCTCGGTTTTACCGGTATTCCCAGTGCAGGAGCACCGTTTCAGTGTACCGAAAGCGATAAACAGGCCCGTCAGGTCGGTTCCAAGCGACAGGAGCTTGAACGACATGGTGAAGCTCAGAATGTGAAGAAAGTTACGCTCGATAACCTGTTTGATTCGATACAGGACGGGGCGATGCAGGAACTCAAGGTTATTATCAAGGGTGATGTCCATGGGTCTGTCGAAGCACTGCAGAACGCTCTTGAAAAGCTAAGCACTGAAGAAATCCGTCTTTCTGTGATCCATGCCTCTGCAGGTGCAATTATTGAAAATGATATTAACCTCGCGATTGCATCAAATGCTATTGTTATTGGGTTTAACGTACGCCCAACACCGAAGGCCCTCGAGTTGGCTGAAAAAGAGAAAATCGATATCCGTAAATACAACATCATTTACGATGTTGTTGATGATATAAAAGCAGCCATGGAAGGGATGCTTACCCCTGACCGGGAAGAGCGCGTTATCGGGAAGGTCGAGGTACGTGAGATATTCAAGGTACCGAAAATTGGCATCATTGCTGGTTCTTATGTGCTTGAAGGAAAGATACGACGAAATGCACCAGCACACATTATTCGCGACAATACTGAAGTGTATACTGGTAAGGTCACATCGCTCAAACGTTTTAAGGATGATGCTAAAGAGGTACAGGCCGGATACGAGTGCGGCGTTGGAATTGACAACTATCAGGATATAAAAGTAGGAGATATTATTGAGGTTTTCGAAATTGTCGAAATTGCGAAAAAACTCAAATAGAACACTATGAGTGAGATAACAATAAAACGAACTGAGGCTCGGATTTCCGAGCTGATCAGTACATTGATCACACAGGGGGTTGTCAAAGACCCCCGCCTTAGTACATTTGTGTCTATCACACAGGTGTCGCTGGCAAAAGATTACTCGTTTGCTAAAGTTTTTCTGTCTACATTCGAAGAAGAGAGGGTGCTTGATACAGCAGTTTCCATTTTAAATGATGCTTCTGGCCTGCTACAGTCAAGAATAGGTAAATCGCTAAAAACGCGAAACACACCTAAACTGCATTTTGTTAAAGATACCTCCATTCGTGACGGGATTCGGGTCAATCAGATCATAGATGAACTAGATACAGATACAGATACATGAATCACGCAGGCGTTCTGTTTATTGACAAGCAACCAGGATGTACCTCCTTTCAGTCGCTAGGCAGCATTAAAAGACAGTTTGGCCGTAAAGTCGGGCATGCAGGTACACTAGACAAATTTGCAAGTGGCTTGCTTATCGCTCTTGTCGGGCCGTTTACAAAGCTCAACCCCTATTTCAGCGGCCTTGACAAGGTGTACACTGCTGAATTTACGTTTGGAACGCAAACTGACACCTTAGACCCCGAAGGTCGCATAACCGGGCAGGGAGATGTCCCCGCATTACCGGACATCGAGAGCTGTTGCAGCTATTTCATCGGTGAACAGCAGCAGATCCCGCCCCAGTATTCGGCAGTTCATGTTCAGGGTAAACGTTCGTACAAAGCTGCACGTGCCGGAGAACACCTTGAAATCCCGCCGAGAACCATAACCATTCATGACATTGAATGTGTCTCGTGGAATCCCCCTAAGCTTGTACTGCGTATTTCGTGTTCGAAGGGAACGTATATTCGTTCCCTTGCCAGAGACATTGGAGCTTCGTTAAACACTTGTGCCTATGTCTCTGCACTTCGACGGGAGCGCATCGGTCCATTCGACCTGACCCTTGCAAAACCGCCTGAACAACTTTCCAATGCTGATCTCAGACAGGATCGTGAACTGTTGTCTCAAGTTGCTGCCTTTTCGTTCTGTACTGTGGACGAACAACATACCGGAGACATCCTGAACGGAAAACTACCCCAACCAGGGTGGTGTATTGAGCTTTCTGCACAACCAGGAGAGTCTCGATGCCTTATCTATCGAGAAAACGGCAATCTCATGGGGCTTGCAAACATACAAAAAGAGGTCAATAATAGGGTTGATTTTCTTTCGTATCAATTTGTGGTACCACAGGGCTACTAGAACGTGAAAAGTATAACATTTCAGGATTTTATAGAGAAAACACCGGACGAAAATGGAACCATCCGCATGGCAATCGGCGTATTTGACGGGATTCATCTCGGTCATCAACATCTGCTGAAACGTCTTTCGGAAGGACCCGAAACAGCAGTCCGCTACGTATTCACCTTCACCCACAATCCCAAAGTAGTTCTCGGCAGAAGGGGATATGATCAGAACATTATCACCCCTCAGCAGAAGCTTTCTCTGCTATCTCAGTACAGAGTCGACTGCGTGGTACTCATTGACTTTTCTTATGAATTCAGTAAACTGCGAGGTGAGGAATTCTTTACTATGATAACAAATGCTTGCAACTTGGAGTATGTTGTTGTCGGAGAGAATTTTTCGTGCGGCTACAAGGCAGCCTTTACTGCTGAGCGCATCGGGAAGTGGTTTGAAGGTAGTCAGACACAGATAGATATTGTTCCGTCCGTTATGTTTGGAAGTAAACGGGTCAGCAGTTCCCGTGTGAGAAAACTGCTTGCGCATAAGCGCATCGAGGATGCAAACACGTTGCTTGGAAGGTTCTTTTCCGTAGATACAGCCAATATCCCTCATGAAATGGGGAAAAGAACGTTTAATATAGATCGTAACAGTATCAGACAGATTCTGCCGCCACCAGGTCTGTATGATGCACAGTTTCTGTTCTCCGGTTACTCCCTTCTGTCAGGTACACTGAAAGTTGAGGATGATATTCTGGAGTGTAATTGCGAACGGGCTGAAGTTAATCAGCTCCAAGAAATCAAAATTCGAAAACGAATGCACTAAGCAATGCAAGGAGAAAAAATAGTATGGCATTAACAAAGGAAAAAAAGCAGGAAATTATCGAAACATATGGCAAAGACGGCAAGGACACTGGTTCCACCGCTGTCCAGGTTGCGTTAATCACTGAACGGATTCGAGATTTAAATGATCACTTTAAAACTCATAAAAAAGATCATGCTGGGCGACGAGGTCTGTTGAAAATGGTTGGACACAGACGGAGTCTACTCAAATATCTCAAAAAGACCGACATTGACGCATACCGCGAACTGTTAAAGAAATTGGATTTAAGAAAATAGTATTTAGGTAGAGAAGAAGAGAACGAAAAGAAAGAATGAAGGTAAGAATATGTTACAGACAATAAGTGTGAAAGTAGGAAATGAAGAACTTGTCCTAGAGACAGGTAGAATGGCGAAACAGGCAAATGGTGCTGTATACGCCAAATATGGTGGCAGCTCAGTGCTCGCTACTGCATGCTGCGGAAGCAGTGAAACTGAAGGAATGGACTTTGTCCCCCTGCAGGTTGAGTATAACGAGAAATATTATGCCGCAGGTAAAATTCCCGGTGGATTTCTCAAACGTGAAGGCAGACCAAAAGACAAAGAAGTTCTTGTCTGCAGATTGATTGACCGACCGTTAAGACCCCTCTTTGATAAGGATTTCGGACGGGAGATACAGATTGTCCCCACCACTATATCGACTGACCAGATTAATCCGCCTGATATGGTTGCAATGGTAGCAGCTTCCGCTGCAGTGACCATCTCCGACATCCCGTTTAATGGGCCGGTTGGTGCTGTGCGAATAGGGCAGTGCGACGGTGAATTTGTGGTCAATCCGACCTTTCAACAGTTGGAGAGCGCCACAGTGGACATCATTGTCTCTGGCACCAAAGACGGCATCACCATGGTTGAAGGCGGTGCCCAGGAAGTCTCTGAAGAGGTGATGCTCAAGGCTATAGAAACTGCTGAGCCGGTTATTCGCGAGTTGTGCGAGGCACAGCTGAAGCTGGCAGAAATCTCAGGCAAGGAAAAACTGCCCATCAACCGAAAGGAAGAGGAAACCAGTTTTATTGATCCTA
The DNA here is from genome assembly GCA_051745285.1 of Spirochaetota bacterium. Taxonomy (GTDB): domain Bacteria; phylum Spirochaetota; class Spirochaetia; order CAKZLE01; family CAKZLE01; genus JBNJDX01. The sequence goes on from JBNJDX010000009.1 coordinate 14,764, forward strand.
TACGTACTTTTGCCTACCCGAAAATGCAGGAAGCCTGTTTTGTAAAGGGTAAGATGAACCGTAACCAGGCAATTAAGAACATATACAGTGAAGCAGTAGAGAAATTCGAGGAATCCATTGATGAATCAAACATCAAGAAAGTGAAAAACCTCTTTGATGATCTTGAGTATGAAATTGTACGTGAATCAATCTTGAATAAAGGCGTACGAACCGACGGCAGAGATCCTGAGGAAATACGGCCAATCACCTGTGAAATAGATGTGCTGCCGAGAACACACGGAAGTGCCCTCTTTACACGAGGAGAGACACAGAGCCTGGCCATTACCACCCTCGGAACCGTCTACGATGAGCAGATGCATGATAACATAGACGGGGATAAGCATTTCTCCAATTTCATGCTTCACTACAACTTTCCTCCTTTTTCCGTAGGTGAGACCGGCAGGATGTTTACCGGCAGACGTGAAATCGGTCATGGGCATCTTGCTCAACGTGCACTCGAATCAGTTCTTCCCGATAAAGATTCCTTTCCCTATACGATCCGGGTTGTATCTGAAATTCTGGAGTCTAATGGCTCCTCATCAATGGCTTCTGTATGTGGTGGAACGCTTTCTATGCTTTCTGCCGGAGTCAAGATGCGCAAACCGGTTGCAGGTATTGCCATGGGGCTGATCAGCTCTGATGACAAATCAGTCATTCTCAGTGACATTCTTGGAGAGGAAGATCACCTTGGAGACATGGATTTCAAGGTAACTGGAACTGAAGATGGTATAACTGCTTTCCAAATGGACATTAAAATCGCGGGTGTAAGTTCAGAACTTATGTATAAGGCTCTGCAGCAGGCAAAACGTGGACGTCTTCATATTCTGCACATCATGAATGAAGTCATCTCCGTGCCAAATACTGACATCTCCGAGTTTGCTCCACGAATTGAGATGATGAGAGTCGATGAGGAAAAAATTGGTGCGGTTATTGGACCCGGTGGAAAAAATATTAAGAGTATTGGAGAGCAGACCGGGGCAAATATCAACATAGACAACGACGGTAAAGTTACGATATACGGTAAGGACAGTAAGTCAGCCCTGGCTGCAAAAAAACTGATCACTTCCATTATTGAGGAGCCCGAAGTCGGTAGAATCTACGAAGGAACAGTTAAGCGCATCATGGACTTCGGCGCGTTTATCGAGATACTACCTGGGAAAGAAGGGTTGTGTCATATTTCAAAACTTTCTAAAAAGCGAGTTGAGAATGTTTCTGATGTGCTTTCTATGAATCAGAAAATTCCGGTTAAGCTTATTGAGATTGACCGGATGGGTCGTTTGAACCTGAGTTATGTAGACGCAATTGATGAGAAATAGGAGCACTCAGCGATGGTTCAAATCCAGATAAAGGCCTTGGAGGGTGCCCGGCTGCCTGCCTATGCAACGGTGGGTTCAGCTGGAGCTGACATTTGTGCATATCTGCCTGACCGGGAGAATCTTATCCTGGAGGCAGGCACCTATACTGCTGTCCCAACAGGGCTCTTCATGGCCCTTCCAAGCGGTTTTGAGGCCCAGATACGTCCAAGATCGGGTCTGGCTGCTAAACACGGGGTTACTGTGCTGAATGCTCCTGGTACCATAGATGCGGATTATCGTGGTGAGATTCGGGTTTTACTGATCAACCTCAGTAATGAGGCCTACCATATTCAGCACGGTGAAAGAATCGCTCAGATGATTATCTCTCCCGTAGCTCAAAGCCGTTTTCTGCCGGTAGATACCATTGATGATACCGAACGAGGTGCTGGAGGATTCGGCTCGACAGGGAAATAATTCCTAACAGGAATCGAAGTAATGAAGGTGAGAGCGACTACGCTGAAATTATATATTTTTCGTGAGTATGCGCTCTCATTTTTTATTGCCTTTCTCTTTTTCTTTTTCATCTTCTTTGTCAATCAGATGCTGGTAGTTGCTCGCAGCATTCTGCTAAAAAATGTTTCCCTTGTGGACATGCTTCTGATCCTTCTCTACTCAGTCCCCATTATTCTTGCCTATACGTTTCCTTTCTCCGCCTTGACAGGGGCAACCATGGCCTTGGGCGATCTTGCATCCCGCAATGAGATACTCGCAATGCGTACAAGCGGGATTTCATACAGGCAAATCCTAACCCCCATACTTGTGTTCAGCATACTGCTTACCGGGCTGTCTTTTATACTCAATGATGTGCTGCTTCCCATGGGAACTATTAAGTATAAACAGCTCTACAGAGAGTTGCTCTACGAAAATCCTGGACTTGATCTCAGCCCCTACAGTATTGAACGCTTTAATAATCTGATATTTATCACTGGAGATGTTGAGAACGGGCATATTTCTGAGTTGACAGTGATCGACACCTCTTCTTCTAAGGTACAAGTACTCGCTGGTACAAACGCCCGCCTACGCTCAGATGATGGTTCCCAACAGGACTTAGTTCTTGATTTGAATACTATGAGGGGTATTAAACCTGAAGGACCCGGAGCGGATGAGTTTCATTTTTTTACCGCCGAGCAGATGAATTACTATTTGTCTATGGATCAGATCACCTTCAATCTGCTCAGCGTAGCTCCAAATGAGAAAAGTCTGCGTGATTTGTATTCCGACATACAAGAAAAGAAACAGGAGCTAGATGCACGAGGGGTCCGCCTGGCTGAAAGAATTGATGAACAACGCTTCAGTCTGATTCACGACTACTATGAGCAGGGCTTTTTCCAACAGGATAAATCGATTCAAGGATCCTACCAGCGTTTGTTAGATATGGAAGAGCAGTCGATATTCTCTCGTACCCTGCAGCATTATCTATTAGAATTTTACAAGAAAACCGCACTCCCTTTCGCCTGCCTCTTCCTGGTATTCTTTGCATTTCCTTTTAGCTTGATTCAGTTAAAAAACGGGAGACTTGTTGGATTTTCCATCGGAATGGTAACATCTATCGCCTACTGGTTTATGCTCTTCGGGGGACAGACACTGGGAGCAAGAACTACATATTCGCCGTTTCTGTTGATGTGGCTTCCAAATGTATTGCTGTTTGCCATTGGTCTGACAGCCCTGCTGGTAAGGATACGCCGATGAAACAGCTTCACTGGTACGTCCTGAAAACAATTATAGCAAACACACTGGCAGCATTGGCTTTCTTCACGCTTGTTGTGGTCCTCCTTGATTTGTTCAACAATATATCCATGTACATTGCAGAAGATGTTTCCCTGGGATATATCAGCTATATAACGCTCCTCTATATTCCAAAAGCTATGATATATGCGTTGTCTCCTGCTGTATTGTTCGGAGTCACCTACAGCCTGGCAGGCATGCATGCAAACAATGAGCTGATCAGTATTCTGAACTCAGGAATATCATATTATGCGTTTATCAGCGTTATTTTAGTGTTCGGGATTCTTATCAGTTTCGTTGGATTTTTATTTCAGGAATATGTGGTCATAGATACCTATGCCGAGAAACAGGATATCACCGAGCAGGTTTCTGGGAGAATGACCTCCTACAACAATAGTAATGTGGTGCTGCTCTCTCCGGACCAACAACATATCTATTATGCGCGGTACTATAACGATCAACGGCGTGAGCTTACAGGTTTTGTTGCCCTCTACAGAAATGCGGAAGGAACCCTCACCTCCCGAATAGATGCGCGCTCAGCCACATATAATCATCAGAAGGGCAGGTGGGACCTGACTGAAGTAACACGGTATGAAATACTTCCTGACTCTGTTGAAACGAGCGCCCTGCAGGAGTTTTCCCTATCGAGTGATGAATTCGTGCCGAGTGATTTTCGTGACATTACCTATGATATTGAACGAATGCGGCTAAATGAGGCAAAGGAGCACATTGAACGCATGGGCAGGCTTGACAGCCAACGAGAACGGTCTCTGAAAGCAGATTACTATGAACGGTTTGCCTTCTCCCTCACCCCGTTCATTGTCGTTCTGATCTCTTGCTTATTGGGGACTTTGTTCAAGAAGAATATTCTCTTGTACAGTTTGCTCGTATGTATTATCATCTCCCTACTATACTATGTGGCTGAAATGCTGACGATGCTGCTTGCAAAACAGGGCTTTCTCCCGGCAGCAGCCGGTGGATGGCTGCCTGTGGTAGTTTTCTCAATCGTCGGGATTACTGCTCTATTCAAGGTAAGGACATAAATTGAGTTCAATTTTCACCATACACAAGCGTGATCGTGCCTCCAAAGCAAGGATTGGTCTTCTCAATCTTCCCCATGGACAGGTGAAAACACCAGCCTTCATGCCGGTCGGCACCAATGGTACGGTGAAGGCCTTGCATCATGAGACTGTAGAACAGATAGGCTACAATATGATACTTGGAAATACCTATCACCTCTATCTCCGTCCGGGCATGGAAGTTATCGAACACTATGGTGGACTGCATGCCTTCAGTTCCTGGCCTCATAATATCCTCACAGACAGTGGTGGCTTCCAAATCTTTTCGCTGTCTTCTTTCCGAAAGATAAAAGAGGAGGGCGTCACCTTTCGATCACACATTGACGGTTCCTATCATACACTTACTCCCGAAAAAGTTGTTGATATCCAGCGTATCCTCGGCAGTGATATACAGATGTGCCTCGATGTGTGCACACCTCCTGATATTTCTCGTGAAGAATCAAACAAGGCCATGCAGATCACTCACAACTGGGCTTTGCGGGCAAAGAACCAGTGGGAGGCCAGCGATGATACATACCAGGGAAAATTATTTGGTATCGTACAGGGAAATTTCTTTACAGATCTTCGCAAGGAGAGTGCGCGCTTTATCAGTGAACTTGATTTACCTGGTATTGCCATAGGGGGACTTTCAGTGGGAGAGACCTTCAGCCAGTACTCTGACTTCCTCGCCTATACTTGTGAGCAGATTCCAGAGAACAAACCGCTATACGTAATGGGTATCGGGACTCCCTCCTATATCCTGGAGGCAGTCGAGCAGGGCGTTGACTTGTTCGATTGCGTTTTTGCTACGCGTACTGCTAGAAATGGGGCTGTCTTTACTGATCAGGGTATGATTAATCTGAAAAAAGTCATCCATGAATTTGATACCGGTCCCATTGTACCGGGCTGCACCTGCCATGCCTGTCGAGTCTACTCCCGCGGTTATTTGCGGCATCTGTTCAAGACGAATGAGATCCTTGGTTCGATGCTGGCAACAGAACACAATCTTACCTACCTGTTTACCCTTGTACAACGTATACGAGAAAGTATCGAGCAGGGGAATTTTTTGCAGTTCAAACACGAATATCTTGCCGCTTATGAGAGAAAATAGAGGCGAGTTTCAGCAAAACTCAAAAAACTCTGCTCTGATTATGATGTGTACAGCTGCTTCACGCCTGCTTGGAGTGGTTAGAATCAGTTTATTGTCAAGCATCTTTGGCGCAAGCGGTACTGCCGACGTTATCAACTTTACCTACAATATTCCGAATAATTTTCGAAAACTGCTTGCCGAAGGTGCTCTGTCATCTGCATTTATCCCCTCTCTGACCCGAGCAATGCATGATGAAGGTGCAACCACAAAAGAACGCTCAATGAAGCTTGTCCGGGAAATGTTTCTTGTGCAGATTATCCTGTTTGTACCGCTTGTGCTGCTTTCTGTGGTATTTCGCGAACAGATAATCGTATTTCTCAGTGATTTTACGACAGAATACACGATAAACCTCGCAAGTATCCTGCTTCCCTTATTTGTGCTCTACCTGGCGCTTATCTCATACGTTTCAGTAATGAACGCATTGCTTAACAGCCACGGTCTCTTCATCCTTGCAGCTGCAGCACCGCTTTCGTATTCAGTTAGTGTTATTGCTTCTTTAGCGCTGTTTTCCTCATCCCTGGGGGCTTTCTCCTTTCCATTAGGCGTGCTTACCGGAGGAGTCATTCAAATGCTCCTGCTGATGCGAAAAATACGCGCGATTGGGTATTCAATCGCTCCCGCAGGTACCGTTTCATCACCCTATACAAAACAAATGGTAAAAAGCTGGGGCTCAGTCACCGCAGCCTCTCTCATTCTGGTTATCAATCAGCAAGTAACTTTTTACCTGGCCTCTAGTCTCGATGTCGGCAGTGTGACGGCCTTCAGCAATGCTGTCATTTTCTGGCAGCTTCCCTTTGGACTGTTTTTCAATTCCGCAGCCACGGTATACTTTCCTAAAATGAGCAGCAGCTTTCATGCGCAACAAGCAAAGCGGACTGCTGAATATGCTGATAATGGATTCGAATATCTGTTTACCTTTCTGCTGCCTTCTACGCTTCTGCTGCTCATATTGAGCAGAGAGCTCGTCTCAGCCGTCCTTCTGCGAGGGGCCTACACGATTGAGGATACGCTGTTAACGGCAAAAAGTCTGCGGATGTTTTCGTTCGGTCTTTATTCGACTGCTGCCTTCTCTTTCATACAACGGTTGATGTACGCTGTGCATCGTTTCAAGACCGCTCTTACTGTCACCGCAGGTGTAGCGATGTTGGATATAGGGATATCATTATACTTTGTATTCAACGGTTATGACGTCTCGTATCTGGCTTTAGCGCACACTCTCAGTTTTACCTGCGGTGTACTCGTCTTTATGATATATCTGATACGCACTCACACTCTGCCAATTAGAATGCTGCATATGGGCCGAAAATTTTCAAAAATTGCTCTGCTGAATATACCATATGCGGCAGTTCTGGCCCTTTTCAGCCTGTATATTCCCTCGTACTGGCAGGATGGGGGAACTTTTTTCTCCATTATCAAAACTACAGCTATCTGCCTTGCAGCAGGCGGCATCCTGCTTGTCAGTTATCATGTCGGAGGGGTGGAGCATGTAACGGCTGTGCTGAAACGTCGTCACACCAGAAAAGAAAACCCCTCCAAGAAATGATGGAGGGGGCTTAGCAGGGTAAAGGCAGCTAACAAGCAGCCTTACTGCAGATATTTTTCAACAGATTTTACATCATAGTTATAAGCCCGTTCATTGATCTCAAATTCCAGGTGGTCACCTGGACGCTTTGCAAGCAGAGCTGACCCGAATGGAGCGAGATACGAAATGATGTTGTTAGCTGGATCAGATTCCCAGGGGCCGAGGATTATGTAGGTTTCATCCTGCTGTGTGTTGTTATTGTGTAACACGATTTTTGTGCCGAACGAAATCTTACTGGGATCAATCTGTTTGGGATCAACGACTGTTGCCCGTGAAAGCTCATCCTTTAATTTCCCGAGATTGATATTGAGCAGTTCCTGGCGCTCTTTGCCAGCTTTATACTCAGCATTTTCCTTCAGGTCACCAAGAAGTCGGGCTTCGCCAATCTCTTTAGAGTTTTCAGGGATAGCCACTTCCGTGATATAACGCAGTTCTTCCTCTTTTCGTTGCAGACCATCTTCGGTAACCAGGAGGCCTCCGGTAGCTGCTTCAGTCTGGTCTCGTTCACCGTGAAAGATATAATCGGGAAATCGTTCTTTAACGATATGTTTTACTTCGATCTTGATTGCAGGATCCAGGTTTCCGATATCCTTAATGAGAGGATACAGACGTTTAACTGAATCGAGGTCACACTCACGCAAGTAGTTTAGCAGCTCTCCGTCCTCAAACAGGATAGAGGAGATATTTTTTACCAGTTTCCGATATTTGGTTACCTCTTTTTTATTCTCAATCGCTCGGTAGCTGATATCGAGCAAGTGCAGGAGAGAAATAACTAATCGGTCGTAGGTTATACCAACCTTCTTTATCCAAAAGTCTTTTGAGAAGTTTTTTACAAGCCAGACATACTTCTCAGGGTCTTCTTTGTGTGCCTCAAAGGAATCACGAAAGAGTGATATCACCTCGTCCGTGTGCTTGGAAGCCATCAAGCTATCGATAATATAGGTTGTCTGATAGTAGGCAAACAGCCGCTTATAGACTGATGGCCAGTTCTCATCATTGCGCTTGATTTCATCAAGGAACATTCGCTTGATTTCTGAATCGTTAATATTTGAGAAGACACCTTCAATGTTTTCAATGCGATCATAGAGCTCTTTAAACGTCAGCGTATCCGCCCCATCATTGAGAAAGGGATACTGGCGAATGATGCGTCTGGTAAACAGAAAACTCGTGATGACTGCATCATTCACGGTGTTGAAACTCTTGAGAATGCCGGTAAAAAAGGAAAAGATCTCGGCAAAATAGTCAGAGTCGGGATCACTGTTTTCAAGAAAGTCTTTTACAACCTTGATCTTTTTGTAGATATCCTTCTCGCCTTTAAATACATTGAGGGTCTTCTCATCATAGGTAATGGGAGTAGAACGTACCATATACTCATCATTTGATTCCGGATTGATGCTAAATAGCGGATCCGTCTTGAGCACCTTTTTTGCATTGCTGCTCCATGACAGCCATTCGTTTGCAGTCAAAATGGAGGGTACGAGTTCAGCTTTTATCCGTTTCAACGTAACCGAGTTGTTGAAACTGGTGATAATTGTCTTGAGAGCCCACGAAACATCCTTCTTTACCTTGTCCTTGAGCACATCCTTTGGGAATACGCTTTTAATAACCCAGATGTGATTTTTCGGAAGCACAAGCAACGCAGTAACCGCCATACTCAAGGCCATGGTATGGTCACGTTTGGTCGCAAAATCAATAACAAGGTTGTCTTTCCGCAATTCTTTAATGCGTCCGATCCCCCATGTCTTATGGTAGACAAAGGTCCCTTCATCAAAGGCGATATGTTTCTCAAAGTCCTCGATGGCCGTCTGTATATCGCGGTATGACTGATTGAGGTTTGACTTCTCAATAAAGCTTTCAAGTTTACTGTGGTCTTTATATTTTTCCTTGTAACATGCAATAATGCTTGCTCTGGCAACACTGTTGTTGGGCTGATACTGCAATATTAGCTTCAGAATATCGATGGCTTTGTCCCAGTCTTGCTGTTCATTATAATACAGGAACAACTCGTCAAGAAGTTGAGCCGCCTTCTCCTTGTTAATGGCCTTTTGTACACGGCTGTTGACGTTCAGAAGGTAATCATATTCATGAGGAATGTGCTTGATCAGGTGATTCCAGGCTTCTTTGATCTGGCTGAAATTCCGTTTGTTGATGAATCTATGAATACTCTTTTTCCAGTAATCAACTGCCTTTTCCAGATCTCCATTCCGTTCTGCCCGATCAGCCAGCGTCTTGAGGATATCGGTCTCCTCATAGTCGATTTTTATTAGCCGTTCCCATACTTCAAATTTTTCTTTCTCCCGGTCCTGGTTGTCGTAGGTGTCGGCAAGAATACGCAGAGCCACTCTGTTTTCACCGAAGGAAAGGATTTTAGTGCACAAATACTCGACAATTTTCCATTTCCGGTTGTCATAAAAGAGGTTGGCCAGTTCAAGTAAATTTGAGTCATCAATAAAGTGCTTTTTCAGCGATATGACACCAGAAAGGTAGAGGGCGATGATACTTGTTTTTGTATGAGTCAGATGCTCATCACACAGCTCTTTTACATCCATCAAATCATCAAGTTCAATGTCCTCGATTATCTTATCCAGTTCTTCAAAGTTCGAAACTGTATAACTGCTGATCGTGGCCCTTGTCCATTTCTCCTCATTCAACAGTTCCTGAATCTTGTTAATCATATGAGTTTATCTCCATTCCGTACAGTATATTATCTACAGTTATCCATCGAAGGACAGGCCAGCATCATGCAAGACCTCAGAAGGCACAAAAGACAACAAAAAACAGCATTGTCTGCCCCTTTCATGAGTAACAGACAAAGCCCGGGACCTAAGTGCGCCTCTAGTAATGAATAACCATGTAGTATTTCGTAAAAATCTCTAACTAACAGAGTATCCTAATTTGGATTTACTTTCAATAATTTCAGGAGTTTTTCACTCACTTTGAGGCCGTACGTAGATAATATGTTAAGGAGCTACGATTAAACCCAACAATCTTCTCATAGGTTCCCACTCGTGAGCTCGCTGTTGGATTTGAATATACACACGAATACTACCGCTAGTTGTCACAAAGGTTCCATCCCACTGACAAGCAGCACCCAGCCTTATAACTCACTTTGTTATCTCGGCAGTCATCAGAAATTGCATGAGATGGGACGCTATCTATTTGAATAGCAGGAAGTAATACACTTTCTTGTGCAATCGTTAACTGCCTTTGAACCCGAAAGAGTTTTAATTCAGTGGAAAATTATTGAAAAAAAAGTTGACAATAATAAAAACTACACTTTATGATGTGTTGAAACGTTGAACTGTAAATCCATCGGACCATTCAAAGGGAGCAACATATGAGATTCATAGCAGGTAGGATATCTGCTGCAGTTATGTTGGCAGGTATCTGGGCGCTTCTTATGCACCCTCTTACCGGACAAGAGATTCTTGCGGGAATAGGTATTACCTTTATTTTGATCATTACTCCTATAACCGACACAGCAGTATTCGGTGAACTGAGGATAACTCCCAAACGAGTGCTGTTTGCACTCGTTTTTCTCGTTGTCTTTCTTGTAGAGGTGGTGAAGTCGAATATTGATGTCGCGACCCGAGTTCTCAAGCCTGTCATACCGCTCAAACCAGGAATTGTCAGGGTGCAAACACGGCTTACCTCCCGTCTCGGACGCTTGCTCCTTGCCAATGCGATCACTCTCACCCCTGGAACAATTACCGTGGATATTCTGGGGCAGGATCTCTTTATCCACTGGATCTACGTGGATGCAGTGGATATCGATGAGGCCACGAAAAAAATCGTTTTGAAATTTGAACGGTATCTGGAGGTAATCTTTGGCTGACATACTCTTTACAATCGCCGGAGTCATTGCGCTTATGGCTTTTGTCATCTCATTTTTTCGGATTCTCTCAGGGCCTGCTCTTGCTGACCGGATTGTTGCTCTCGATGCAATGACTGTCATCTCGCTTTCAGGTATCGTCTTTCTCACTCATCTGCTTGACAGGGCTATATATATTGATATCGCGCTAGTTTACGGGCTTATCAGCTTCCTCGGTGTCATAGCCGCAGCCCGGTATATGGAAGGGGGGCTCTAGATGGCCTATACGGAAATAATCGGTGCAGTAAGCGCACTTATCGGTTCACTTTTTTTGCTGCTCGCTTCTATTGGAATCATCCGAATGCCTGACACTTACAATCGGATGCAGACTGGAACAAAAGCCACGACTCTTGGCAGTCTGCTCTTTTTTATCGGTATAGCTGCAGCACACCCCTACCTGTGGGGCAAGACAATTGCATTGATCATCTTTGTCCTGTTTACCAATCCGCTTTCATCCCACGTGCTCGCCCGAGCGCTCCATTACAACGGCAGCAAAGGTGTTGAAAACCGTGATGACCTAGCACAAGCAGAGGAGGAAACCAAATGAGTGTTCTGCTACTTGTATTAGGAATACTGCTGATTGTGTCTGCGGCCGCAGCTATTTTCATGAAGCACATTGTTTCGGCAATCATTACTGCCGGGGTCGTTTCACTCATCGGAAGTCTGCTCTTTCTCCTTGTAGGCGCGCCCGATGTGGCTATGACCGAAGCAGCGATTGGCTCGGCGCTAACGACGGTTATATTCCTGTTTGCCTGGTCTCGTATTCGTCATCTCGATGGTGAACACAGCAAATCCCGCGACCGGAAAGGGGATACCCTATGATTAAACGCCTATTGGCCATTGTTGTTCTCATACTAATCGCGCTGGGTCTTCTCCCCCTGTTCATGGGGATTTTAGATGCCGAAGAACTGTCACCTGTTGCGCAACAGTACGTTGAAACGGGTCCCGAAGAGCTTGGCGCCGCGAATGTAGTGACCGCTGTCGTGGTCAGCTATCGGGGACTTGATACCCTCGGAGAGGTGAGCGTGCTCTTCGTCGCCACAGCCGGAATCACTGTAGTGCTGCAGTCGAGCCTTTCCCGAAAAGAGACGGCTCGTCGAGAGCGCCGCAACGGTTCCGAGCTTCTCAAAAGCGGTGCTGGGTTACTGTTCCCTCTGCTGCTGCTTTTCGGTGTGTATATCTTTATCAATGGACATCTGAGCCCGGGGGGCGGGTTTCAGGGAGGAGTCGTTATTGCCTCCGCAGTGGTACTGCTGCTGTTGGCAGAGAGTGATCGGAGACTTTCTCTTTCCATTCTCCATAGCATAGAGGCACTCTCAGGGGCAGCATATGCCGGAGTGGGGCTGCTAGGTATCTGGCTCGCTGCCGGGTTTCTCGATCCCCGTTTTCTGCCGACCGGTAAGCTGGGAGAACTCTTCAGTGCCGGTGCAATCCCAATCATCTACTCGCTCATCGGCTTAAAAGTCGGTTCTGAGCTCACTGGAGTAGTTAATTCCTTACGAAGGAGGGATTCATGATGGAACTTCCAGTGACGCAGATCATTACTGCAACAGGAGCTGTGCTGGTACTGATCGGGTTATGGGGCATTCTTACCCGAAGTCACCTGATCCGTATCATCATTAGTTTTTCAATTCTCGATACCGGCATTCATCTTATCATGGTCGGACTGGGATATATCTCCGGTGGTACCGCACCGATTTTCGACAGCGATCTTTCGCCTAAGGGCTCACTCCCGCCTGTGGTTGATCCGATACCTTCGGCATTGGTGCTGACTGCGATCGTTATTGGGGTAGCCGTAACCGCTATGATGCTCAGCTATGCCGTACGCTTATATCACATGTACAAGACCCTCTCAATTGACGAGTTAAAGGAGTTACGATGGTAAGCCCGATATATGTACTGGCAATAGCACTCGCAGCTGCGTTTCTGCTTCCTCTCGCAGAGAAGGCAGGAAGGCGTGCTGCTCAAGCCCTGATACTCATTGTACTGTCTGTCATGACCCTGCTTCCGGCAACATACTTAGTTCAATGGCTAAGCGAAGCCGGTATTGCAGGGCTGCCAGGGAGCCTGCCGATCATCATCGATACTGCCGGTTTCGCAGCTCCGCTTTCTATAGCCCTTCGGGTCGGATACGTTGAGGCCGTGCTTTTGGTACTGGTTAACTTGACGGCCCTTGTAGGCGGGATCTACCGATTGGGACGTGACAAGCTAGCTTGGCGGGGCAAAGATCTGGTTTTGTATCTCATGTTGTTTATTGGAGTAAACGGGCTGATCATGACCCGGGACCTGTTCAATATCTTTGTTTTTCTTGAGATTACCTCTATATCGACCTATGCGTTGATTGCTTCAAACGGCCGAAAGACTGCTTTTGAAGCCGGGTTTAAGTACATCATTGCTGGCAGTATTGCTTCCGCTCTCTATCTGATCGGTGTGATTTTTCTCTATCGATTCTCCGGAACGTTATCGCTTGATGAAATGCTCGCAACAGAGTCGTTAAGTGGGAGCGGCCCTCTACTAGCGTTATTCCTTCTCAGCATTGCCCTCTTAGTCGAACTGAAACCGTTCCCGGCAAATGGTTGGGCGCTCGATGCCTACCAGGCTGCTGACCCGGCTGTCGGGGCAATGATCAGTGCCGCAGCGGCCACGGGAATATTTGCTGCCTTTGCCCGTATTATGCCGCTTTTCCCAGATAATCTCCGTACCCTGGCAGCCGGAAGTGCGCTGGTAACCTTCATATTCTCTAGTCTCATGGGATTACGACAGAATGATGTAAAACGTATGCTCGGGCTCTCCTCGACCGCTCAGATTGCTCTCCTTGTGTTCGCTGTAAGCTATATGCAAGGAGTACTCCCAGCTAAACAATTGCAGATTATAGTACTCCTGCTGGTAGGAACTCATCTGATAAGCAAGGCGGGTCTGTTCTGGCTGGCCGGTATCACAGAACAAGTCTCCATACGATCCAGAGTAGCATTGCTAACGACTACTGTGATCCTTCTGGCCGCTCTGATCGGCCTTCCGCCATTTCCTACATTTTGGGCAAAATGGTATATGGTACTCGCTCTTGCAGAAAGTGGTGGTTATCTGATCGCTGCGGTTATTCTTATAGGCACTCTCCTGGAAGCTGGCTATCTGTTTAAGTGGTTTCTACTGCTCTCCAAGAGAACTGAGGATCCTGGTGATATCCACTTTGAAGAGATTCCTGAGGATCTGTATCCTATCGGGCAACAAACTGGCTCGATCACTTCGAAGCGTGCTCTGCTTGATATGACAGCTCTTGAGCATCAGGAGGAGATCCCAGATAAGCAGACCAAAAACAATGAGGCAGTTTTTAACGCACCAGCAATAGCTTTCAATAGCTCTCATACAGCACCGCTTGTCATGGCTGTGCTCCTCGTGGCTGTAGGCCTCATTGCCTCAGTCCTACAGCTCTCCAATCCTTTGTTGCTGCTGCCGCTTGTTGCTCTTGTCATCGGAGGACTGTTCGATCTGTTCCGTATTCCCTTCAGGGTGCAACTGACACTGGCCATTGCCTCTGTGGGCGTTTACAGCTACGCGGTCATTCCCGTACTAGGCGGGATTGCCCAGATTTTTGCCTGGATATTTCTTGCCGGGGCAGCAGTCCAAATGGTTGCCCTCTATCAACGCAGTGGCAACCAGAAGGGTCTTATCGCGCTAACTACCGGGCTGATCTTTTCGCTGGGAAACCTCCTGGTTACATCCGGTAGACTGGAGCTGTTCTTTTCCTGGGAGCTGATGAGCTTTCTCGCCTATCTGTTGATCATCAGGGGCAAGCGCTCATCTGCGGCGGGGTACCGCTATCTCATGTTCTCGCTGGGTGGCGCCTACAGTATCCTGATGGGGCTCATACTGCTTCCAGATTTTTCACAAGTATTCGGTACTACTCCTGCAGCTGTATCAGCTTCAGGAGTAGGGGTAGCAACAATTCTGCTTGCTGCAGGCTTTCTCATTAAAATCGGGGCAGCCGGTTTCCATATCTGGCTTCCGGGGGCATATGCTGAGGCCGATGATGACATCTCTCCGTTTCTCTCTTCCATTCTCAGCAAGGCAGGACTGTTCATGCTTTTCGGTATTGCAGCTTTGCTGGTACTACCGGTATATGGGCTCGAACTGACAACCGTACTGGGCTGGATAGGTGTGCTTACCGCCTTAGGGGGAGCATTTTTTGCTCTGTTCCAGGAAGATATCAAGTATACCTTGGCCTACTCATCGATGGGTCAAATGGGATATATGCTTCTGGCTTTTGCTTTAATGAGCCAGTTGGGATGGGTTGGCAGTCTCTATTTAGCAGTGACTCACCTTCTGTTCAAAGGCATGATCTTTATCGCTATAGCCGGGATTATCTACCGGACAAAGACGCGCCTCATGTATCAGATGGGTGGACTTATCAGCAGAATGCCGTTGAGTTTTTTCACCGTGCTCATTGCTATCATCGCCATCTCAGGTGTTCCGCCACTGACTGGTTTCGGGGCAAAGTGGATGCTGTATACAGCATTGATAGAAGAGGGCTGGTATCTGCAGGCGGCAGCTGCAATGTTTGCCTCGGCAATCGCGTTTCTCTACCTATTCAGACTTATTCATACCATCTTTCTCGGTCAGCTTAAGGATGAGCATAGAAGTATCAGGGAGGCACCGGTATGGTACCTTATCCCGCAGGTTATTGGCATTCTGGGGATTATGATCTTCTCGATGTTTCCGAATCTTATCATTGAACCGCTGCAGCATGCCGTTGCTGGCTATGTACCTGGTGATATTACCTGGCAGGGATATACAGTCATTTCAACCCTCGGATACTGGAACGGGAACGCAGTGATGTATGTAACAATGGGAGTGTTTATCGTACCTCTGGCCTGGTTACTGCTTGTCCAGAGAAAGTATACCCGCAAAGTTAGGCAGTTCAACATTGTCTATGCTGCAGAGCGTCCTTACCGCCCTGAGACCACTCACTACGCCTTCAATTTCTTTGCACCGTACAGGGAGGCTCTCGGTGGTTTTCTCGCTCCCTGGGCTACTCGATTCTGGAACGGTTTGAGATCTGCTGCCGGGCTCACAGGATCCATGGCCAGGAGACTCTATACTGGTAATGGGCAAACGTATGCCCTCCACATTCTCATCTATACCGCCATTATGCTGCTTGCTCTTCAGGGAGGGGTACGAATACCATGACAGAAATAGCATTAAAAGCGCTCTATACACTCATATCACTCTTTGTCATTACCAACTACGGGCTGCTTCTAGGCGGTACCATGGCGCGTGTGCGAGCCAAAGTACAGGGGCGTATCGGCCAGCCTGTTTGGCAGCCCTACATTGATATCATGAAGAACACCTTCCGCAGGACCGGTATTCACCACGGTGTAATGTTCTATCTTGGCCCAGTTTTCCGTCTTGCCGGGGGGCTGGGAACCTATCTGTTCATACCGGTGCTCTACGGGTCAGTAGTCTTTTCCAACTTTTCTTTTTCCGGAGATTTACTGCTGGTTATGTATTTTATCTTCTTTGGCCAGCTTGGAATGGCACTTGGAGCAGGTCAGAGTGGCCATCCTTACAGCCCAATCGGGGTCTCCAGGGGACTGGCCCAGATGACCGCGTTCGAAGTTCCTTTTGCACTTGCGGTCATATCGATTGCTTCCCAGTACGGGAGCCTATCTATCACTGAAATTGTAGCCGCCCAACAAGGGGGCGTACTGCAGTGGGTAGCCTTCACCAATCCTCTGGCTATGGTAGCAGGGATGATATCGTTTCTCGGAATGAGTATGGGAAACCCTTTCAGCATTGTCATAGCTCCGCAGGAGATCCCTATAGGTCCTCCCACAGAGATGCAGTCCAGTTTCTTAGGCATGCTGCAGACGAACCGGGCGATTTTTAACGGAGCAAAGCTGGTGCTGTTCATGAACCTCTTTTTTGGGGGAGCGGATAATATCTTAAGCATGATCGTCAAAACATTTCTCATATACTTTTATACCGTAGTTGTCGGAGCCTCTTTTCCGCGGTTCCGTGCTGACCAGTCGATCCGGTTCTTTTTGGGAATCCCCACGCTGATCGGCATTGCAGCTGTTGTACTACAGATGTACTAGAGAGGGTGTATATGAACACCAACAGGAGTATGAACAGATGAGCGAGAAGCAAACACATACAGTATTACCTAATGCTGATATAGGGCTCGGAGAACAGGAGTATTTCTGTGATTCAAGGCCAGAGGCCGTTGCCCCCTATAGGGGTATTCTTGAGCGGTTTGCCAACTGGGCCCGTTCCGAGTCGCTCTGGATACTCGGATTTGGAACTGGTTGTGGAGCTATCGAGCTGCGTCCATTGATGACCTCACGCTATGACATGTACCGCTATGGTATTCAACCGCGGCCAACACCAAGACAGGCTGGGGTGTTTGTTATCGGGGGATATGCCTCAGTGAAGACCATGAAGCGAATTGTTCGCAGCTATGAACAGATGCAGGGCCCGAAATTCGTCCTTGGACTTGGAAGCTGCACGATTAACGGCGGGATGTACTGGGATAGCTATAATACTGTCAACCGCCTGGATTACTATATTCCGGTTGATGTCTATATCGCCGGATGTATGCCACGTCCCGAAGCGCTTCTGGCTGGATTTAACCGTCTCAAGGAGATGATAAAAGCAGGAGAGTGTAACGGTATGAATACCTATGCCGAGCATTTCGACTGGTACAAACACAACCAGAAGCACATTATCAAGCATTGGGATATGCCTGATTACAACTGGTAGAAGGAGCAGCAGATGCAGGATGAAAAAATAAAACAGATGTGCACGCAGTTTGCCTGCACCCTTCCAGGACACGATGAAGGCTTTTACGGAACGAGGGAACGTAAGGACCTTCTCTTCGTAACAGTAGAGAAATACCACGCTGTCCCCCTCATTACGTGGCTTAATCAGATTGCAGGCTTTCGTCATCTCGTGCTTTTCACAGCTGTGGACATGATTGAACAGGGATACTTTCAGCTAACCTATCTACTGCACTCTCACGAGGCTGGCGAAGATGTGTGCGTGCTAGTCCATATTGATCGCGAGGGTGAGCAGATGGATTCAATCCATCACCTTTGGCCTCATGCCGCGACCTATCAGCAGGAACTCTATGAGATGTTCGGGATCACCTTCCCCGGAAGCCCCCGACTCTATGAGGATTTCGCTCTTGAAGGGTGGGACAATCTACCGCCGATGCGTCGTGAGTTCGATACAAAGCAGTATTCACAACAGACGTACTACCCAAGACCGGGTAGAGAGACGAATGATACAACCGAGTATATGAAAAAACAACTGTATCCAGGAGAGGCAGAGACATGGTAGAGCATAGAGTAGTGAAGGCTGCAGATCCGAAATTTCCACCGGTCAAGGATGGAAGCAGTCAGTATGATCTGCACTCGGGGAAATACCTCAAAGTCTGGCAGGGACCACAGCACCCGGGAATAACCGGAAACATGTCGCTGGAGCTTGTCACCTGTGGAGACAAGGTCGTAGAATGCCGAACGCATGTGGGATATCTTCACCGTGGGTTCGAAAAGATGATGGAGCGCCGCCGTTACATCCAGTGTTTTCCGCTGGTCTGCCGAATCTGTGTACCTGAGCCTGATTTTAATGAGTATCTGTTCGCGGCATGCGTTGAAGAGCTGGCGGGGATTGAGGTTCCCGAACGTGCTCATTGGCTGAGAACCCTGACCTTGGAGATGGCACGCCTGAGTTCCTACCTTATGTGGATTGGTGGTCAGATCGGAGCGTTCGGCATGGGAACAATAGGTCAGTGGACTGTCACCATGCGTGACTACATGCTGGACCTCTTCGAAGAGCTTTCGGGAGGCAGAATCTACCATATGTACATTATCCCCGGTGGTGTGCGGGCTGATCTTCCTCCCGGTTATGCAGGGCGGGTTGAGAAAACACTCAAATCGATAGAGAAGGTCATGGACGACATCGAGCTGGCCATGTTCAATAACGCTGTTTATAAGAAGCGAGCGAAGGGGCTGGGGCCAATATCTAAGGATATGGTAGACACCTATGGAATTACCGGTCCTAATGCCCGTGCTTGCGGGGTTGCCCGGGACACACGGAAAGATACTCCCTATCTTGTCTACGATCGGTTAGATTTCTCAATTGCGACTGCACATGAG
Organism: Spirochaetota bacterium; assembly: GCA_051745285.1. Lineage (GTDB taxonomy): Bacteria > Spirochaetota > Spirochaetia > CAKZLE01 > CAKZLE01 > JBNJDX01. The sequence goes on from JBNJDX010000009.1 coordinate 33,697, forward strand.
GGAGATGCCTATGCGCGCTCATGGGTGCGATATCAGGAGATGCGCCAGTCAATTGATCTCATAAGGCAGATCCTGGCAAAGATGCCCTCTGAGGGTCCTTTCTTTACCAAGCTTCCCAATCCGCTGCACTGGAAGATTCCAGCCGGCCAGACCTATCACCGAGCTGAGTGCACCCGGGGCGAATATGGGTTCTATATGGTATCTGATGGCTCAGAGTATCCGCGTCGCGTGTGTGTCCGAGGTCCGAGTTATACGCATGCGGTGGCATTAATGGAGCGCCTTGCAGTCGGTGTAAACATTTCAGATACAGCAGGGCTGATGGTCTCTTTGCACACCTATCCGCCAGAAATCGAGAGGTAGCCTCTATGAGTTTAAAAGATATTATTGCCCCCTTTTCCGTCTGGAAACGGGCCTTTGAAAAACCTTATACCACCCGGAAACCTCTGGATGAACGTCCAGGTACTGAGCGTTACCGAGGTTTTCATATCAATGATTTGGATGCCTGTATTGGATGCGGCAGTTGTGAGGAGATTTGTCAGAATGCTGCCATTGATCTGGTTCCGATAGATGAAAGTGTGCACGGTGACTCAGGGCTGAGGCCGAAGATCGATTATGGCCGATGCTGCTGGTGCGCGCTCTGTGTGGATATCTGTCCAACGAGCTCACTGGGAATGAGTAATTCGTATATCTGGGTCGACAGCGATCCTGAGGCGTTCCGTTTTATCCCCGGACATGACGATCAACCCTGGAACAACAGTAAACTCGGTTACCGGAGAGCATCTGGTTACGATCTGCTCGAGCCAGAGCGAGTTGATATGCCCATGCTTCCCTTTGCTGAGAGCGCTAAGAGCTTTACTGAGATGGTGCAGGGATATTCGGCTCAGCAGGCCAGGCGTGAGGCCGACCGCTGCCTTTCCTGCGGTATCTGTGTGGCAACCTGTCCTGCTCACATGGATGTACCCGAATACATCAGGGCAATCCGTGAGGATAACATGGAGGAAGGGCTGCGGATCGTCTATCATGCCAACCCCCTGCCAGCCTCCTGCGGACGCGTATGCTCCCATGCCTGCGAGTATGTCTGTGCTATGACGCATCGGGGAGATGCTCTCTCAATCCGTTGGCTCAAACGCTACATTATCGATCAGATCTACAAAGATGATTATCAAAAGATCCTCAGCGAACGTGACCCGGACAACGGTATGCATGTGGCGATTGTAGGAACTGGTCCCGGTGGATTGAGTGCTGCGTACTATCTGCGCCTGATCGGGTATGCGGTGACCATGTATGATGCCAACGAGAAGCCGGGTGGAATGCTACGTTATGGTATTCCTGAATACCGTCTGCCTTATGAACAAGTGGACAAGGATATTGAGTATATAAAAAGTCTGGGAGTTGAAATCCATCAGAATACGAGAATCGGGGAAAGCAAGCGGTTTGAGGAGCTCTATAAACAGTATGATGCCATCTTTTTCTCCACAGGACTCACTGATCCTTACACACTTAATATTGTCGGAGAGGATCTTCGGGGAGTTCTGCCTGGGCTGCAGATGCTAGATGACGTTACGCGAGGGGAAACACCGGATATTGGCTCTTCAGTGGTTGTTATTGGTGGTGGAAATGTCGCTATGGATGCCGCTAGGACTGCCAGACGCTATGGTGCAGAGGTAACAATCCTCTATCGCCGTCGGGAAGTGGATATGCCGGCCGATCAGGAAGAGATCCATGAGGCCAGAGGTGAGGGATGTACGCTTATTACCCAGGCAATCCCTCTCCATATAGAGAAGGGAGAGGATACCAGACTTATCCTTTCCTGGGGAAAGGCAGAGATGATTGACGAAGGTGAAAACAAACGCCCAAAACCAGTTCTCATAGACGGCTCACATGAGCGCATTTCCTGTGATACGGTTATTCCGGCTATCGGTCAGTCCGCCGATTATTCCTTTCTGCCAGAAGAGGTGCAGCAACGGCTCAGTTTCCAGAGAGGGTCAGTTGAAGTCAATGAGTTTTATCAGACGGGGGACGAGAAGATCTTCGCCGGTGGGGACATTGCAAACAAGAAACGGGATGCAATCAGTGCCATCGCTAATGGACACAGCGCAGCGAAAGGAATAGACATCTATCTGCACAATTTCAGAAAGCACTAGAGCAGGAGAGGAGGTATGTGCATCTTTCCTGTTCTGATGGTATAATCATAGCACTTTGATAGAGGGTACAGTATGTTTACGACACATGACAGGGACACAATAGAAAAGATTCAGGCAAAATTTGATGATGAACGCTGTTCTCGTGTAGCACAGCTCATGTCGGTCATGTCGAATCCAGTCCGTTTTCATATCCTTTGTGCCCTATCATGCGATGTCTTTACGGTCTCCGAACTTGTGGAACTCACTGGTGCAGGCCTCTCAAATGTCTCCCAGCAGCTGAAAATCATGACACTCGCAGGATACCTGGTCAAAGAGCGCCGAGGCAAGCAGATTTTCTATCGCCTGCAGGAGGATCGGATCAGAATATTACTCGAACAGCTTGAGCAGCTCTTTCCTGTATAACAATAACCGTATAGTAAATTGGTTTTAAGGTGATGGATGCTTCCAATAATTCACCGTATTTCACTAGGCGCTTGCGCAATCTGATTGAGCTTTGCTGGTATTTTTGGTATATACATATATATGAACAGGGAAGAAATTATCATAGCGCCTTCTGTATTGTCCGCTGATTTTTCACGTATGCAGCAGCAGCTGCACATAATTGAATCCTCAGGGGCACATTGGGTCCATCTTGATGTTATGGACGGGTCTTTCGTTCCGGATATTTCATTCGGTCATAAATTCATCCATGATATACGGACTTATTCCACATTGACCTTCGACACGCATTTGATGGTCGACCATCCTGAACGGCATATTGAACAGTTTGCCCATGCTGGTTCAGATATCATCACTATTCATGCCGAATCGACGGTGCATCTGCATCGTGTTATTGAACAGATTCATAATTCTGGATGCAAGGCCGGCATATCAATTGTTCCTTCTACGCCTATAAGTGTAATCAGCGAACTGCTTGAGCACGTTGAACTGGTGTTGATTATGACAGTGAATCCTGGCTACGGCGGTCAGAAACTGATTGAATCCTGCCTTTCAAAAATATCTGACCTTTCAGCCGCTCGCAATACCGAGAAACGATACTCATATCAGATCGCCGTAGATGGCGGGATAAACCTCAACACAGCCGGGAAGGCACTTGCTGCCGGGGCCGATGTCCTGATAACCGGCAGCGCGTTTTTTGCAGCAGAGAGTCAAGTGAAATATGTCAAAGCCCTTCAGAATGCCCTATGAAAGCAGTTGTTCAACGCGTTTCACAGGCTAAGATAACAGTTGAAGACACCCTAGTTTCCTCTGTCGGGAAGGGCTTGCTCGTCTATTTGGGGGCCTGCGAAAACGACACAGAGACTGACATGGCCTACATAACCCGTAAGCTTGCCAAATTGCGTATTTTTCCTGATGATCAGGGTAAAATGAACCGCTGCATAACCGATACGGAAGGAGAAGTGTTACTCGTAAGTCAGTTTACTCTCTGCGCAGATACACGCAAAGGTAATCGGCCTTCATTCAATGGTGCCATGGAACCAGAACAGGCAAGACTTATGCTGGTAGAGGTTGGTCGGCAGCTAGAAGCCTATAAAATCCCTGTGAAGACGGGTATATTTGGGGCACACATGATGGTAGAATATGTCAACGACGGGCCGGTGACAATCATATTAGATTCCGGCGATACTCATTGAATCAAAACATGTACGGATTTGTTGTAAACGTATAAAGAACTATTGTTCTGGAGGAACATATGGCAAAGAAGAATGCAGCAGCCCAGGGCTCTTCAACAGAAAAATTTCAAGCGCTTGAATCAGCTCGAATGCAGATTGAAAAGCAATTTGGAAAGGGATCATTAATGCGACTGGGGGAGAATGCTGTTGATACCAACATCGGGTCGATACCTTCTGGTTCTATACTGCTTGACGAAGCCCTCGGCATTGGAGGATATCCAAAGGGGCGAATCATTGAGGTGTATGGCCCTGAATCCTCTGGTAAAACCACACTTGCCCTGCATGCAATCGCTGAATGCCAGAAGCAGGGCGGCATAGCGGCTTTTATCGATGCTGAACATGCATTGGACCCAACGTATGCCCGTAATCTTGGGGTGAACATCGATGATTTGTGGATTTCTCAGCCTGATACCGGAGAACAGGCCCTTGAAATCACAGAATCGCTTGTACGCTCAGGTGCTATTGATATCATAGTCGTTGACTCTGTTGCAGCCCTTACTCCGCAAGCAGAAATCGACGGTGAGATGGGAGATTCCCACATGGGACTGCAAGCTCGCCTGATGAGCCAGGCCTTGCGAAAATTGGCAGGGATTCTCTCTAAATCGCATGCCAGCCTGATATTCATTAACCAGATACGAATGAAAATCGGCGTGATGTTCGGCAACCCGGAAACTACAACTGGAGGAAATGCACTGAAATTCTATTCCTCGGTTCGACTTGAGGTTCGACGTATTGAAACCATTTCCAAGAGTGCGGATGAGGCCATCGGTAACCGGGTGCGCGTAAAAATAGTGAAGAACAAAATTGCTCCTCCTTTCAAAAAAGTTGAGCTTGATCTGATTTTCGGTAAGGGTATCAGCTACATCGGCAGCATACTGGATGCTTCAGTGAAATACGATCTTATTTCTAAAAGTGGAAGCTGGTATGCCTACGGTGAGGATAAGATCGGGCAGGGGAAAGAGAATGCAAAGGAATTTCTTGAGAGCAATCCCTCTTTGGTAGAACAGCTTGATGCAAACTTGCGCAGAATCATGTTTCCTGCTCTGTACCCCCCAGCAAAAGAAGAGGGGAAAGAGGAACAGCAGTAATACAGCATGTCCAATGAACTGCAGACCCAGCAGAATACCCAGAAGACGGCCCACAGTATAAAGCTTCAAAGCTTTGAGGGGCCGCTTGATTTACTCTTGTTTCTGATACAGCAATCGGAGGTTAATATTTATGATATCCCCATTGCTGAAATAACCGAGCAGTATCTTGCCTACCTCAGACTGGCTGCCCAAATCGATCTGGACAACCTGACAGACTTCTATTCCATGGCTGCAACGCTCATTTACATCAAATCTAAAATGCTGCTTCCAGAAGAGATTAGCATGGATGAAGAATTTGAGGACCCCAGGCAGGAATTAGTCGATAAGCTTATTGAGTATCACAAGTTCAAAAAGTATGCAAAGGTCATTGAACATCACTATTCTGAGGATGATTTTTATTTTATAAAAAATAAACGACAGCAGAGCCTCCCTTTTGTCGAGGAGGACTTGTGGAATGAAATAGATGTGTGGGATTTGCTCAAGACGTTCTCGTCACTTCTGTCGAGTATTTCGCCTGAACATGTGTTTAATATTTATGAAGAAGTCTCTGTAAAGGAGAAACTCGCCTTACTGAATGAGCTCTTCGAAACGCGTGATGAAATTGCCTTTTCTGACCTTATTGTCCGTGAGGGCTCCCCAATGGACGTTATATGTGCATTTCTTGCTATACTTGAAGCAGTAAAGTATCGCAAGATTGCAATTTTCCAAAACAGTCTTTTTGGGGATATCAGTATACGTGCATTGCCGCAATCCGAGACTGACAGTATGCAGGAGGATTATTCTTGAGTATGACTGATGATATGTCACGACAAGCACAGCTTGTTGAAGCGGTATTGTTTTTGGAAAATGAGAGTATGTCAGTAGAGCGTATTGCAAAGACTACCGAACTCACAGAATTGGATGCTTCTCGCGCTTTAGAGGAACTTTCAGCTCATTACGCTGAATATGCACATGGGATGGAACTTATTGAACAAGGTGGAGAATACCTGTTTATGCCCAAGAAGCATCTTTGGGAAGATTTGAAAGAGCACTATGGAAGAAAAGTTGACAGAAGATTGACCAAAGCGGCTTTAGAGACACTTTCTATTATTGCCTATTCGCAGCCGATTACAAAAAAAGAGATTGATTCCATTCGTGGTGTTTCCTCGGAAACGATTATCAAACTACTGCGTGACAAAGATTTCATTCAAATCGTCGGCCATCGAGACAGTCCCGGCAGGCCTATTCTCTATGGAACGACCAAAAAATTCTTAAAGAATTTTAACTTATCAAGCATATCTTCACTGCCTCGCTTGAGCGAGATTGACCAGGAGCGCTTTGAAGATGAGTCCTGAAAAACGTTCAGTTCGCCTTCAGGCTTTCCTTGCCAAGTGTGGTTTCGGCTCGCGGAGATCGTGTGAACAGCTCATAGAAGAGGGGAAAGTCAGCGTAAACGGAAAAACCGTCACTTCACACGGAGTAAAAGTTTCATCAACTGACCAGGTTATGTGTTGCGGTCAGGTAGCAACACCGTATAACAAGGTGTATATAGCTGTTCATAAGCCTGTCGGGTATGTAGTGAGTAACGCTGACCCCCATAACTCACTTTTGGCAATCAATCTTATAGATATACCGGAAAAGCCGTCCCTCTTTCATGTCGGCCGGCTTGATAAAGACTCCTCGGGATTGATCCTCTATACCAATGACGGCGAGTTCTCCAACCTGATAGCTCATCCGTCGCATGAGATTGAAAAAGAGTATATTGTAACCCTTAGCGAGAAACCCGATATGAGAAGGCTGACACAACTCTCTGGAAACGGGATAGTAGTAGACGGGATTCGCTATCGATGTAATACCATCACATCATTGGGAGATAACCAGGTGGCAGTTACACTCCATGAGGGGAAAAACAGGGAAATACGGCGGGCTTTTTCCTATCTTGAGCACCCTGTCTATGCATTGCACCGTATCCGTATAGATGGTATTGTACTTGGGAACTTGCCTCAGGGAAGTTTTCGCTACCTGAGCAACGCTGAAATACAATCAATCAGGGAGTCTCACATACATGACAGTAGCAATTGACGGTCCAGCTGGCGTTGGTAAGAGCGTTATAGCAAAAATGGCCGCGCAGCAGACCGGCATGTTCTATCTCAACTCTGGAAATTTTTATCGCGCTGTTACTTATGTGCATCTTTTGGCCGAAAAAGACATGTTCGACCAGCAGCAACTCATTCAAACTGCCGAGCAAACTCAGCTTGAACTGGTCAATGGAAGAATGCATGCAAATGGAGTAGATATTGATGATCAACTGCACACGGATGCCGTTGACGCGCATGTTGCCCGCATATCGGCGATTATTCCAATCAGAAAGCTGGTAAACGAAGCACTGCGAAAAACAGCCGGACAGATGGATGTCATAGCAGAAGGCCGTGATATCACTACTGTCGTGTTTCCTGATGCTGAGCTTAAATTCTACTTTGATGCACCTCCGGCAGTCCGGGCTGAAAGACGGTTTAAGCAGCAAAAAACCAGCTATTCCCTGGAAGAACTCGAACAGACCATTCGTGAGCGAGACGAAATTGATAAGAACAAATCGTATGGGGCTTTAAAGACCAGCGAGGATGCTATATATCTAGATACAGCGTACTTGACCATAGATGAAGTTTGTGAGAAAGTGGTACACGAAATACGCAATTATACAGTAAAAAACGGATCAGGAGAATTAACAGTGGCAACGGAGAACAATGATGTTGACAAGAAAAACGAAATGCAAAACCTCTTGCAGGAGGAATACTTAAAATCTCTTGATGGAATCGAAGAAGGCCAGCTCGTAGACGGGCATGTTGTCCAGGTGAATAACGAATACGTATTTGTTGATGTTGGTTATAAATCGGAAGGACGAATTCCCTTGAACGAATTCACTGAGTTACCTAATCCTGGTGAAACAGTTAAGGTGGTCATAGTTAATAAAGAGGGACGTGGCGGTCAGATTATCGTTTCCAAACAGAAGGCAGATGCAAAGCTGCTTACTGAAAGCCTGAAAGAGGCCTATGAGAATGGTGAGCCGGTAGAGGGCACCTTTTCAAAGGTAATTAAGGGAGGCTTTGAGGTCGATCTGAAAGCCGATTTGAAGGGTTTCTGCCCGCTCTCAAAAGCTGATTTGATTCGTGTAGAGGATCCTGAGGCTTATGTTGGTATCACCGATTACTTTCTCATAAATAAGCTTCACACCGGCACAAAACTTAAGTCAGTGCTATCTAGACGCGGATATCTTGAGAAACGGATTCAGGAGAATAAAGAGAAGTTCTTTACCACTGCCCAGGTTGGTGATGTTGTTGAAGGTGAAGTAAAGAGTTTTACCTCCTTTGGTGCATTTATTGATTTAGGTGGCTTTGATGGACTTCTCCATATAAACGACATGAGCTGGGGTCATGTAACCAGGCCTAAGGATTTTGTCAAAAAAGGACAGAAGGTATCACTCAAGCTGATTAATCTTGATCCTGAAACACAAAAGATAAATCTCTCACTCAAACACTTTACACCGGACCCATGGGAGTCTTTTGAGTCTCGCTATCAGGTCGATGACGTGGTAGAGGGCACAGTTACAAAGTTGACCGACTTCGGCGTTTTTATTGAACTTGAAGAGGGAATTGAGGGCCTTGCCCATATCTCTGAACTTTCCTGGGTAAAGAGAATATCTCATCCACGTGAAGTTCTTTCAGTGGGTGATACGGTACAAACGAAAATTCTCTCCTATGACCTGGAAAACAAAAAAATATCTCTTGGTATTAAGCAGGTAACTGAAAATCCATGGGATACCATTGAAGACCGCTACCCAGAAGGACACCGCCTATCAGGGGAGGTTGTGAAAGTTACCAATTCAGGTGCTTTCATTAATCTTGAAGAAGGTATCGACGGATTTTTACATGTTGATGATATTTCCTGGACGAAAAAAGTTCACAGCATGAGCTCTTTTTGTAAAGAAGGCAATGTGCTTGAAGTTGTGGTTACCAAAGTTGACCCGAGAAATCGTCGTATTCGTCTTGGTATTAAGCAGCTTGAAGGTAACCCCTGGCAAACACTGAAGAAAGAGTACCCAAAGGGAAGCATTATTACCGGTGAAGTTTCCGGTGTTACTGATTTTGGTGTCTTTGTCAAAGTTATTGGCGATATTGAAGGATTAATATCAAAATATCAGCTCGTAGGTCCCGATGAGGAATACACTGACAGCGTGTTGGACAAGTTTAAAATCGGGGATCCGATCAAAGCTGTTGTTACTGACGTAAATGTGAATGCTCAGAAGCTCTCCCTTTCAATTAAAGAGCTCCTACGCAAAAATCAACGTCAGGAAATGTCAAAGTACATACACAAAGATGATGACGATGCAACGTTCACGTTTGCCGATTTGCTCAAGGAAAAAGACTTCAACACTGATGATGAATAGTATTTGAAGCAGTAAAAACAAAGTAAGGTGGCGAAGTAGATGGCAGTTAATCAAGAAGAGAACAAGTCATTAAGTCAGAAGCTGAATGACTTTATTGCCCACAATAGGAAAGTACTTATTATCATAGCAGTATCAATTGCTGTTATCATTATTGCTATTGGCCTGACAACCTATATACGGGACAGAAACCTAAGAGATGCTGTTTCAACCGTAGAGGAACTATCCCGAACATATGAGGAGTTGGCTGAGATTGAGCAGGATTCCTCTGAATATCAAGAAACCGCTGAGAACTTAAAGCGGCAACTCCTCGAAGTCGTTGAGGACAATAATAATAATTACCCGCATATGAAGGCAAAACTTCTGCTTGGGAATATATATGCTGAAGAGGGTAGTTATCGTGAAGCGGCTGATGCGTTCGATGAGCTCTCTGAAAATTATGCTGATACACACATTGCAGCGGCGGCTATTGCCAGTCATGCAGCATCATTGGAGATGCTGTCTGAGTACGACGCAGCTATTGATCGATATCAGTACATCATTGACACCTTTGGTCGAACTTCTGCTGAAACTTCTCACGCTTATTTCAGCATCGGCAGGCTGTATGAGACGACTGACCGACAAGAACTAGCTCAAGCTACCTATGAACAGCTTGTTTCCGAATACCCACAATCCGAATGGTCGAAACTTGCCCAGACTCGACTCATTCAGATGGAGATTCAGTAGCATAAACAGATCAACTGTTTTTGTGTACAATTGAGAGGCGGTACCATGCCAAAACGTACGTATAATCTATTCATGATTATTCTGTTGGCGCTGGTCACCGCTTTTTTTACGTCCTGCGG
>JBNJDX010000010.1:0-40037 GCA_051745285.1 Spirochaetota bacterium
GGCTGAAGAGATAGGAGCGAATATGAGGAAGCGAGCGATGATGCTGGCGGTAGCCGGGCTGATGAGTGTAGCGCTCTTGGTTGGGTGTAAGACAACAGCCACCCAGACGATAGAAGAGTCAGCATCTACAACAGAAGATTCTGCGTCCTCTGAGGAAAAGAATAAAAGCGCTTCTGATGTAGGCCTACCTGGTGATGTAAATCTTACTATTATTGCAACTGGAAACATGTATGAGGCTATTGGTGCAGAGGATATCATAACTGGAGAAACAGAAGCATCCTCAATGGCACATGTATATACCTATGTCGAACAGATAAGACAGAAGAGAAAAGATTCCGTAATTCTTCTCGACAGCGGCGGCTTACTTCACGGAAGTTTGCTTTCGGATTACTGGCACAAAACAGATAAACAGGCTGGAAGCATTACTACCAAGCTCATGACTGAATTAGGGTTTGATGTGGCAGCTGTACAACCCGGTTATGATGACATGTTTGCACAGACTGAATTTAATTGGGTATCTGCGTTAAATAGTTCTCAATTTTCCTCCCGTACTATTATTGAAAAACAAGGGATGAGAGTAGGGCTGTGTGTGTTAGACAGACAGGAATTTGAACAGATGGGCGACCTGGTAGCAGCTGTTCGAGAACAGGTAGTTAAACTTAAAAATGATGCAAAACCCCATATGATAGTTCTTGTCCTCCAACATGGAACAACGTTGGATGGGGAAGCTGTCGCTAAGCAAGTCCTTGGACTGGATCTTGTGATTACAGGTGATCGAAAGATGACCGTTCATGATCCAGATGAGAAAAAGATTACTCTTGTTGGCACACAGCCGTGGGCAGATGCAGTTGCAGAGGTAGAGGTTCTATTTTCTTGGAATCCTGCCATCGGACGGTATACACCTGAGCAATTAACTGCCGAGATGGAAAGAGTCCAGGATGTTACTGTGAGTCAAGAGACAGAGGCATTTTTTCAGGAAGCCAAACGTGGACTTGAGCGTGCTGCGATGAGCGAGATTGGCTATCTAGGGGCGACTATTGATACAAGACAGGCGCGGTTTGGAGATTCTATGCTTGTAGACATGTTCCACGAAGCACAGTTGAGAATCTCTGGGGCCGATATATCCTTTGCATCAGCACCGATGACGGGAGTTGTACTGCCAGAGGGCCCGTTGTATGTCCGGGACATACTTTATGTAATGAAAACCTGGGAATTACAGACCAAAGAGCCCTGGCTGTATGTAGTTCGGATGAGCGGGGAAGAAATTGAGCACTATCTTGAGCACTCATATGGCATGTGGTTTCGGCAGATGGAGACTGTCGATGGGGCTATGCTGAGAGGAGATGACTTCCATTTGTATGATACAGCTGCTGGTGTGAACTATGTCGTTGATCTGCGTGCCCCGCCTGGAGATAAAGTGAATGTAAAAACAACTTCTGATGGAAAGAAATTTGAACGGGATACAGTCTATCAAGTGGTGTTAAATGCGTTTCGTATGCACGATCACGGTGGATATATAACAGAGGGACTGGGCCTTACAGAGGATGACCTGGAAAAAAGGATCGTAGAGATTCTTGAGATAGATATGTTAGAATATTTTCTCAAAGGGGAGCAGATGCTTGGCACAATAGAACCAACACTTGAGGTGAACTGGTTTGCCTCCCCGAAGTTTTGGGTTCAACGGGCAAGTGCGACTACTAGAGATTAAGTATACCTGGAGGGCATGTGGAACAAGTAATACGATGGGGAGTGCTCAGTACAGCACGGATAGGAGTTGAGAAGGTGATTCCTGCCATGCAGAAAGCGCATGGTTCAGAGATTGCTGCCATAGCCTCGCGAGAGAGCCGGCGAGCACAATCAGCGGCACAGGAGTTAGGAATTCCAAAGGCATACGGCTCGTATGAGGAGTTATTGGCAGACGAATTCATAGATGCTGTCTATATTCCTCTTCCAAACAGCATGCATGTTGCAATGACTGAGAAAGTGCTTGAAGCCGGGAAACATGTACTTTGTGAAAAACCTTTTGTAACCGAAACCTCTGATCTTTCACGCATTGAAAAACTGTTGCCGCAGACAGGACTCCTGTTTGGAGAGGGATTCATGGTCCTACATCATCCGAGATGGATCCGTCTCAAGGAATTGGTCGCTTCAGGACTTATTGGAAAGCTGCAGCACATTGACGGGTTCTTTAGTTTTTTCAATCCTGACCCGGAAAATATTCGTAACAAACCGGAACTTGATGGCGGCAGTGTGTACGACATTGGCGTCTACCCGATTGTCACCTCCCGGTTTGTGCTCGGCCAGGAGCCCACTGAGGTTTTTGCCGGTGGGGAATTTGATCCCGGCATGGGAATAGATCGTTTAACCTCAGTAATAATGCGTTTCCCCGATTGCACAGCAACATTTACTTGTTCAATGCAGATTGCCAAGAGTCAACATATGAGTTTCTATGGAACAGAGGGTGTCCTGAATGTGGATATGCCATTTAATGCCCCAGACGATCGGCACTTGTCCATTTACCTGTCGACAGGGTTCGAACCTGAAACACGTCGGGTGGTTGCAAGTACTCCGGCATGCAACCAGTATACACTGCAGGCCGAGTCTTTCTATCGATCAGTGACTGCACAGGAACCATTTATTGCTGATTATGACCACGCAGTCAAACAGGGGAATGTACTCAAAGCGGTGTATCGGTCAATCCGGTCAGGGCAATGGGAGGAGGTGAACGACAGTCAGGACTCACTCTATTGACCTTCAGAGGCTAACTATATATACTCTGATCTCGACCGACGGGGTGTTGCCTAGTGGCTAAGGCGCCTGCTTTGGGAGCAGGAGATCGGAGGTTCGAGTCCTCTCACCCCGATATACTTACATGCGCTCATAGCTCAGCTGGATAGAGCAACGGCCTTCTAAGCCGTAGGTCAGAGGTTCGAATCCTCTTGGGCGTAAAACACAAACTATTTCGTTCAGAGTATCCCCGAAGCCCTTCACCAGGAAGGGGCTTATGCATGAGCTTGCACATCCCCATATTTTAAACTTAATCGACAGTGCATGGATATACGAGTTCTTTCAAGGTAATTCGATACGTGTTATCTGGAAGTGCTAGAATTTGTTATGCCTCCCGTTTGATTCTGATATTTTTCTCTCGACCACCGAAATCTGGAAAAAGATACCAAAGAACATGTTTGTCGGCTGAAGGCAGGGATGTGCAGTGAGTTCATCGAGGTGGTTGATGTCACACAATTTAAACAGCTCTGCCGATATGAACGGGTAACCTATGGTCTAGGTGTGTGTTTTCCTCATCTCTTCCCTGCTAAGACAACAAGCAACAGCTAATGGAGCCGCCATTTTTCCAGCATGACCTTTGAGCAGGCAATATTGCTCAATCAGCTCCGGACAACTAGTTCAGTATGATAGTTGACCTCTCATTGGGTAACAATCAAAAATTAGTTTTCTTTTCTGCTAAATAGTACAAGATTTATTTGTTTTAACCCCCTATAGTTATAAAAAGGAGGAATGATAAAAAGCCAGCTGGTTGTGAGCTTAGTATACTTTTCGGACCGAAGAGATCGAAAAGAGCATAAAGGATTTGTAAGGAATCTTCCAATGATTCCCGTTGGCTTGATCACCAAGAAGATGGTGAGGTCTGTTTTTCGTGAGGCCCATTCGAAAGCATCTGTGTAAGCTATTAGTTTTAGGCTAGAACGACAGACTCTTAACCATTGGACAAAGAGGGGGAGCATGAAGTCTTTCTGCTCCTATAGTCATCATCGACTAAGGGTTTGCAGTTTTCAAATATTACTGTTGCCTTTTATTGGGAGGCTAACATGTTGAAATATAACAAACTGGCGATAGAAAAGGCTGAGGATCTTATGTTTGCTTCAGCCCCCAGCCCGGTTCAGACAGCTCGGGGGCTGGTGATTGGTGGAGGTACCGTATTTCCGGAGTTGAATTTTACTCTTCCTGAAATCAGTATTGAAAAAAACGGATATAAAGCAATACGTAAGCAGTATAGGGACATTGTGTCCAGAGCTCTTACGCGTGCAGTAGAACTCGAACTGGAGGGAGTGATTCTAGAGTTCGAAGCACTGCTCGAGATGACTCTGGATCCAGATTTCGGCATTAGTATCGTATCTGAGATGAATGACATTTGCGAAAGTTATTGGGCAAACCGGGGCCTGAAGAGTGAGATTAGATTGACCCCTAACGATACTCGTGAGTTTGATAGACCCCCGCTTTTACGTAGCGGCGCTTATCTGGAGAATATGCTCAGGTTCTTTCAAGAGGGAGGTAAAGCTGGCGGTACCTTTCTTTCCATAGAAAGTACTGGTGGTAAAGAAGTGCATGACCAGGCCCTCATGTACGGAGATATAAAAAGCTCCGCCTTTGCTCTTCTCGTGCTTGGGGTTAGGGACATGCAGTTTCTCTGGCCACAAATAATCAACACTGCGCGCGAGGCCGGAGTGCTTCCTGGAGGCGACACGGCTTGCGGTTTTGCCAACACGGCCATGGTTCTCGCAGAAAAACATATGATTCCCCGGATTGTGGCAGCGATAGACAGAGTTCTCACCGTGCCTCGCACTCTGGTAGCCGTCGAATCGGGGGCTACAGGACCTGATAAAGACTGCGGATACGAGGGACCCTACTTGAAGGCAATAGCAGGAATCCCTATTTCAATGGAGGGAAAAAGTGCTGCCTGTGCCCACCTGAGTCCGTTGGGAAATATAACAGCGGCCTGCTGTGACCTCTGGAGCAACGAGTCGGTGCAGGATGTTTCCCTATTGGGAGGACAGGCCCCTACAGTTTCTCTCGAACAGCTCGCCTATGATGCCAGACTGATCAATACTGCCGTAAAATCCGGTAAGGCAGATTCCGAAACGCTACAACGGCTCTTCGTCGAATCGGACAAAGCTCGGGATCCACAAGCTTTTGTGCTTTCACCTGATGTGGTCATAGAAGTGGCAAAAGTAATGGTGGCTGCGCCAACTCACCTGCAAGCTGGAAAACAGGGTGCTATAAAGGCTCTCAATCTCATTGAACATGCATGGAAAAGTGGGGATCTCAATCTTCACGAAAGAGAGACCGTCTACGTCGAGTTGATTCGAGAGCAGTTGGAGAGTATACCCGAGAGTGAGGAAGCCTTTATCGAGGAGATGGAACCACTTCTCGAGGAGAATAAGGTAAAACTCTCAGAGTACGGTATATAGAGAAAGAATTGCATTCTTTAAGCAGAAGCAACTAAGACGGACTTCTTAAGGTGCTCAAGAGCATTCAGAGGGATTGACTGCCTAGTAGCTGAATATATGTTACGCATATTAGCTGTCACGTAGGTATGCAAAATTCACCCTAGATATATGTTATGGAGAACAATTAATGGAGCTGGTAAATAATAGTCATTTGTCCACCGTTTTAGTGGGTTTGAGTGGGGGAGTGGACTCTTCTGTTGCCGCAGCAGTGCTGCAGGAAGCAGGGTATCGTGTCATTGGAGTTACGATGCGTATTTTCGATGGCTTTAAGGACAAACCAGAAGATGATGTCTCAATTGCCGCTGGCAACGCATGTTACGGTCCGGGAGAAGAGGAGGATATTGAGAAAGCACAGGAGCTTGCAGACACTTTAGGTATCCCCTATCACGTAATAGACTTGAGAGATGAATACAAGAGGACAGTTCTCGACTACTTCCGGACTGAGTATCGACAGGGGAGGACGCCGAATCCTTGTCTTCGCTGTAATGCGGAGATGAAATTCGGCTATATGCTCGAGAAATCACGGCAGATCGGTATCAATTTCGATTATTTTGCCACAGGACATTATGCTCGAATATGGAAAGGTTCTCAATCAGGCCCTCTCCTCCAACGAGCAAAGCAAAGGAGTAAGGACCAGTCGTACTTTCTCTATCGGCTCTCGAAGGAGCAACTCTCTCATACTCTCTTTCCAGTAGGAGAGTTGAGCAAGGAGGAGGTGAGAGGTATTGCAGTGAAATTCGGTTTACCGTCAGCCTATGCCGAAGAGAGCCAGGATTTTATAGATGGGGGTGATTATTCAGTTCTTTTCTCGGAAGAAGATTTCACAAAAGGAGATATCGTAGATTCTACAGGAAGGAGACTCGGCACTCACCAAGGTTTGGTTAAATATACTGTAGGTCAGAGAAAGGGGCTGGGCATTAGCTATCACGAACCTCTCTATGTCGTTGAGAAAAGGGGTGAAGAGAATACTCTGGTTGTTGGTACGAAGGAGGAGCTAAAGACCTCCATTTGTACTATTGAACATGTGATGTTACACAACAATGTTGAAACGTACAATCAACTTCTGGCTCAGATACGTCAGGGGCATCAGGGGACCCCTGTGGAAATCCGTATTCCCGAAAAAAACAGCATACAGGAAACAGGGCGTGCAGAAATAGAATTTTTTGAACCACAGTTGGCCGTGACTCCCGGGCAATCAGTCGTGCTATATTCGCAGGACACAGTCATTGGAGGGGGTATTATCACCTGAGACAGATGGTTTTGGTAGAAATGCAAATCTTTTACCCTGAAAACATTACAAACTTGGTGGGTGGTGATACCACCATTTGAAAGGGTGCTAAGAACCTGAAAGGCTCCGTTAATTCATTGTACCTCCAGCAAACCCACTATTTTCAGGAACTTCTGAACCTAGTATCCCAAAGGTTAAGAATAATCACTACAGGTGTTACCAGCCCGGAGATAGTGGGGCTTGAAACTTCGCTGTATTCCAGTCTTGAGAAGCTTCCTGCATCTATTTTGACTGCTGTTTTGATACGCTATATTGGGTCGAGATTCCCTTTCATGGATTGGCAGCACTTCTTACCAGAGTGACACAACTCAATGCTGCAAAGATGGCTCCCTCTTCCCTCCTAGCAGAGGGGCAGCAGATTTATCATATTCTCCATTGATAATAGATCAAAAAAGGGTAAACTGCTGAAAGTGGGTTATAATCATGTACACCGCAGGTGTGATTCTCGTAAGGCTCACCCTTGGTCGGCGTACTAGGAGTGTGTTCATTTCAGTAGATTTCTCTGTGCTAAGCATTCACGGCGGCAAGCTTGACGAATACAGAAGTACATGGCACGATATCGCTGCTTGCACACTCGGGGACTGTACCTAATGGAAGTTTGCTGATTGAATGTCTTTTTACAATACAAAAAGTGATCTTTACTAGCATGCTCTAGTGTTCTCGTCCGCAGTAAGAATACGGGCGAGCACAGCGCGGATGGGAATAAAAAGCCAATGATGCACGGTAGCAAGCACAGTCGTATTTCACGGCGGGATATACTTCTTGTCGTTCGCAGGTCTCTTCTTATCATTCCAGTTATCCTGGTGTTTTTACTTGCCTACGAACGGCTAGCCGATGGTTTTTACAGTGAGGTAAAACAACGTCTCGCTGGAGAGCAGCGTAGTGAAGCCTCGTTGTTATCTATGGCTTTGAACAATCTGTACAGTGATTTCTATGCTGATCTGGAGCTCGTGTATCAGGCAGACAATTTCACATTCTTTCTTGAAAACAGAGAGGAGGGGATAGAACAGCTTAAGCAGTTTTTTCAACGTATTGGAACGACGCGTCCGCATCTTATCGAGATACGCTTTATTGGAGCAGACGGGCATGAGGTAATTCGTTCAGAACGTCAGGGAGAGTCTCTTGAAGCTGTACAGCCGAATGAACTTCGTGATGTATCCGCTACAACGTATCACCAAACAGTCAGCAGTCTTGAGCCGGGAACAGTCCAGGTGTCACCTATTGAACGACTGGAAGGCAGCGGGCCCTTGGTGCTCCGGTTAGCCTATCCTATACACGAAAACGGTGAGTATGCAGGTATGCTGCTTATCAACTTCAGTGGAGAGTATATTAGAGACCTGCTCAACAGGCATTTGGAAATTCATGATTCTGCCATTGACTTCGGGTTTATTTCCCCGAATGGGGAGTGGATGTTTAAAAGCAGTGATGGTGAAAACTTTTCTTACATTGCTGATTCAGCACAGAAGGTAAGAATTGATGATAAGGCTCCGGAAGTTGTTACGGCCCTTCGTGATGCTCAGAGCACAGTGATTGAAACTCACGAGTTCATGTACTACCTGCAGCCATTTAATCCGTTACAGGAGATTAGAACAAATCTCTCGGATGCTTCCCGCCCATACCTGGTTTTTGTCAGCATGATGCCTACCAAGCAGATTGCCCAATCACAGGACAATATAATCCTTTCCTATCCGGAACTACGTTGGGTTCTGGCCCTGGTTATCTATGGCATCGGCTTTTTTATCATACTGTTTCGCTGGATTCGTTCAAGCGAGTATGAGGTGTATCAACTCGGCCGGCTAGTTGCCGACCGCTCTCGGGAAGGGGTTCTTGTAACTGATCGTAAAAAAGATATCATCTATTGCAACAAAGCGCTTGAACGAATTAGCGGCTACACAATGGAGGAGCTGACCGGAAAGCGGCCGACACTCCTGTCAATTCCCGGACAAGCCCATTTAATAGGAGAGACTTCAGCAAGGGAAGCGCAAAGAGGTCTCGGCGGATCGAACATTTCCTGGGAAGGTCTCCTTTGGGATAAAAGTAAAGATGGGAACATTTTTCTAGCACACCTGACCATTTACCAACTGGTTAACTCACGAGGCAGGCCAATGTTTTATGTAGGGATGTACACTGACCCCACCAAATTTGCCTACAAGCTTGATGATATTACTGCAATTGAGGCAAGTATCGAGACACGCCGCAGGGATCAGGTTCCCGAGGCCTTCATTGAAAAGACACTGCAGGTATATGAGAAGAACGTCGTCGCGATAATCAGAATCAGTAATTACGAACAGTTTGAAAACTATTTGCTTAAGGGAGAAAGTTACTGGCTATCTGGCCAGGTTCTCAAACGCCTTAAACACATCAGTCAGCCCGAAAGCGTAATTGCTGCCTATGACCCGGCTACCTACGTGGTTACCTTTAGAGAGAGTGATGCATATACGTATCTGGATTGGGTTGACCAATTATTTAGCCAGTTTGCAGAGCCGATTGATCTTGGGGAGAACTCTGGTCAGGCCGAAATTCTCTGTGGCCTGGCGAAATATCCTGAACATGGACGGTCAGCCCGTGAACTCCTGTTTAAGGCTCGGATGGCACTAGCTTCTCTCCTGTACGCCGGGACAACATCATATTTGTTGTATGATCAGCAGTTGTACGACAGTATTCAACGGGAGACCTTGCTAGTCCAGCTGCTTCCCGCTGCGCTGGAACGAGAAGAGATTGAAGTATGGTTTCAACCACAGATTGATACATCATCCGAACGTATTTGCGGAGCTGAAGCTCTTGTGCGTTGGTATACTCAGCAGGTTGGCTTTATCTCCCCAGAGGAATGGATACCACTGGCAGAACGCGAGGGTCTCATTGGGCAGGTAACGCGTTTTGTTACTCTGCAGGCTACTCAGTTTCTTGCTACACTACAGCGGTCGCCTGAAACCAAAGATAGTAATTTCTCCGTGTCAATTAACCTCTCCGTGCACGATTTGAATGGGGATTATGTCCGATCTTTGGCAATTGATGAGCTTGAAAAGATTGGACTAGAGCCAAGCAGTCTTACCATTGAGCTTACCGAGAGTGCTTATATGGAGCACATGGAACAGGCGAAGCAGACTCTTGAACAGTTTCGGGGCTCTGGGTTTACGATAGCCCTTGATGATTTCGGCACCGGGTTTTCCTCCTTCAGCTATCTTGAGCATCTTCATGTGGATACGCTGAAAATTGATAAGAGTTTCATAGCCAATTATCCGCACAAAAGCGATGGTACAATTATCCGGGCAATTATCGAAATGACGCATGCTTTAGGCGTAAAAGTAGTTGTTGAAGGCGTTGAGACGGAGACGCAACTGCAATTTCTTAAAGAGACTGGATGTGATGTCGTTCAGGGGTTTTATTATTCTCCCGCTATACGTGGCGAGGAGCTACTCCAACTACTTATCTCACAGCGAACCTAGCCGCACATTTTTATCTTTTGCAACAATATGATATAACCCTTTTCCCGAATGTTGCAGAGTGTCCTGCTATTGCAGCAAATAGTATTCTTTTTCTCGAAATATAGTTACAGATCTAAAGCTGACAAAATAAATCAAGTAAATACTACCGACTCCAAAGATAGTACAATAATGCACAAAAATATGACAAAAATGTTGCACAAGAGGGAAGGGAGTGCTACACTTTCCTCGGTAGTTAGGGTTAGCAGGTACATGAAGCACTTGTGTATCGAGCAAGTAACCAAGATACCTTACACGCAGGTGTAAGTCTAAAACAGACAGTTCTTGTCTCACATTCGTGTAGACGAAATGTAATAAATGTATCTGCTTCCTCCGGGAGGCAGCTTGAAGACCTCTCTCAGTAGTTAGCAGGGCTGTAATTCAGCAGACCGGCAGGGTGATACCTGTCAGCCTGTGAAGGACACGAATAACCTAATGGAGGAGTGTGCGATGAAGAAAATGGTAATGGCAGTACTAGTTGTACTGCTGGTGATGTCCCCGGTGTTTGCCGGAGGACAGCAGGAAAGTGAAAAAGAGGAGTTTACTGTCGGTTTCATTTTTACCGGTCCGATCGGTGATAATGGATGGACCCAGCAGCACAACAGAGGGCGGTTGGCTCTGGAAGAAGAGCTAGGAGTGCGCACTCTCTACCGGGAAAATGTTCCCAATACCCAGGAATCAGCTAAGGTAATGAGAGACATGATTTCCCAGGGTGCAGATGTCATTTTTGCTACCAGTTTTGGCTTCATGGATTATATGATGGATGTTGCCCAGGAGAATCCTGATGTCAAATTTTTTCACTGTGGCGGCTACAAGCAAAGTGACAATGCCGTCAACTATCTTGGTCGTATGTACCAGGCTCGCTATCTCTCCGGCATCGTTGCTGGGATGAAAACAGAGACCAAACAACTGGGGTATGTGGCAGCATTTGAGATTCCCGAAGTGGTTCGCGGCATCAATGCATTCACCCTTGGGGCAAGAAGCGTTGACCCTTCGATCACTGTTGAAGTGATCTGGACCCACGACTGGAATGATCCACCACGTGAGAAAGAGGCTGCTAATGCGCTTATTGATAATGGGAGTGACGTGATTGCTCAGCATCAGTCAGCACCGGCTAATCTGCAGGCTGCCGAAGCTCGAGGAGTGTGGGGTATCGGCTATCACGCTGACATGAATGATGCAGCTCCTGAAGCTTGTTTGACTTCTCCGTACTGGGACTGGGAATACTACTATCTTCGAGAAGTTGAAGAGATCATGAACGGAACCTGGGAACCGGAGAACTACTGGGGCGGTATGGAAGACGGTACTGTTAAACTCGCTCAGCTGGGTAAGAATGCACCCGAGGGAGCCGAAGAGGCTGTTGCTGAAGTAAAAGAGCAGATTATCAACGGTGAATTCGATGTCTTTGGCGGACCGTTGAAAGATAATCAGGGCGAGACGGTCGTACCGGAAGGAAGCACACCGAGTGACGGTGAACTCCTGGGTATGGACTGGCTTGTTGAAGGTGTGATCGGAAATCTAGATAACTAGCTCTACCTCACTTGTAGGGTAAGGGAAACAGGAGAGGGGCAGCATGCCGCTGCCCCTCACACTTCATCGAATGTACCCATAACTATGGGCTGGAGCAAAGCTTGGAAAGCCACAATATTGTCGAAATGGAGCGGATTACAAAGCAATTTGGAACATTGAAGGCCAATGACCAGGTTGACTTTGCTCTCAGACGGGGAGAAGTGCACGCGATACTAGGGGAAAATGGTGCCGGAAAGAGCACCCTCATGAGCGTGCTCTCAGGTATCTACCTACCGGACAGCGGTACGATAACAATTAACGGACAGTTTCAATCATTTCATTCACCTCAAGATGCCATATATGCCGGCATTGGTATGATCTACCAGCATTTCAAACTGGTTGAGGCTTTGACTGCCTGGGAGAATATCTGTGCGGGCGTTGGAGGCAACGTTGTTCTCAAGCCAAAGGAGTTGAAAGAGAGCATTCGGGAGATCTGTGAAAAAGTTGATTTGCATCTTGATCTGGATAAACGTGTCCGTGATATGGGCGTTGGAGAGCGGCAGACCCTTGAGATAGTCAAGGTGCTCTACCGGGGAGCTGATATCCTCATTCTCGACGAACCAACCACGGTTCTTACCCCTCAGGAGACACAGAGATTGTTCTCCATTGTGCGTACTATGCGTTCTGTCGGTAAAACAGCGATAATAATCACGCACAAACTGAGCGAGGTGATGGAAATTAGCGATCGTGTGACCATCATGCGCAAGGGCAAGTCGGTAGCTACCGTGAATACCCGTGAAGTTACTGAGCAGAAGCTGGCAGAACTGATGGTCGGGAAGGCTATGAAGATGAAACTCCCCTATGAACCAGCCAAGAAGCACGATGCAGTTATGCGAGTCAGGAACCTGTCAATTGATGACAAAGTCTGTATGCGCAGGCTTGAAGAGGTGAGTTTTGATCTGTTCGGGGGAGAAATTCTCGGTGTAGCAGGAGTCTCAGGCAGTGGGCAGAAGCAGCTGTGTCAGGGATTAACGGGGCTGCAGAAGGTCGATAGCGGACAGATATTTCTCGGAGATAGTGATATAGCGGGTCTGACAGCGAGGGAAATCTGGGCAAGCGGAGTTGCACATCTCAACTTTGTCCCTGAGGATCGTCTTGGTATGGGACTTGTCGCTAGTATGAGTCTGATCGACAATATTTTCCTGCGGGACTACCGTAAGTCAAAAGGATTGTTTCTCGACAGGAAGCGAGCCTCAGCTCTCACCGAACAATTGGTTACATCCCTGGATATTATGCATCCAGGTGTCGATCAGCCAATTCGAGTTCTTTCAGGCGGAAACCTGCAGAAAGTTCTCATTGGGCGTGAGATTATCAGTGGACCACGGGTACTCATAGCAGCGTATCCGGTCAGGGGCCTTGATCTTGGCGTGACGCACAAGGTCATCGAACTGCTCAATGAGCAGAAGGCAAAAGGAGTCGGTGTTCTGCTGATTGCTGAAGATCTCGATCTGCTCATGGAAGTAAGTGACCGAATCATGGTGCTCTACTGCGGGCAGGTCTCCGGTATTGTAAAGCCCTCTGAGACCACAAAGGAACAACTAGGACTGATGATGTCCCGAATAGATCAGGAGCGCTGTAATGCTTAGGATAACCCAACGTCAAGTCTTTTCCATGCGGCGCAAAACAATTGCCCGGGCTTCAGCGATTCTGCTGGCCCTCGTTTTTGCTGCCTTTCTTCTGCTTCTATTGGGGCATAATCCCATCGCAGTGTATGCCTCAATGCTTGAGGGGGGACTGGGAAACTCCTATCGGATCAAAGAAACCTTGATCCGTACGATACCCCTGGCCCTTACCGGGTTGGCAATTGGACTCTCGTTTCGGATGAAGTTCTGGAATATCGGGGGAGAGGGGCAGATCATGATGGGAGCAATCGCCGCAACCTTTGTTGGGCTGAATTATCCCAACCTTCCCGTGTATGTTCTTCTGCCACTTATGGTAGCCGCGAGTATCTTGGGAGGAGGCCTTTGGGCCCTCATTCCGGCTTTTCTGAAGGCCCGCTATGGTACAAACGAGACCATCTTGACCTTAATGCTCAACTACGTTGCTCTGAAGATTCTCACCTACCTGCAGTTTGTCGCCTGGCGCGACCCGGGAGCATTCGGGTACCCGAAAATACCCAACCTTGAGGCGAGTGCACGGTTGCCAAAAATACTCGGGCTCCATATCGGCATCCTGATCGTTCCAGTTTTGGTGGTGGGAATGTACTACTTCATCCAATATACCAAAAAAGGGTATGAGATCCGGGTGATTGGTGAGAACGAGGAGACGGCTCGATATGCTGGCATGTCAGTTTCGAGAATCATTTTGGGCACCCTGTTTGTAAGTGGGGGGATCTGCGGTCTGGTCGGAATGATCCAGGTTTCCGGCGTGAATATGACGCTGAGTATAGATGTAAGTGACGGAGTCGGTTATACAGCAATTATCATCTCTTGGCTTGCGCAGCTTAATGCCCTGGCCATTCTTTTGGCTTCGTTTTTGTTTGCCGTCATGGTCGAGGGTGGGTCATATATCCAGACAACCTTTCAGATACCGCAGGCAGCAGCTTCACTGCTGCAGGGTATCATCCTCTTTTTTGTGCTGGGAAGTGAATTTTTTATCCGCTTCCAACTACACTGGCGATCACCGAAGGCTCTTACTGGTTCAGAAGTGATGGCAAAGGGGGGTGAGTATGAGCGCTGATTGGTTCGTTGCCTTTTTCAGTGCGGCTATGGTTGCCAGTACGCCGCTGCTGCTTGCTACGATGGGTGAGCTCATAACCGAGAAAAGCGGGAGCCTCAACCTTGGTGTTGAGGGTATGATGTATATGGGGGCTATTATCGGGTTTTACGTCGGGTATAGCACCCAGAGCGTTTCATTTGCCATCTTAGGGGCCCTTGCTGCGGGCATGGTCGGAGCCCTCATTTTCGGTGTGTTAACTATTACTCTACGGGCAAACCAGATAGTAACCGGGTTGACTCTCACCCTTTTCGGGACTGGGTTTGCCGGGTTTTTGGGAACACCGATAATCGGTGCAAAGACTCCCCAGGCAATTATAAACACCCTTTCCCCGATAAAAATTCCGCTGCTCGGAGATATTCCGGTTGTCGGTAAGATATTGTTTCAGCAGGATTTGTTGGTGTACTTCGGGTATGCTCTCGTGTTCTGTACCGGCTGGTATTTGTTTAAAACACGCATTGGTTTGAACAGCAGGATGGTTGGTGAGAATCCGGCGGCAGCTGATTCACTCGGAATATCAGTGACTGGTTACAGGTATGCACACTTGCTCGTAGGTGGTGCGCTGTGCGGCTTGGCAGGTGGATATCTCTCCCTTGCCTACGTACCCTCCTGGCAGGATTCAATGGTAGCTGGGCGCGGCTGGATAGCCGTGGCTCTAGTAATCTTTTCAAAATGGAATCCCTACCGGGCAATAGCAGGCGCAATCTTTTTTGGTGGTCTGGATATTATCGGGTTTAGGCTCCAACGATTTGACCTACCGATCTCCACATATTTCCTGGATGCTTTGCCATACGTCATGACTATCATTGTGCTGGTTGTTGATTCCATGCGCACAAAGGCAATCAGTAATGCGCCGGGAGCGCTGGGTACTTCGTACTTCCGGGAGGAGCGTTAACTGCATGGGGAACACCGGGCGAGTTTCTGTAACTCTTCAGCCGTACGAATTCACGTTTACAGCCGGGGTAGGGAACAACCTTCAGCAAGCAATAACGGCGGCAGTTCACACCGGTATGGCCGGGCTTCCTCCTGCTGCTACGGCAGCTCCGTGCGGGGGGCGGGGAACCTGTGGTAAATGCCTCATTCAAGTCCTCTCTGGCAGCCTTGCTTCTCCCACTGAGAGGGAGTTGCGGCTGCTTACGAAGCAGCAGCTGCAGCAGGGAGTACGACTGGCTTGCCAAAGTACTCTCATTGATGATCTTGTATGTTCACTAGCTGTGCGGGGGGACTCTTTGGCGGCTGTTGAAACCAGGCTTGACCGAAACAATGATGAACACATGTCCATGCAGATGAGTCCGCTTTTTAGAAGTGTTACCGTGCATGCTGATAAGCAGAACGATCTGTTCCAGCCCGATATTGCCGGGTGGCTGCAGAAACACTATCACATTGCAGGTGGAAGCTCAGGCCTGTTAGAGGCAGCGGGGCAGGTTGCTGCTCATCTGGAACAAACAACTACCACTGAATTCGAAGTGTTGTTGTTTGATGATCAGGTGGTCGGTTTTCAAACAGGGAAGCCTGGTGTGTACTATGGGGCAGCAGTCGATATTGGCACAACAACGCTTGCTTGTTACCTCGTTGACTTACAAAGCCATGAGGTGGTTGCCTCGCACTCGGATGTAAACAGTCAGAGTTTTGCCGGGAGTGATGTGATATCGCGAATAGGGTACGCTCTTGAGCGTCCTGAAGGTCGAGACGAATTGGCCCGATGTCTTCAGACGCAGGTTGATAGACTTCTCACGGATCTGCTCGCACAAGTTGGAGGTGAAAGCCGGCAACTGAAAGCGGCAACTATCGTTGGCAATACAGCCATACTACAGTTGCTTCTCGGCTTGCCCTCGGCACCTCTGGCACGTTACCCGTTTATTGCTACTTGGCGGGGCAGTCGCACGTATCCCGCTGCTGCCAAAGGTGATTTCACCGGGGAGAGCGTGAGCTCTCCTGCGTTTTTTGCCCATCACCCCTGCTGTTCCCTGAAGATGCTTCCTGGTATCAGTGCGTATATCGGGGCCGATGTCGCCGCAGGCGTGGTAAGCACCGGTGTCGATCAGAGCGAAGAGTGGATGTTATACGTAGATCTTGGGACCAATGGAGAAATGGTACTCGGACGGCGCGGGGTCCTCTACGCCTGTGCTACAGCAGCAGGACCTGCTTTTGAAGGAGCCTGTATTGAGTGCGGCTCAGGTGGTGTCAGCGGGGCGATAGATCGCCTCTGGTTTGCCGACGATACATTGCAGTATACCACGATATTTCATAGACCTCCTCGTTCTTTGTGCGGGTCAGGAATTATTGATGTGGCCGCTTTACTGCATACATGGAAGCTCATTACACCGCAGGGGAAGTTCGTGCCGGTTAAAGAGCTCCCGGAGACGATACCGAGTGACCTGCGGCAGCGAAGAAGGCGCCTTGGTGGCAAAGAGGTGTTCTTTCTCGTCGAGGGAGAATTCGGCCCGGTATATGTAAGCCAGAAAGATATCCGAGAAATCCAGCTTGCCAAGGCGGCGGTTGCCGTGGGCATTGAGGCTCTGTTGGAGCGCTCCGGTGCAAGCTATGATGATATAGCAGCTGTGTATACAGCTGGCGGTTTCGGAAACAGTCTTAACGTTGAGCATGCAACGCTTCTGGGTGTTTTCCCGCGTGAACTTGCGGGCAAAATCAGTCCGGTCGGTAATGCGGCAGGCCATGGGGCACTTCTATCGCTGCTGTATTATGAAGTTCGCAAGCGGTGCGAAGAATTGCACACATCTACCACAGTTGTGGATTTGGCGAGCCGTAACCGGTTTGCGCGGGAACTGGTTGACCATATACCGTTTCCGAATCCGATACCATGGCAAACAAAGGAGGTGCGGGAAGGGACATAAACGTATCTGATAACATAGAAACATAAATGAAGAACCGTGTATGACGAGTACTTTTGGATGTTGTTCATCCAGGATGTCGCGCCTGCAAGCAAATGAAACCTTGTTCATGGCAAGTCGAAAACCACATTGCTTGTGACAGGAGCACAGGAAGCGCAGGTGCTTTTTGCGCTTTTACACAGAAACTGCTGAACGAGTTTTAGCAGTACATGAATAGGGAGATTACATATGAAACAAAAACCTGATGTAGTTGAAATTTTACGGAGATCCCGAGAGGGAGAGTACTGTAGTTCACATGACTGGGACGTAAAAAAGATTCCCCAGATCGTAAAGAAATTGACTACCAAGTATGGATTGAAAAAGTGTGTTGACAAGGATAATCCGGTAAACACTGATATGGAGCTTGCAGATACATTCTATAAAGCAGGCTACGAGATGGCTCTTGAACTGGGAATGTTTAACGAGGCTCGCGAACGGATAGTAAAAATTGAGCAGGATGAACTTGATAGCACTCTCCGCCAGGCGCACTCAGAACTGACAGTTGGCTTTGGGTCTGACGCCCGAATAATGAAAAGCAGAAGGCCTTCTGACCCCACTCCAATGCTCTTCGGATCTTCTCTTGGAATAACCGTTTCAGAGGATGTATGGCCTCTTCTGACCGAGGGTATCGCCCGTCAGCTTGAGGTTGATTTGCTTGAGGGCGGATCGTTGTGCACCGTACAGGGATTGGACGCCCTACCGAATGACCCTTCCGAAACACTGCTGTGCTACAACCAGGGAAGAATGCACCGACAGATCCGGAAAAATGCGGGCAGAGAGGGAATGCCGGGCATTGGAAATATTTCTGCGGTAACAGAGTTCGGACAATTCTGCTATGGTACGGTCGGCAACTTCTATACAACCGATTTGTCGCTCATTCTTTACCCCTCCGAACTCAAGATCAATAACCAGACCTTGCATAAAGTCGTTCACTCGCTCTCGATGGGCGGTCTTATTTTTGCCGGCTCACCAGGAATGATCGGGGGAATGCCGGGAACTCCTGAAGGGGCTGTTATCTCCAGTATTGCCGCATCACTGCTTCAGTATGCTGTGTTATTTGCGGACGTAGGAGGTGGCGAGCTCTATGATATCCGTTATCTTTCCAATGTGAACCGTGATGGATTGTGGGCCTTGAGCGCAGCTCACCAGGCATTGAGTCGAAACACACATCTGATTACCCATGGTATTGCGAACCAGGTCTCGGGTCCGGGAACAAAAGAGTTGCTCTATGAAACGCTTGTTGGTGTTTCTGTCATTGCTGCCTCCGGGGCCGCCTTTTCCACTGGACCAAGATCAGCCGGTGGTAAACTCAATGATTACCTCTCTCCGCTTGACTGCCGCTGGTGTGCAGAGGTAGCCCATGCTGCTTCCGGGATGGATCTTAAGGATGTGAATACACTCGTTAAGACCTTCCTGCCTGAGTATGAGGATAAGATCAAGACACCAAATATGGGTAAGTCGGTCAAAGAGGTATGGGATCTGAAGCAATTCAAGCCTCTCCCAGAAGCTGAAGCAGCTTACGATGAGGTGAGAAAAGCAGCAGTGGATGCTGGCCTTCCGCTGTAGCACAAGTATGCTGAGTAACGATAAGGAGAATAAACATGGATCAAATAGTTAAGAACATATATGACGCTGTGCTTGAGGGTGAAGAGGAAGCTGCACTGGAAGCAGCAAAAAAGAGTATTGATGCCGGTCTGGACCCCCTGGCTTCCATCAAAGAGGGAATACAGGCTGCCATGGATGTGATGGGTGAGCAGTTTGAAGAGGGGGAAGCTTTTCTCCCGGAGCTCATGTTGGCAGGGGATGCTGCTACCGCCGCTATGGAGGTTTTACTTGCTAAAATCAGAGAAAGCGGAGGAGATGGAGCTGATGCCGGAACGGTCATTCTTGGTGTTATGTCCGGTGACCATCATGATATCGGGAAAAATCTGGTTCGGGCAGTACTTTCTGCAAACGGATTCAAGGTTATAGACCTGGGAATTGATGTTGGGGTTAAGCAGTTTATTGAGACAGCGAAAAAAGAGAACGCCCAGATTATTGCCTGCTCGACGTTGATAACTACATCGCTTCCCTACCAGAAAGAACTAGTTGAAATGTTGAAGGCCATGGGACTGCGTAAAGACTTTAAGGTGATACTCGGAGGTGGACCCGTTACCCCGCAATGGACTAAAATGATAACAGCAGATGGGTATGCGAATACAGCTTCAGAATGTGTTGACCTGTGTAAGCAGCTTATCAGCAGAGCCGCTGGGGGTGGAGAAGGTGACCCAGTGATCGTCGGAGCGGTCTCGGCATAACTGGCATAATCAGAGCCGGGCTGTGTGAGCTGCCCGGCCTGTCAGGACAAATAGATGAAGTACTTTATAGTCTGTGATACCATCTTGGTGGAGTGCCGGTCACTTATTCCAGACGATGTTACCGTGGTAAAGCTCCCCTTTGCCTTACACAGCACACCAGAGAAACTCCAGCAGAAGCTCCAGGAGGAGATTGACGCAATCCCTGGCGAGGGTGCGCATATCCTGATCGGATTCGGGCTATGTTCCAATGGGGCAGTTGGTCTCTCTTCAAAACGTCACTGGCTGTACCTCCCGAAGGTGCACGACTGTATTGCACTTTTTAGCGGGTCGCAGGAGAGGTTTCACGAAATTACCGACTCGGAGCTTGGAACACTGTACATGACCAAGCGTTTTATGGAAAATGAGCAGGGTCACTACCATTTGATGGAGTACGATGCCTATGTCCAACGGTACGGAGAAGAGTTGGCTCACACGTATATAGGTATGCTGCTGAACTCGTACACACGGGGGATGCTTATCGAAAGCGGGGAGTACGATATACAGCCATACCGCAACATGGCTCAGCGGTTTTGCACACAGCATGACCTGCGTTTTGAGCAGATTTCAGCGGATTTAACCCTTGTGGAGCAGCTGTTTGCTGCCAATGTCAGTGATGACAGGATCATCTGCAAGGAACCCGGAGAGTCGGTCGAGTTAGATGATTACTTGTGTGTGTGAGTGCAGCTGATAATGTGGGAGATTAGCGAGGGCATGCCTGCGGTGTGCCGGGAGGATATGATATGATAGAACAGTTTAGTAGGCCTAGCACCATTGAAGAGGCTGTAGAGCACAGAACGCGCACTGCAGAGAGTGGTTATTATGCTGGAGGGACGTGGATCAACCATGCACGCACAGAGTGTACCATTACTCATGCCCTATCTCTTGAGTGCCTCGGCCTTGATCAGATAACAGGCTCAGCAAAACAGCTGTCGATCGGGGCCATGGTCACCTTTCAGCAGTTGGTTGACAGCAAGGACGTACCCGCGAGCATTCAGGCTGCCGCCAGAGGCATCTACTCACGCAATGTGCGCAACATGGCCACAGTTGGGGGTGCTTTGGCAAGTAAGTGGGCACCTTCTTCTCTCTATCCAGTGTTAGCTGCCTTAGAGGCTCGCATTCGGGTTGCAGATGGTACTTCCTACTCAGTGTCTGAGTACCTCACAAGCGGCACACCTCAGCAGCTGATTACGGCAGTTGAGGTTGCTGAGCCTCAGCAAGACGTACGACTCTTCTATGAAGCTCGTTCACGAGGCTCCCGCCATCTGTATACCGGAGCCGCAAGAGATGAACGTTTGGCTGTGTATCTCAGTTTTCCCGGCGTGCCTCTAACCGAATTGTCACTGGAGAAAACACTCGTCGATTCAGCTGCCCGCATGACCTATGATGCGCTTGTTGACCAGTTGCTTCCGCTTTGTTCAGCAGCGGTTCCAAAAAAGGATGATCTGCATGGCAGTCGAGAATATCTGAGCTACAGCGTTGCCGCGAGAGTAGCTATGCTCCTGCAGCCATCCCAGGGAGGAGACAAATAATGAAGATAACCTATACCCTTAACAGCGCTGAAAAAGAGGCGTACGTTGATCCCGGCGAAAATCTGCAGTCGTATCTCCAGCGAATCGGTATACGTTCGGTGAGAAACAGCGATGACCGACATGGTATAACCGGTAGTGATACGATTGTTTTTGACGGCAAAACGGTCAACGCGAGTCTGATGGTCGTAGCCCAGATCGACGGGCACTCTCTCATGACGGTGGAATCCCTTGGACAGGGAGCACGCATGCACCCGGTACAGTCAGCTATGGTTGATGCCGGCGTTGTACAGTCAGGGTATAACTCCCCGGCCGCTGCGCTGCTCATAGCAGATCTGCTTGCGAGAGTGGAGAACCCCTCCCGGGAACACATAGATGATGCTCTTTCTTCCCTCTACAACCGAGCAACCGGATATCAGCAGTTTTATACGGCTGTTAGACTGGCTGAAAAACGACTGAAAGATCCCGCTTACCAGGAACAGGTTGCCCAGGAATTTCGAGATGATCTGCGAATTGTTGGAAAAAATCACCCCAAAGTCGACGGAGCCAAACTCGTACAGGGGAAAAAGGCTTTTGTAGAGGATATGGTTGAGCCGGGCAGCTGTGTGCTGAAGATGCTCCACAGTCCATATGCTCATGCCTATATCACTGACATTGATGTTACGGAGGCAGAGAAGATCCCAGGGGTTGTTGCTGTTTTGACATACAAGAATACTCCGGATGTCTACTTCACTCCAGCCGGACAATCCTTTCCAGAACCATCTCCCTACGATCGAAGGATGTTTGCTCAGAAACTTGTGCATGTCGGTGACAGGGTTGCAGCGGTTGTTGCTGAGGATGAACACATCGCTCAAAAGGCTCTTTCAACCATCCATGTCACCTATGAGAAACTGCAGCCAGTGTTTTCTATTGAGGATGCACAGAAAGAAGATGCACCGATTGTTCACAAAAGCCGTATCTCCTACGGGGTAGGCGCCCCGGATGATTTGGAACAGGTCAACTCTCAGGCTGACGAGAGAGACGGGAGAATAGAAATCCAGTTCCCGATTGGTGCCGATCCTCATAAAAACAAGGCTGCGAGCGTTTCAGGTTCTATTGGAAATGTCGAAGAAGGGTTTAAACAGGCAGATGTCGTTATTGAGCGGACATACCAAACGACTCAAGTGCAGTGCACCCCTTTGGAAACGCACGTAGCATATACCCGCATGGATGGTGACCGGCTGGTTGTACATGCATCCACACAGGTGCCGTGGCATGTCCGCCGAGTCGTTGCACGGGTGCTGGGGATCAGTGAGCACCGCGTGAGGGTCATCAAGGAACGTGTGGGGGGAGGCTATGGGTCAAAGCAGGAGATCCTGCTTGAAGAAGTCTGCGCCTATGCGACCTGGATCACAGGCAGACCGGTACTGTTACATTTCACCCGGGAAGAGGAGTACACCAACAGTGTCTCCCGTTTTCCTATGAACATACGAGTAAAGCTTGGAGCTAAGCGGGACGGCCGCCTTACTGCTATGTATATGGATCTCAAAGCCAATACCGGGCCGTTTGGAAATCACTGTCTTACCGTCCCGATGAACGGGTGTTCAAAATCACTGCCGTTGTTTCTCAGCGATAATATTGCCTTCGACGTCAATGTGTTTTATTCCAACATCATGCCGACAGGCGCCTACCAGGGGTATGGAGCACCGAAAGCTAACTTTGCTCTGCAGACAGCAATAGCTGAGCTTGCCGAGGCCCTTGAAATGGACCCGCTTGAGGTTGTGGAGAAAAACCGGGTTGATGAAGGGGTGACTCTGGAGATCTTGCGCTGCCTCGGAGAAGGACGCGAAGGAGCACCCGCTGAGATAGAGAGCTGTGGTCTGCGAGAGGCAGTCAAGCAGGGCGCTGAAATGATCGAATGGGGGAAAAAGGAGACATCCTCTGATCCATTTGTACGGATTGGAAAGGGGATGGCGCTTGTTCAGCAGGGCTCAGGTCTTCCCGGGCTTGATCAATCCAACGCAGCGATCCGACTGCTCACCGACGGCTCGATACTGGTCCAGTCCGGGGGAGCTGACCTGGGAACTGGTTTTGATACCATCTGCATGAAGGTGGCCTCGGAAGTCCTCTGTCTTGATCCTGAACGAATTTCTGTACTCACTGGAGATACGGATACTAGCTCATTTGATTCTGGGGCTTTTGCCTCTAGCGGGACCTTCTTTTCAGGTGGGGCGGTTCTTAAAGCGGCTGAGGATCTGAAGATAAAGGTGCTGAAAACGGCTTCTGAGATGCTTTCAGAACCGGTTGAGGATCTTGAAGTGGTCTTTCCTGAAGTTGTTCAGGGGCGCAAGGGGTCTGTAAGCTTTACTGAGATTGCCCGCCAGACATTCAGCGGTGAAGGCTCTGGTCAGTTAACCGGAACGGGGTCGTTCACGTGTGACAAGGCTGCCTTCCCCTACGGAGCCCACTTCGTGCAAGTGGCTGTCGATACGCGAACCGGGGCAGTTACTGTCCAGAAGTATTATGCTCTGCAGGACTGCGGTACTCCCATTAACCCCGAACTGGCTGAAGGCCAGATATACGGGGGAGTGCTGAAGGCCATTGGACATTCACTGTTTGAAGAGGTGATACTGGACGAGGAGGGTCGCAGTTTGACCACCGATTTAGAAACATATGCAGTTCCCATGATCGGTGATATTCCTGAAGATTTTCGAGTCAAACTGATCGAGACCTGTGATCCGTACGGTCCATTCGGTAGCAAATCTGTTTCCGAGATCAGTATGAACGGCGCAGCTCCGGCTATCGCAAATGCAATTCATGATGCAGTAGGAGTATGGGTACGTGATTGGCCTTTTACTCCAGAGAAGATTCTAAAGGGATTGGGAAGGCTCAATTAGTCTTCAAACAACATATAAGGAGAAACTACAAACGACAATGCAAGGGAAAGAACTTATTCGCACCATCTTAGAGCACAATGAGGCTCCTCGTCCGGCTTGGGTTCCGTATGCCGGTATTCATGCCGGAAAGACCAAAGGGTATAACGCTATAGAGGTTTTACAAGACAGTGACAAACTGCTTGAATCCCTGTTAGAAGTTCACAAACTCTACAGTCCGGATGGTCAGACTGTCATGTTTGATCTGCAGCTTGAAGCAGAAATCCTTGGGTGTGAGCTTGCCTGGGTCGAAAATAATCTACCCTCGGTTGTCTCCCATCCATTGGCGGAGACTGACGATATTCCTGACCGACTCCCTGGGAAAGAGGAGGGGCGTCTCCCGATGGTGTGGGATGTTATGCGCCGTTTTAAGAAGGAGGTAGGTGCTGATACTGCCCTCTACGGACTGTTTTGCGGGCCGTTCACACTGGCCTCACATCTGCGTGGTACGAACATATTCATGAATATGATTAAGAAACCTGACTACCTCCATAAGCTTCTTGAGTACACCACACAAATTGCCTGTACCATGGTGGATTACTATGCTGAGGAAGGAATGGATGTCATTGTTCCGGTAGACCCCCTGATGTCCCAGATTTCTCCTAAGCATTTTGAGACCTTCTTTCTTGAGCCCTACTCCCGGTTGTTCGAATACATTCGACAAAAGGGTGCTTTCAGCTCGTTCTTTGTCTGCGGTAATGCCATCCACAACATTGAAAAGATGTGCCGCTGCGTCCCTGATGCTGTAGCTGTTGATGAGAATGTAAACATGGTGGCGGCAAAACAGATCACCGACCGCTACAATGTGGTGCTTGGAGGGAATATCCCTCTGACAACGGTCATGCTCTTCGGTAATCAGCAGGATAATATGAAATACACTGTTGATATGCTTGATGAAATAGAGGAAGCAGGACTGTCGGTTCACCGTAACCTGATTGTTGCTCCCGGGTGTGATATGCCCTACGATGTGCCCCCGCAGAACGCTGTGGCCGTTGCCCAGGCTGTCCAGGACACAGAGCACATCCGGAAGCTGGTCAAGGACTATTCGGGTGAAGATTCCTTCTCAGATGTTGAAGTCAACCTGCCTGACTATGATTCGCTGGAAAAGCCCTTACTTGAGGCCTTCCTCCTGGATCCTGTTGCCTGTGCTGCCTGCACCTATATGCTGGCAGCAGCCGAGTCTGCCAAACAGGAACTCGGCGGGGAGATTGATTTTGCCGAGTATCGATACAACAATCCCGATGATATTGCCAGAATACAGAGCATGGGGGTCTCCTGTCTTCCGAGTATCTATATCAACGGAGAGTTGGCCTATCCCTCTATTATTCCCAGTACGGAGGAGCTTGTGGGGAAACTGAAGGAGGCGATGAAGTAGCCCTTTGACAGTCGGGCTGCTTTGGTGTTAGCTTCTTTTCGCATGGGGAGTGAAGCAAGTGTACGTAGAAAGTAGCCGGAAACCAACAGAGCAACTGATTCCAACGCAGGTTCCGCAGCAGACATCGTTCTGGGCTGCATTCAAGCAAGTGCAGGGATTGGAGGCTTCAGCCTTCGATATACACAGCAGCGGGGAAACGGACCGGCATACCGATGATATGCTGGTCGTTTTCCAGCATGCAGGTGATGGCTTTCACATAGGATATGTGCCCTACGGTCCGACCTTGCAGCCAGCAGAGGGACTGAAAGGGGCTTTTCTCGAGGAACTCTCAGAGTCTCTGCGGCCACTGCTTCCGGAGAGTTGCATTGCACTGCGCTACGATTTGCAGTGGGAGTCTCCCTGGGCTAAAGAGGATGATTTTTTTACTGTTGATGGGCAGTGGCTTGGTCCGCCTGCAAAAAAGAATCAGGAGCTGCGTCTTAATTTCTCAACACACCATTGGAATTTACAAAAATCACAGACTGACATTTTGCCTGCTGACACCATGTTTATCAATCTGCAGCCGAGCGAGCAGCAGATTCTCATGAATATGAAGCCAAAAACCCGTTACAACGTCCGGTTAGCAGCCAGACGTGGAGTCACAGTTCGCTCCTGTGGTTCTTCCTGCCTATCTCAGTGGTACGAGTTATATCGGCAGACATGCCAAAGGAATCACATTTATCTCCATGATATGAGTTTCTTTGCCTCCCTGTTTCAAGCGGCAGAGAAGACTCCGTTCGCCCAGGAGGGTGTTGAGTTGCTTATAGCTGAAAGTGAGGGCGATATGAGAGCAGCTATGTTCTTATTGTACTCGCACGGTAGAGCAACCTATCTGTACGGGGCCTCTGCAAACAGTCGAAGGAATAGTATGGCTTCGTATGCTCTGCAGTGGGAGGCCATCCGACGAGCTAAGCGGCGAGGATGCCGCACGTATGATTTGTTCGGGACAGCTCCTGCGCCTGATCCTTCACACCCAATGTACGGACTATATCGATTCAAGAGTGGCTTTGGCGGCAGGGCGTTCCACCGCATGGGGTGCTGGGACTACCCGCTGGACGAACGTTCCTATGCCCTGTATCAGACTACTGAGATGTTGAGTCGCGGCTATCATCTGTAGGAGTTGTACCCGGGCGTAGTATATCAATACGTGCTACACCGTGGAGGACAGTCTCGCTACTGATACATGTTAGGTGCAACTTCTCGTAGACCGCAGAAAGCCCCCCGCGACGTTGGAAGTCCTTGAACCCGGCAAAGTGCTCAGCCCCGGCCAGACGCTCGATGAGTCGCACAAATCCCCCGATAGGGGTGCGTGGTAGCGGCGCAGTATAATCGGCTATAATCAGGGTATTCGCGGTTCGCAGCATCTCTGTGAGAACGGCTTCTCGCATCTCATGTTTCATCTCGTGCAGAGCAAGAGTGATAGCAGCGGCATCGAATTGTTTATCGGCAAATTCCGGCAAGTTACTGGCATCAGCATTCTTATACTCCGGGACTGGATGATGTGCCTGCTCAGCTCTCTTTTTCGCGCACTGGGTCATCACCGTGTTGATGTCAATGGCGGTAACGGCATGTCCTGATGCTGCTAGCATAAGTGACTGGGCCCCGGTACCAGAGCCGACTTCCAGGATGTTCGGGTACGGCTTTATCATGTGGGCGAGCCGTTTACGCAGAGGCCGGAGAAGGGGATCAATGGCAATACGATACACATAACAGCTGATATTCATGGGCTTACTCCTCCTTCTGGACTGGTTTCCCCTTCAGGGTGAGTTTTATCCGCTTTCGCTGCGGCTCTACGGCCAGGACGGTGACTGTTACCGGTTGGTGCACCTGAACAATCTCATGAGGGTCACGCACGTAGGTCTCAGAGAGTTCACTGATGTGAATCAGACCATCTTTGTGCACCCCGATATCAACAAAAGCTCCAAAGGCGGTGACATTTGTGACAATGCCTGGTAGTTGCATGCCCGGCTGCAGGTCTTCAATGGTATTCACATCCTCTCGATAATTGACATAGGTAAACTGCTGGCGGGGATCTCTTCCGGGCTGTTCAAGCTCCTGCATGATGTCCTGCAACGTTGGCATGCCCGTGTGTTCAGTGATATAGTCCTTTAATTGCACCGCTTGCCGCAGGGATGCCTGGTGAAGCAACGCCTCTATAGTGCATCCCAAGTCGGTGGCCATCTGCTCGACAATAGAATAGCTTTCCGGATGGACCGCACTGGCATCAAGAGGATTTGTTCCCCCGTGTATACGGAGAAAACCAGCAGCTTGTTCGAAACACTTTGGGCCAATACCCGCGACCTGTCTGAGGGCTTCCCGAGTAGAGAATCTCCCTCGTTCCAGCCGGTGGGAACATATCTCTTTGGCTATACGGGGAGTGATACCGGAGACATACTGAAGTAGTTCCTTACTAGCAGTATTTACATCCACTCCTACTGCGTTAACACACAAACTGACAACCTCTTCGAGTGTTTGCTTGAGAAGTTTCTGGTCGACGTCATGTTGATACTGGCCGACCCCGATGGATTTCGGATCAATTTTCACCAATTCCGCCAAGGGATCGATCAGTCTTCTGCCGATCGAAACAGCACTGCGAACGGTGATGTCCTCAGTGGGAAACTCCTCGCGGGCAATGTGTGAGGCGGAGTAGACTGAGGCCCCGCTTTCATCCACCATGATAACGGGAATAACCTGAAGATCGGGCTCGTTCGCCTCCTTGAGAGCCTTTGTGACAAAATGGTGGGCTTCTCGTCCCCCTGTGCCGTTTCCTACAGCGACTGCATCGACGCAGTGCTTTGTACACAGTTCTCTGAGTGTATTCCCCCCTGCCTTTGTCTGGCTGTAGGGGGGCAGGGGAAAGATCACATCATGTCCAAGTAAATTTCCCTGAGCATCGAGACAGGCAACTTTACATCCGGTCCGGAGTCCCGGGTCAACTGCCAGCACCCGTTTTTGTCCCAGAGGTGGGGCCAGCAACAATTCACGGAGGTTCTCACCAAAGATCTTAACGGCTTCTTTGTCAGCCCGTTTCTTACAGTTTTGTATGAGGCTCTGCTCTAAGGAAGGGAGCAATAGGCGGGTATAACTGTCAGTCAGGGCTGTGTTGACCTGCCTGGCGGCTTCATTATCTGCTCCCGCCGGGTGTTTGAACACAAATCGCTGTACTATGCGTAAGGCCTTCTCTTTATCCGGCCGCATGTGAACTGTAAGGATCCCCGCTTCACTGCCACGCAGGAGCGCAAGAATCCGGTGAGAAGGGGCAGTGGCCGCAGGTTCTCGCCAGCTTGCATAGCCAGTATATGGAGAACTCTCAGGCTGCTGTTCCTTCCCCTTTTTTATCGCTGAGGTTATCTCTGCTTCTTGCTCAAAGAACTTGCGCAAGCGTTTACGGATATTTTTGTCTTCACTGAAGCGCTGTGCCAGGATATCCCTGGCACCGGCAAGTGCTTTCTCAGCCGTGGAAACGCCTCCGGTTTTGTCACTGATGTATGTGGCAGCTTGTGTATGTACTGTGTTTGGGGAAACTGAACGTTTTTGTGTAGCCTGACTGAGAAGCCAGTCGGCTAGGGGTTTGAGCCCAGCCTTGATGGCTGTATCAGCCCGGGTAGTTCGTTTCCTCTTGTAGGGAAGATAGATGTCTTCAAGTATCGTGAGACTGTCAGCTGCTTTAACGGCCTTTTCGAGTTCCGCTGACAATACGGATTGTTCTGATAACGAGCGTAGAATCGCCTCTCTGCGCTTCTCAAGGGTTTCAACGTCCTCCCGTGCTTGCTGGATATCCATAATCTGCGTTTCATCCAGGGAGCCGGTAGCCTCTTTTCGATAGCGCGCAATAAAAGGAATCGTGCAGCCTGAGTCCAGAAGATGCAGGACTGCTGCTGTTTGCTGAGGCGGTATTCCGGTATCCGTGCTGATTCGATAGGTAAGGTGATTGTTCATGTATACCCCTTTCTAAACTTAAAGATCTCGTAGCATACCTAATCCTGGCGCCTGCGAAGGATAGAGATAGCCCTTTTCTAATTGAAGACAACCCGCAGACGGATCGTCGACAAGATCCATGAAACCATCAAGGTCTGCACATTGTATATTAGGCTGTGAAAGGACAACATGTAGTGCCGCAGAAATACCCAGTTCACACTCATCCATGCAACCGACCATAACACCGACTCCCCCTGCGCGTGCTAGTGAATTAATCTGTAAAGCGCCGGTAATCCCGCCGGATTTCATTAGCTTGATGTTGATCATATCAACGAGATCGTTTCGGATTAAGTGGTAGGCGCTATCTGTTGAATCCATGCTCTCATCAGCCATGATTGGAATACTGCTGGCCTTCGTTACAATTCCTAATTGAGTAAATGCGGATGCGGCAACCGGTTGTTCAATGAATTCCAAGCGCAACCCGGCGGGAAGATGGGAGATGACATGGAGGGTCTCTGCCTGCGTATAGCCCTGGTTCGCGTCAAAGCGCAGACGCACAGAACTACCAAAGTGTTCTGCTATCAGATGAAGCGTTCGAATATCGGCCTCAGCATCTATTCCCCCCTTCAGTTTGATAATTGAAAAGTGTGAATTGAGCAGTTCTTTGATACGGGCGATCGTCTGTTCAGGGGTAAGAATGCCGACAGTCACGCTCGTTTCGATCCTGTCACGAAAACCTCCCAGCAGCTTCCAAGCGGGTACACCGGTTATCTTCCCCAGCAGGTCATACAGTGCCATGTCGGCCAATGCCCGGGCTGAAGGGGAGTGAGGGGCCTGTATGGTCATATCTTCCAGGGATTTGCCATATCGAAGTGGATCAGAATGTAGCAGAACCGGCATAAGCTGTTCTTGAAAGGTGCGTTCAACATCCTGAGCCTGCTCACCGGTTACATGCTCATCAGGTGTAGCTGCGCCATAACCCACGATTCCGGTTTGCGTTTCAATACGTGTAAATACGGTTTCAGCCTGTGTATAGGTTTCATAGGCAATTGTGTAGGGTTCTGACAGCTGGAGGTTTTCTCTCCACACCTCTATACCTGTAATCAGCACAGTGCCCTCCTTGCAGCCCTCGTACGAGTCACATACGCATGTAAAAACTAGCAGTCAGGCTTGAAGCAACCTAAAAAGATATCAATAAACGCTTACTGGGGTTTATGCTCTCTATCAATTGTTCTCTCAAACGCTCTCAGGACAGTATACCTGAAATAAACGCTCAGTAACAGCCGCTGAAAAGTATTTTGTGGGGACTTTTACCTTGTAGCATCATGAAATTCCATTGTATAATCGTACGTATTACTGATTCGTTCGCAGCAAAGGAAGGTTATATGGATGTTGAAAAAGTATTAGGCAGGCTTGAAGAGTTAGCAGTGACTTATGGGCTTAATATCGTTTTTGCCCTACTGACCTTTTTTATCGGCTGGTGGATTGTCAAGCTGGTCTCTGGAAGTATTCGAAAAATGCTGCTTAAACGGGGGACAGATGCAGCCGTTGTGCAATTTGCCTCTAGAATGCTGTATGCACTGCTGCTGCTGTTTGTCATAATTGCCGCCATGGGCCGATTGGGTATCCAGACGGCCTCGTTGGTTGCAATGTTGGGTGCCGGCGCCTTTGCAATTGGTCTTGCTCTACAAGGCTCCCTCTCCAATTTTGCCGCTGGGGTATTAATCATTGTTCTTAAACCCTTCAAAATTGGGGATTATATTGAAGGGGGAGGTACTTCGGGAACTGTTGAAGATGTCGGTATGTTTATGACAACGTTGAAGACCCCCGACAACCGGAAGGTTGTTTGCCCAAACACCCAGATGATGAGTGGAACCATTACCAACTATTCATCGCGTGAACTGAGGCGTTTAGACCTGGAAGTAGGGGTGAGTTATGACGATAACATTCATACGGTTGATGCACTGTTGCGTCAATTGCTCGATTCCCATGAACTCGTATTGAAAGAACCGGCATATACAGTTGGAATCAAGGAGTTCGCGGACAGCAGCATCAACTTTGTTGTGCGCCCCTGGGTTAAGACCGTTGACTACTGGACTCTATACTACGAACTACATAAGAAGGTAAAAGACCTCTTTGATGAAAACGGGATTACCATCCCCTATCCACAGCAGGATGTTCATCTCCACCAGGTAGTTTCTTCATAATAGTGTTGAATTAAGATTTCGGTTCATAATGCTCGTTGCTGCCAGTCATCACGGGACTGACTTTGATATCTTGAGCATTCATGAGCTGGGCAACACGTTGAAGAGAGGAGAGAATCTGAGTCTGCTCCCAATCCGAGAGGTTGGAGAAAGCCTTGACAAAGTCCTCCTGAAGCACCGAGGGGCTCTGTCGAATAATCTCAAGCCCCTTATCCTGCAGTTCAATGTGGACTTTCCGCTTATCAAAGGTGTCACGGTTGCGCCGCAGATAACCATTCTTGGCTAGTCGGTCAAGCATGGTGGTAATCGTCGCCTGACTGATTGAAAGACGCTTCGCTAATTGGCTTGGTGTCATGGACGGGTCGTCTGCTAGTTCTTTGAGTACAAGCAACTGTGGACCGGTAAGTCCGTGCACTTTTACAAGCTGCTGAGAGTGAAGATCAATTCCGCGAGTGATCTTCCGTAAGGTCCTTAATACTTCTTTAGGTATGTCCACATGCCACCTCCCGTTGATACATGCCTGCCTGCCGCACCTGCTTATCATCCAAGCGGAGCGTTCTGCCTTCTATAAATTAGTATACTAATTAGATGCCATATTATTCAAGTATATTTTTCAGTAAATTACAAAAAAAATAGGATATTACACTAGCAAAATGCGGAAAAATATCAATTGTTTCTCACAAACACTCATATATTCCGTTAGCATGCTAACGGTAAATCGCCCCTTTGAACACTGCACTGCGGCTCGTATAGCGCTTTTTATTGCTGGGAGACGTCCCGGATTACCAGTGAGGTTGAGGCAAAACAGTGGTAGACTACGATAGCTTTGTCCATGTGATGTGCGTTTAAGTATGCGTTTTAACTGAAAAACGGAAGCTGGCTACCCGTTGTAGTCATTGACGCCGGCTGCCCATACTACGTATGATAGCGGAACAGAAAAAAAGGAGCACACAGTGCGGATAACAAAAAAAGTATTCACTGATCTTGGCATTTTCATGACAGGCTTCGGGGTGTGTATCGGGCTAGTATTCCCCCCATTCATGCGTCTCCTTGGTGTACCAGCCAATTACGTGTTCACCTGGACCTTTTTCGTTTCATGCGTAGCAGCAGGAGTGCTTGTAGGGCTCATGAATTATGGGCTCAGCAGGGCGGTGGTGGCTAGTCGATTGAGACTGCTTGCCCAGAGTATGCATTTTATCAGGCAAAAGCTTAACAGCAAGATGAGCATACGCGAGATAGAAGAGTGCACGAAGGACAGCTGTCTGCTGCCTGTTGATTCAGCAGATGAAATTGGTGAATCAGCGCAGACGTTCAACCATCTTGTAGAATCTCTTGCCCTGTCTTTGAAGGCTGAGCTGTCCTTTAAGGAGTTTAACGAAATCCTTTCAGCTCAGCTGGAAATACCGGGTATGAGCCGTAAAGCCCTCGATCATCTCGTGGACTACACAAGAGCGGCAGCCGGTGCAATCCTGTTAGAACGGGGAGGGGACCTAGTAGTCTCCGCATCTTTTGCTTTGCAGCAACCTGAACAACTCTCCGAATATGACGGAGTATGGAAAGCTCTTAAACAGATGAAGAGGCTACGGATAACCCTGGACCAGAAGGTGGAGATTACGCATACTCTTGTGTCTTTTCGTCCGGCAGAGTTACTCATTGAGCCGCTTATATACAAAGGCACAGCCGTCGGGTCCGTATTATTAGCCGGTTCCCGCCCCTTTACCGAAGAGGTGATGTACGGCTTTGAAATGTGCTGCAAGAGTCTGTCTCTAGCGCTGCGCAATGCGGTTACCTATGAGCAACTTCAGCAACTAGCCGCAAATGACCCTCTGACCGGTGTGTACAACCGGAGGTTTGGTCTCATTCGTCTGCAGGAGGAGTTTGCCCGGGCGGTACGCTCGCAAACACCTGTCGGCCTCATGATGGTGGATATTGATCACTTCAAGGCCGTTAACGACACCTACGGCCACACTATTGGGGACAAGGTGCTAGTCAACATGACCAGGATAACGAAGATGGCACTCAGAGAAGGGGACCAGTTGATTCGATACGGTGGAGAAGAGTTCTTAGTGATTATGCCAGGCGCAAATCGACATGATTGCGAGTTTGTGGCTGAGCGTCTCATACGAATGGTGGCCGAGAGTGTCATACAGCACGGCGATCAGCAGATACGCATAACCGTGAGTGCGGGCATCAGCTCCTATCCTGAAACAGACGTTTCTCAGGTAAACGAACTAGTGAGTACTGCAGATGCAGCGCTCTATGAGGCAAAGGAGCAGGGAAGAAACCGCTTTGTCACCAAGTAAACAATCGAGGGCCTTGGAGGTTCATCGGCGCCTCGATGCTGTCAGTCCGCGGGATATAACCTTTCTCTCAGCAGCCTGTTTAGGACCGTTTCAGCTGCTCATTGCCACGCTGCTCTCTGCACGAGTAACTGACCGGCAGGTAAACCAGGTCACGGGGGCCTTGTTTGCCGCTTATCCTACACCTGAGGCATTAGCTTCGGCAGAACTGCGCGAAATTGAACAGCTCATACGCCCGGTGGGCTTCTACCATGAGAAGGCGCGCCATATCATCGAAACAGCTCGCAAACTAGTTAGTCAGCATTCCGGTCAGGTGCCCCAAAGCATGGCTGAGCTCACAGAACTCCCGGGTGTGGGCAGGAAGACGGCTTCAGTGGTTCTCGGGGCTGTGTATGG
Organism: Spirochaetota bacterium; assembly: GCA_051745285.1. Classification (GTDB taxonomy): domain Bacteria; phylum Spirochaetota; class Spirochaetia; order CAKZLE01; family CAKZLE01; genus JBNJDX01. The sequence continues at coordinate 34,198 of JBNJDX010000010.1, forward strand.
TCAGCCGGTTATCATTGTTGATACCCATTTCAGTCGGGTCCTCAGGCGCCTGGCTCTCACCTGTCAAACATATCCCGAACGGATTGAGCAGGAAATTGCCGAGCTGCTTCCTGACGGGATACAGTATCGTTTTTCCATGGAGGTCAACTTGCATGGGAGGAAGGTTTGCCAGGCTAGACGGCCATTATGCAGCTCATGCTGTCTCTTTGATCTGTGCGAATGGTCAGAGAAGATGGACTTCGTCAATAACTGAGTAAAATATGTCTTTGTACCAGACTTCAGAGTTGCAGGTAAGGGCAAACACTTTCAGGCGAAAGTCATCGAGAGAGAGGATGTTTGGACTTTGTGGCAGCAGTCCCGAAAGGCTGGGCTCGTCCGCTGCTATAAACAGTGCTTCCCGGTCCGGAAAAAGAGCTGACTGAGGCTCGTTGGGGATCAGTTGCTTGAGCTGATGAAAACTACCTGCCGGTTCCACCGACAGAAACCAGCCGTTTTGGAATTTTTTCGGTGAGCCTGATGGGATCACGCAGTTTTGCGGTTTGGGAAGCGGGGGCAAGGAAGCAATGCGCTCTGCCTTGCTGCTCCATCCCAGCGGTATCAGCGGAGGCAGAGCAAGGGCCGAGACTGCGCCGAATGTCTTGAATAACATCTTCTTGTATGCTGTGATAGCAAGGTGTGGGGCTTGGGGTAATGTGATCGCATAGAGATAGTGCTTCATGAGTGATACACTTCCCTAATTTGTGAATAATTTCAATAGGGGACTTTACATAAATGTGATAATCTGCTACTTTCAACGAGCTGTTGGCTTAGTGTTATACGTATGTTCTGTTTCTGCAAGCCGTTATTCAGGTAGATCAGATATGGAAGGCTGAGTGCGACAGCTAATAGATGAATGTTTTTCAGAAGGTGGAATAGATATGGCACGTAGATGCGAATTGTGTGGGAAGGGCTCTGTTGCAGGGCGTAGTGTTCCCAGGAAAGGTCAGGCAAAGAAACACGGTGGTGTTGGACAGCACATTGGTGTGACCGCTCAGCGTGTATTCAAACCGAACCTTGTGAAGGTAAAAGCAAACATCAACGGAACCACAAAGACAGTCAAGATCTGCACACGCTGCCTGCGAAGCGGGAAAGTGGAGAAGGTGTAACGCCAGCCTTTCGTTGTTGGTTGTTCGGTTTCCGAATGAGAGAGTCCTTCTTGCCAGGGACTCTTTTTTTGTCTGAGAAAGTATAGGAGAGGGAGAACATGGCCAAAAAAAAGCAGTGGAATATTCATGCAGTACCGGGAAATATGTGCATTACCTTAGAAGGTAGCAATCAGCTGTTGCAAATTCGGACCGAAACAAAGGGCCCCTGCGTATTTACTGTTTCCCCGGTTCGATCTTGTTGCAGTTCGCTTTCTGATCTGGTTGATAATGCCATCGAGCGCGAGGATGCTATCTGGGCTAAGCTGGAACAGCGGTTTCAGACTAGATATGAAGCGGTCGAGCAGCTTGTTGACGGTAAAGAGCGCTCTGAACTCCAGGCGATTGTCAAGCGGGGATTTGGTGAGATCGAGGATATTCTCAAAGCTGTTTGGTTGGTTGGAGATGCTTCAGATGCAGCTCGTAAATTTATTGACCTCATAGAACTGTCCTGGCTGCTTAAAAGTTTTCAGATTCGCCTGGCACTTGAGGGATATTCAGCCGTCTGGGTTGATTCAGCACGGCTGTTTCACGGTAGCAGGGAGGATCACGGAATTCATGTTGATTATCTGCGCAGCAAGGAAAGCCTTCAGGCCTTCCTCAATGAGCACGCAGATGCTGATACGGTCTGTATCGCCGGTGGCTGGTTCCAGGATGAGAATGGCCGCTTGATTGACTCCTCACACACTGACAACGAACTTCTAGCCTCGGCTTGTGGCAATCTGCTTGAAGCCGAGGAGATCACCCTGTGGAACGAAAAAAGGCTGGTCACCACCGCCGATCCGGAACGGGTCCCAGGAGCTGGGGTCATTGAAGATATTTCGTATGCTGAGGCAACTGAACTCTCCTATTTCGGGGCAGAGGTTCTTCATCCTCAAGCATTCGTACCTGCGATGGCAAAAGAGATTCCCATACGCATTCGTAGCTTCTCGCAGATGAACCATCGGGGAACAAAGATATCGAATAGCCCGGGCAGTGAGGCTTCCCATATGGTTAAAGGCTTTTCTGCTATCGAGGATACTGCTTTGATCAATGTTGAAGGGGCAGGTATGATTGGCGTACCCGGCATTTCTTCACGTCTTTTCTCTGCCATGCGCGAGAGTAGTATATCGGTAGTCTTGATTTCTCAGGCATCCAGTGAGCATTCAATCTGTTTTGCCGTCCCTGAACAGGATGCTGATACAGCGGCTCAGGTTGCCAGACAGGTATTTTCCCAGGAACTCACGGACTACAAGATTCAGTCGATAGAAGTGGAGAAGGAGTGCGCCATCCTTGCTGCTGTCGGTGAACAGATGCCTGGAGTACCAGGGATTGCCGCCAAATTTTTTGGTGCTCTCGGGAAGGCTCATATCAACGTCATGGCGATTGCTCAAGGGTCTTCGGAGCGCAACATCAGTGCGGTCATCAAGAATCAGGATGCAACACGCGCACTTCGGGCACTGCATGCAGGGTTTTTCCTCTCCAAGCAGACTTTGAGCATTGGTATTATCGGACCGGGATTGATCGGGTCGACACTGCTGCGGCAGATATCCCATGAACGGGAACGCCTGAAACAGGAATTCCACGTAGATTTGCGCGTCCGGGGTGTTGCCAACTCCACTCGGATGGTGTTGCACGACCAGGGCATTGATCTGCTCAACTGGGAAGGGGAGTTTAAGGAATATGGGAAGGCTTTAAATCTGCAGACATTTGTTGACCACGTTGCAGCGGATTATTTTCCCCATACGGTTCTTATTGACTGTTCAACCTCTGATACGCTTCCCACCTACTATACTGAGTGGATTGAGCGCGGCATCCATATCATTACTCCGAACAAAAAAGCTGGTACCGCCCCGGAAGCTGCCTACCAGAAGATGATGGAAGCAGGTCGCAAGATGGGCAAACACTTTCTCTACGAGACGACCGTGGGGGCGGGGCTCCCGATTATCGGTACCCTGAAGGATCTTATCCAGACCGGGGATCGGATTAAACGTATTGAGGGAGTCTTTTCGGGCACTCTAGCCTATCTTTTTTGGCGGTTTGACGGATCGGAGCCTTTCAGCAAGCTTGTACACGAGGCAAAGTCGCTCGGCTATACTGAACCTGATCCACGTGATGATCTTTCAGGCATGGATATCGTCCGGAAAGCGGTCATACTTGCCAGGGAAGTGGGCATGCATGTCGAAGTTGATCAGGTTCCTGTACTCAATCTTGTTACCGACTACCTCATGGAAGTCCCCTTGGAGACCTGCATGGAGGAGTTGAGTCTCATTGACGAGCATTTAGAGCAGCTTCGCTCCGACGCCGAAAATCGAGGAGAGTTACTCCGGTATGTCGGGGTGATTGATCCGGTTGAAGGAACATGCAAAGTCGAACTGAAAGGGTATCCGAAAGACCACCCCTTTGCGCGGATTTCGGGAACTGACAATATTGTTGCTTTCACGACTGATCGATATCATGATCAGCCACTTGTAATCCAGGGGCCGGGGGCCGGCCCGGAAGTTACTGCCGGTGGGGTCTTTGCTGATCTGCTTCGGCTGGGCTCCTTTCTCGGAGCAAAATTTTAGGGAGGCTTGGTAATGCAGTATATCAGTACACGCGGGCAAGCGCCAAAGACCAGTGCCTTTGAGGCTATCCTTCGCGGGCTTGCTCCTGACGGGGGGCTGTATGTACCCGAAAGGCTTCCAACACTTGATCAGAGAGCATTAGATCCTTCTCTCGAATATGTGGAGACAGCAAGACTGGTCCTCGCTCCCTTTTTCTCCGGGGACCCTCTCGAAACAAAGATACCGGAAATCTGCGAGGAAGCTTTCACATTTCCGGCACCCATACACATGTTCAATGACTACCAGGGGGTGTTGGAACTCTATCATGGCCCTACAGCTGCGTTTAAAGACTTTGGCGCGCGGTTCTTAGCTGCCTACATGGAAAAAAGCTATCAGGTGCGCAAAAAGGATTTGATGATTTTAGTGGCTACCTCTGGAGATACCGGTGGTGCAGTGGCGGCGGCTTTCCACAAGAGATCTCATATCCGGGTCAAGGTGATTTTTCCCAAGGGACGCGTATCCGCCCGGCAGGAGCTCCAGCTTACCTGTTGGGGGGACAATGTCGAGAGTTTTGCCCTGCGTGGAGCATTTGATGATTGCCAGCGATTAGTGAAACAGGCTTTCATGGATGACGGTCTTCGAGAACAGTACGGACTTACTTCAGCTAACAGCATCAATCTGGGGCGTCTGTTACCTCAGAGTGTCTATTATGTGTATGCAGCAGCAAGATTCCTCAAGCAGACTGGGAACATGCCGGTAGTAGTCATTCCCAGCGGCAATGTTGGCAATGCCGTCGGAGCCTATTGGGCGAAGGAGATGGGGGCGCCCATTGAGCGCATTGTACTGGCTGTGAATGCAAATAAAACGATCCCCGATTTCCTGGCAACCGGGAAGTATGAACCGCGGGAAAGTATTGCAACCATAGCCAACGCCATGGATGTTGGGGATCCGAGTAATATGGAGCGTCTTCGCTACCTATATCCAGACCCGGATGAGCTTCGTCGGCAAATTCAGGCGCACAGCGTAAGTGATGAGCAGATCAAAGCTGCCATGGGCGATATCTGGGGAACATATGGATATGCCCAATGTCCTCATACAGCTGCCGGAGAGTATATACGACAGCAAATTGTCCCCGGAGAGCCGTCCATTGTTGCTGCTACCGCCCATCCGGCTAAATTTGATACAATTGTCGAGCCGGTCATTGGGGAAGAAGTTCCCGTTCCTCCCTCACTTAAAGCCCTTCTGGAAGGGGAACATGCAGCCCGGGAGATTGATTCCGACCTACAGCAACTGTTTCCGGATGCGTACTAGAGAGCATTCTGTTCTACAGGCAGAGTAACGTGCACGGCGGGTTAACGCGCATGCTGGCTATGAAAGCCGGAACGAGAAGAGCGTTTAGTAATTCCGCAAGCATGCAACAACGCATAGAGTATGGAATTCTGTCAGTCATAGGTCCTTTTCACATATAGGACTTGCTTTCTTTTTGATAGGCAGAGGGGAGAAAGAGCATCTGCAATCATCAGCCGTATTGCCGTCTTGATATCAACAATATCCCATGCTGAAAGCAAACCAAAGCCCCATCGCAGATGCAGGTAGTTCATCTGATTTGCCCTCGACCACCGCCCGGAAAGCATGTGACCTGCCTCTGAAAGACGTAAGCGTCTGTTGTTATGAAGAATGCAATCCAGTATTTCCTGTTCTCCGTCAGGCCGGTGTATTACCCGTTCACTGCATACATCGCACCCGAAGCAGGACTGCGGGGGACGGGGAGTGAATTGCTTCAGGAGGGTAACCCGTCGGCAGTGTGTGGTATCTCCGAGATAGGAAACAAGCTCGCTTTTTCCCTGTTCGAGTTCTGTTTTTGTATAGAGGATTACAGCCAGCGATGGGGCTTCATCGCGCCCGGCTCGCCCTGCTTCCTGAAGATACTCACTATAGGTTGAGGGTAGATCATAATGAACAACTGTACGGATATTCTTCTTGTCTACGCCCAAACCGAACGCCTTTGTGGCAAAGAGCATGCCCTCATCAGAGGCGTAAAACCATTGTTCGACCCGTTTCCGTTGTTCTGCATGCATCCCGGCATGATAGCTGAAGATCTCTTTGGTCTTGAGTTTTATCCTGAATATTCGGG
>JBNJDX010000011.1:0-37923 GCA_051745285.1 Spirochaetota bacterium
TTCACATCCCAGATAAACCGCTTCCCCTCTTCAAGTTCAGGATTGTAGCGGTACAAGGGCCAATACCCTGCCTCAACAGCCCGTTTCTCCTCAACCTGAGAGTACCTCAAATCGTAACCATGGTTGATACAAGGAGAGTAGGCCATGATAACAGAAGGCCCCTCATATGCTGCAGCTTCCATAAGCGCTTTCTGAGCAAGATTCCTGTTAGCTCCAAGAGAGATGGAGGCAACATAGGCGTGTCCGTAGCTCATGCACATCAAGCCGAGATTTTTCTTTCCAAGCTGCTTACCGGCGTTGGCAAATTTTGCCACTGCGCCGATCGGCGTTGCCTTGGAGGCCTGCCCCCCGGTGTTTGAGTAGACTTCGGTATCAAGAATCAGAATGTTCACGTTTCGCCCTGAAGCTACTACATGGTCAAGTCCTCCAAAACCGATGTCGTAAGCCCAACCATCACCACCGATAATCCAGACACTCTTATCGACGAAGTAATCCTTCAGCTCTGCGATTTTCGCAAGCACTGCCTTGGCCTCACCTTTGGCTTCGGCCAGAGCCGGTTCAATTGCCTTGGCAACCTCTTTCTGTGCCACGATGGCATCTTCACTTGTATCTTTCCAAAGCTCAAGCGATTTATTCAGTGCCTCGGTAAGCTCCTTCGTGGTTCCCAGCTCAAGAATCCGGTCCACCTTCTTTTTGAGCAGTTCTCTGTTGCTGTCAACTGCCAGTCTCATACCAAAACCGTATTCAGCATTATCCTCAAAGAGTGAATTCCCCCAAGATGGTCCCCGACCGTCAGGTCGCTTACAATAGGGGATGGTGGGGAAGGTTCCGCCGTAGATTGAGGAACAGCCGGTAGCATTGGCAGCTACCATGTTTTCCCCGCAGATCTGGGTCACAAGCTTCACGTATGGGGTCTCACCGCAGCCTGCACAGGCTCCGGAAAACTCAAAGAGAGGCTGCTTGAACTGCATGCCTTTGAGTGTTGTCTCAGAGATACCGTCAAGCACATTATTCGGCATAGCCTCAAAGAAATTGGTGTTTTCAATTTCACCCTTCTCTCTCTCAGCTTCAAGAGTACTAAACTCAAGAGCCTTTTTCTTCGATGGGCAGGTTTCAACACAGACACCACATCCCTGGCAATCCTCGATGTAGACTTGAATCTTAAAGCGAAGCTCGCGGTCATTCTTGGTGTTTGACTTCAGCGTGGTAAAGGTTTCAGGAGCGTTTTCCATCTCCTTGGGGTCAATCTGTTTGGCTCGAATCGCCGCATGGGGACACGCCTGTACACATTGATTACACTGGATGCAGTTATCTGCAATCCAGAGAGGAACTCTCGGCGCTACTCCGCGCTTCTCAAGCTTAGCAGTCCCTGAGGGTAATGTCCCGTCAAAAGACATCTTTGATACAGGGATATCGTCGCCTTTCAGATGCATAATCGGTTCAATGACATCCCGTGCAAAGGCTTCAGCATCCTTACTGATGAGTTTTGGATATTCATAGTATTCCCCTACGGAATCGGGAACTATGACCTCTTCGAGAGCAGAAGCTGCGGCATCAACAGCATCCCAGTTCATTTTGACAATATCTTCGCCCTTTTTGATAAATGACTTCTTAATGGCATCCTTAATGAGGGCGATAGCCTCATCTTCGGGAAGTATACCGGATATCTTAAAGAAGGCTGCCTGCATGACCGTGTTAATTCTGGAACCAAGCCCGACTTTCTCAGAAATCTTCAGTGCATTTATGTTGTAGAAATTAATCTTCTTATCGATTATCAGCTGTTGATCTTTTTTCGTCAGGTGTGTAAAGACCTCATCTGTCGGGATTTCAGAGTTCAGCAGAAACACGCCGTGTTCTTTCAGGGGTTCAAGCATATCATACCGGCCCAGATAAGCTGGATTGTGACAGGCCACGAAGTCTGCATTCAAGACAGTCCACGGCATATTCACCTTGCTCTTACCAAAACGCAGATGGGAGGTGGTAATACCGCCGGACTTCTTCGAGTCATACACAAAGTAGGCCTGCGCATTTAAATCCGTGTTACCACCAATAATTTTGATAGAGTTCTTGTTGGCTCCGACGGTCCCGTCAGAACCGAGTCCCCAGAAGATACAGGATTTCACATCGTCGGGAACAACATTGATAAACTCTTTGACCGGAAGTGACTTCTGAGTTACATCATCGTTGATACCAACGGTAAATCCGTGAAAAGCCTCACCATCAAGATGATCAAACACTGCACTGACGTGTGAGGGAGTAAATTCTTTACTGGAGAGTCCATATCGACCGCCGATGACTTTGATACTATGGCGTCCGACAGAATTGAGAGCTGCTACAACATCAAGATAAAGCGGCTCACCGATTGAACCGGGTTCCTTGGTTCTGTCAAGAACAGCAATTTTACTCACGGTTGCTGGAATAGCGTTCACAAAGTCTTCCACAGAGAAGGGACGATACAGTCGAACTTTAATGAGGCCGACCCGTTCACCCTGTTCGTTCAAGTAGCGCACAGTCTGGTCTATTGTATCGCACCCCGACCCCATGGCAATGATCACTTTCTCTGCTTCAGGGTCTCCGACATAGTCAAACAGGTGATAGGGTCTCCCGGTAAGCTCACCGACTTTGTCCATATACTCCTGAACTATGGCTGGAACAGCATCATAGTACCGGTTCACTGTCTCCCGTCCCTGAAAATAGACATCGGGATTCTGAGCTGCTACCTTGATAATCGGCTGCTCAGGTCGCATTGAACGATTTCTAAACCGTTCAATGTACTGAGGCTCGATCAGAGACTCAATATCCTCATAACTGATCTCCTCAACCTTCTGTATCTCGTGCGAGGTCCTGAATCCATCAAAAAAACTGAGAAATGGTACTTCGGTCTTCATTGTAGCGAGGTGTGCTACCACTCCCATATCCATGGTTTCCTGAATGGATGATGCTGCAGTAATTGCAAACCCGGTATTTCTGGTTGACATAACATCAGAATGGTCACCAAAGATCGAAAGTGATTGCGTAGCCAAAGATCTGGCAGATACATGAAACACTGTCGGGAGCATCTCCCCAGCTATCTTGTGCATGTTCGGGATCATCAGCAGAAGCCCCTGTGACGCGGTGAAGGTCGTGGTGAGAGCCCCGCCGCTCAGAGCCCCGTGTACTGCCCCGGCAGCACCGGCCTCAGATTGCATCTCGATTACATCGACAGTCTTGCCAAACACGTTTTGTCTGCCCGTGCTGGCCCAGGAATCAGCATACTCACCCATAGGTGAGGATGGTGTAATAGGATAGATCGCTGCTACTTCGCTGAAGGCATAGGCCACGTGCGAGGCGGCGGCATTCCCGTCAATAGTAACCATGTTTTTATTACCCATAATGAAACACTCCATTGATTGAAAAATATGTGCGGACTGCGACAGGAGCGACAGCGGCTTCGCAATGAACCAGCTGACCCCCTGTCGTTCTCTCGTCAGCGCGTAAAGTATATCTAATAACTCCTTGATTTACAACAGTGGTCCGAGGAAGCTGGTACATTCTTTCACTGAGAAAAACAGGTCACATTGCTGGGCAGGTTTTGCTGCAGGAGGGTAGATTATGCCCCTTTCATCACCCAGCAGGCCGACTTATGGCCTGGGGAAACCTCTTCAAGCGGAGGATATTCCTCTTTGCACCGCTGTATGGCATATGGACAGCGGGGGTGAAAATGGCATCCTTGAGGCGGATTAATCGGTGAGGGAACATCTCCCATGACAACGCGTTTCTTCCCTTCTCGAAGCCGAGGGTCGGTAGCTGGAAATGCTTCAAACAGGGCTTTTGAGTAGGGATGTACATGTTTTGCTACCAGTTCGCGCTTGTCTGCAATCTCAACGACCCTTCCGAGATACATCACCATAATCCTGGAGGCAATAAACTCTACCACAGCAAGGTCATGAGCAATGAACAAATAGGTGAAGTTGTGGCGCATCTGAAGATCAAGCAGAAGATTTAAAATCTGGGCTTGCACTGAAACATCCAGTGCTGAAACTGCCTCGTCGCAGACAATAAATTCAGGGTCAACAGCAAGGGCACGGGCAATGCCTATACGCTGGCGCTGCCCACCAGAGAACTGGTGAGGATAACGCCGCTTGGAGTTCGGGTTTAAGCCAACCTCGTTCATGAGCTGTTCAATCCGCTCGTTTTGCTCAGCCACACCCCCCATCTTATGGATCCGCAGCGACTGACCGATGATATCAGCTACCTTTTTACGGGGGTTCAACGATGAATACGGATCCTGAAAGATCATCTGCATCTGGGTTGTCATCTCTTTCATCTGCTGGGAATTCTTTGCATACAGATCCTCCCCGCGATACAGTACCTCACCGTCAGTTTTATCATGCAGCCTGAGAACGGTCTTTCCGAGGGTCGATTTTCCGCATCCGGACTCTCCCACTACACCGAGGATTTCATTCTCTTGTATCTGCATGTCGACACCGTCAACAGCCTTCAGCAGCTCTTTCTCCTCTCGTGCGCCGTGCGCTTTGATGAGAAAGTGTTTCCGAAGTTCTTTTGTCTCCAGGATATATTGGTCACTCACTACTTGCCTCTCTCCCGTACTGCCTCGTGATTAAAGCACCAGACAGCGTGCTCCTCGCCCAGTGTTGTCTTCTCAGGAAATGACTTCCGGCACTCGTCTTTTGCATACTCGCAACGGTTAAAAAATGGGCACCCCTCCCCGATAGCCAGAAGATCTGGTACCGTCCCGCTGATAGCTTCAAGCCGCTTGGCATCCTTGTACTTGGGATTGGACGGCAGCGAATTGAGAAGTCCCAAGGTGTACGGATGAGCAGGATGCTCGAAGAGGTCGAAGACATCAGCCTCCTCAACTTTCCTGCCGGCATACATGACGACTACCCGATCTGCCATCTCCGCAACTACCCCCATATCATGGGTGATCAGCAAAATTGACATTTCAACTTTTTTCTTCAGATCATTGAGCAGGTCCAGTATTTGCGCCTGGATGGTAACATCCAGGGCTGTTGTCGGTTCATCAGCAATCATAAGCCCCGGTTCCGGGGAAGCTAGCGCCATAGCTATCATTGCCCGCTGTCGCATCCCTCCCGAAAGCTGGTGCGGATAACTGTGAACCCTGTCAGCAGGAGACGGGATTTTCACAAGATCCAAGAGTTCAACTGCTCTGCGTTTTGCCTCTTTTTTCTCCATCCCCTGGTGTGTCATAAACACATCAGCAATTTGCGTACCAATAGTAAATACTGGATTGAGGGCGGTCATCGGTTCTTGAAAAATCATGGATATCTGTGTCCCGCGTAACTCCTCAATCTCATGCCGATGCAGTTTCAAAAGATCCCTGCCTCGGAAAAAGATTGAGCCTCCCTCCACTGCTCCTGGAGGCATAGGATTGAGCTGATTGATCGCGTGGGCGGTAACAGACTTCCCGCAACCGGACTCTCCTACCAGGGTAAGCGTCTCCCCCTTACGAATGGTCAATGAGAGATCACGGACAGCCCGTACAATGCCGCGCTGCGTTTCGAATATGAAGTTCAGGTTCTCAATAGTAAGCAGAACCTGCTCGTTGCTGTTATCATAGGTTTCTTTCATATTAGTTTCTCATCTTCGGATCCAGAATATCTCGCAACCCGTCGCCGAACAGGTTGAAGCCTAGTACTGCCAGCAAAATAGCAATACCCGGAAGTGTTACGATCCACCAGGCGTTGGTGATAAATTCTTTTGAACTTGCGATCATCAAGCCCCATTCAGGAGTAGGCGGTTGTGCTCCAAGGCCGAGAAACGATAACCCTGCCGAACTTAGTATTGCTTCACCGATACCCAAAGTGGTCTGTACGATCGTTGGTGAAAGACAGTTCGGCAAGATCGTTAGAAACATCAGCTCGAAATGTGATGCGCCCAAAGCCCGTTCTGCAAGGACATAATCGTTCTCCTTCTCTGCCAGTACGGAGGCCCGTACCAGCCGGGCATACTTAGGGACCTGAGAGATGCCGATAGCTATCATGGCATTGGTAAGTGAGGGGCCCAGAATGGAGACGATAACAATCGTGAGCAGGATATAGGGGAAGGCCAGCATGATGTCAATAAAACGCATGACTATCTTGTCCAGGATGCCCCCGAAATAGGCTGAAACCACCCCGATAATAATACCAAAAACGAGCGATATCCCCACCGAAACGACTCCAATAGTCATCGATATGCGCGCTCCATAAATCAGACGGGAGAGCATATCCCGCCCGAGATCGTCTGATCCCAGAATATAACCCTCGGATAACGGGGGTTGCGTACGCAGTTGGATATTCTGGGCAAGAGGATCGTAGGGAGACAATAGCGGAGCAAATACCGCCATAAGGATAAAGAGACTGATGATGGTGAGCCCGACCATGGCCCCTTTGTTCTTTTTTAAATTGTACCAGATCTCGCGCAGTGGGCTGGGGTCTTGTATCTCTTGCAGGAACTCAACATCTACCTGTTCTTTCATATTTCCCCCTCTACTGCATCCTGATTTTCGGATTGATGATTGAATACAGAATATCAACTACCAGATTTATCAGTACAAAAAAGGTAGAAATAAAGATAATTCCCCCCTGCACAGCAGGATAGTCCCTGGCTCCTATTGCTACATAGATCCACCGACCGATCCCAGGCCAGGAGAACACTGTTTCTGTGAGAATAGCCCCGGAAAGCAAAAGTCCAAACTGGAGCCCAATTACTGTGATAACCGGTAACAGTGCATTACGGAGAGCGTAACGGTATACTACTCGCCGCTCCTTTATACCGGCCGAACGTGCAGTCTTGATATAGTCCTGCTGGAGCACTTCCAACATGCTGCTGCGGGTAGTTCGGGCAATAATGGCCAGAGGAATGGTCCCCAGGGCAACAGTCGGCAGGATCAGATGACGTATTGCTGATGAAAGGAACTTCGGGTCTCCCTCAGTTATCCACAGGATCAGACCATCGATTACATAAAAATTAGTGATCGGATCAAAATAGTAGCGGATATTCATCCGCCCCCCGGTAGGAAGCAGATCGAACCAGACCGAAAATATCATGATCAGTACCAGGCCGAGCCAGAACACCGGCATGGAAACCCCGACCAGGGCACCTCCCATGGTGGTGTAATCCACCCACGAGTTGCGTTTTCTCGCTGAGGTCACCCCAAGTATGACACCCACAATCGTTGCAAAAACCATAGCCCAGATAGCCAGCTCAATCGTTGCGCTGAAACGCACGGCAATTTCATTTTTTATCAATTGTCCGGAAGTTATCGACTTTCCCAGATCTAGGCGGGCAATTCTGGAAAGATAAAGTCCGTACTGCTGTATTAACGGCTTGTCCAATCCAAGATCTTCACGCAACTCTGCCAACTGCTCAGCACTGGCACGCTCTCCGAGCATCACTCTTGCCGGGTCTCCGGGAGTCAGGGCTATCATAAAAAATACCAGGGTCACGACACCGAACAGGGTCGGTATGAGTAACCCCAGCCGTTTGAGAATATACTTTAGCATGTATGCATCACCATTATTTTAGTAAAAATAGTGGTACAGCCTCTACAAGTAAAAGGCTGTACCACATACTCACATTATATACCTGCTACCTCTAATCTTCGATCCAAACGTGCTTAAAGACACGTTTCCCCGTAGGATAAATTGTGAAGTTCTTCACGTAATCCTTGGCCGGAACCGTGACAACTGAATGGGCAATCGGAACCCAGGGAGCCTCTTCATGAAACACTTCCTGTGCCTCACGATAGAGCTCAGCACGGACATCCTGGTCAACAGTCTCTTTTGCCTCACGGCTCAAATCGGTAAATTTCTCATTTTTCCAGAAAGCAATATTTCCTGCAGGAGGAATAGCCGCGGGTTCTGAAAGGAGAACCCACAAGAAGTTGTCTGGGTCACCGTTGTCACCAGTCCACCCGAGCATAGCAGCCTGATGCTCACCACTGTCGGTACGGTCAAGGTATGTACCCCACTCGTAGGAGACGATTTCAGCTTCTACATTTACCTTTTTTAACTGTGCCTGCATAATCTCTGCGATTTTGCGTGCATCAGGGTTGTAAGGACGAGCAACTGGCATTGCCCACAGTTCAGTTGTAAATCCATCAGCATAGCCAGCTTCAGCAAGCAGCTCTTTTGCCTTTTCAGGATCATAGCCGTAAGGCTCTATATCGTCATTATATGACCACATACCAGGAGGAATCGGGTTTTTCGCAACCTGTCCGGCCTCTCCATATACTCCGTCAATTATTTCCTGCTGATCAATAGCATAGTTCATTGCCTGACGAACAAGCTTACTGTCATACGGTTCTTTCTCTGTGTTTAGAGCCAGATACCCAACATTTAAACCAGGCTGCTGAATAACCTGTACGTCACCAGCCTCTTTCATGGCAGGAATATCTTCAATGGAAGGAAAGTCGATCAAATCAACTTCGCCTTTCTGCAGAGCCAACCAGCGTGAAGTTGCATCAGGGATAACTTCTAAAATCAGGCGGTCAAGGTACACCGGTCCATCCCAGTAATTCTCATTTCGCTCAAATACAATATTTGAATCCTTCGTCCAGGAGACAAACTCGAAAGCACCGGTACCTACCGGATTGTTTTTGAAATCTTCGTCAAGCTCTTCCACAGCAGTAGGGGAAACAATAGCGGCAAAGTCCATTGCCAGGTTGGCAATAAACGGAGCTTCCACCTTCTTCAATTCAAAACGAACTGTGTACTCATCTTCAGCAATAACTTCGTCAACGATGTTGTTCATATCCATGTAGCCCCAATATTTCCAGGGTCCATGGTCAAAAAAGGGATGATCCTCTTTGAACTGGCGTTCAAAAGAGAAAACAACAGCATCCGCATTGAAGGGTGTCCCATCATGAAAGGTCACGTTTTCCCGGAGATTGAATGTGTAGGTAAGACCTCCATTCGAAATCTCCCAGCTCTCTGCCAGTGCCGGCTTAACCTCTGTTTTCCCGGGAACAAATTCTACCAGCGTATCGAAAACCGCTGTTGTTGCGTAAAATGACTCACCGTCAGTCTCACGAGCTGGATCCAGGCTTACGGAGTCGCCTGAGCGTCCAAAGACCAATACACCTCCAAATTTGTCACTCTCTTCTTCGACAACCGCTCCTTTGTCTTCCTGTGCGCCTCCAGCGAAAACACTGGTCATCACGAACAGGAGCATAAAAGCGATCAACATGGTCCTAAGACCAAACACTCTAATCTTACTCATAGAGTTCCTCCTTGTTTTTCTGTATCATAAACTCGGCGTTGTGACTACATCAGATTATCGCATCCCAGGGGATACCTGCACCACTATTACCAACCACCTCTGTTTAATTACTGCTCTCCATTATGCTGCAATTTGCATAATTATACAACTAAAAATGTGTAAAATGCATGCCAACCTCTCCAGGCTGGATACCCAGTCTGCCAGCTGGCTCCTGTCGATAGATCACAATTAGGCAGGACTTACTCATATGGAATCAACAAAAGAGGTTCTTTTTGTTACCAATAGGGTGAGGCGAACACTGTGCTGAAATGTTATAGGCTCTTGAGCGGGGTTTAACACAGATAGAAACAGTTTTTCGAAGGGCTGTTCTTGCGAAACCTGGTGTGAACAATATTCTATGGAGGATGGCGCATCACCATCCCTCCAGGAGCCCCTCGAGTTGTTTGGCGAAGACAATACAATTGATGTATAATCGTCTGAATAATTATGCAGTTAAGACATACACGGCAAGAAAGTCTATAAGGTGACTTCCAGGACCTCAACCAATTGCTCGGGCTCAAGCCGGTAAGAGGAACCTTTTCCTTCATAAAATCCATAGTCACGGACAAAATGGATATGCAAATCAGTATAGGTTATCTCTTTCCCAGAATTCAGGTTTCTCACGGTAGTATTGACTTTCTTGTACATGCCCGGCCCGCCGAACGGAGAGGGTAAAGACCCGCGTACTGAATCAACGCGTACCTCGAAATGTCCGTCCACAGTTATAAACTCACCAAGTCCGTCGTATCCCTCGTTACGGAAGTACTCCATCCTATCGGCTATCTTGCTGTGAGTTAACCCCATTCGCCTGACAGTCCCGTCATCCTCCATAAGAATGTCGACAAGGTTACGCGTATCGGTCCCGAGAAAGCCATCTAAAGTGATAACTCCCGGTCTCATTTGTTCTTGTATCTTGGTAAGCTGCGGAGACTGTTTCATGCTGCCGCCCTCCTATGCGAATTTGTCGAAAAAGATGTTTTCCTCAGGTACGGACTTGTCCTTCAGTACCTTGATACACGCATCGATCATACCCGGACTACCGCACAAATAGGCTTCCGATTGAGAACCATCTTCTACATATTTTGCCACTACATCAGTGATCAAGCCAACTTCCCCCTCCCACTGGTCATCCTCTGCAGGTTCACTCAAAGCAGGAATAAAGGTGAAATTCGGCAGCTTGTTCTCAAGCTCTCTCATCTCATCTACCAGGAACAGATCCCGTTTCGAGCGAGCTCCAAAGAAATAGTGGACCTCTCGATCAACGCCTTTTTCTGCCATATCCAGAAGGATTGATTTCAGAGGAGCCATTCCGGAACCGCCTGCAATACAGATCATTGGTCGTTGCGTATCGCGCAGATAGAAATCCCCGTAGGGCCCGTTAAAGAGTACCTCTTCCCCTTCTTTCAGATAATTATGGACGTAGGTAGTACAGATTCCGTTCGGTACTAATCGTACCTCCAGTTCAATATGCTCTTTGTCGCTGGGAACAGAGGCTATTGAGTAGGCACGGTAGACCGGTTCGTCGGTCAACTCATATTCGGGTACCTGAAACTGAATAAACTGACCGGCATTCATGTTGATCTCCGGTGGATCTTTCAGTTTAAGAAGAACCTCTTTGATGTCGTGTGTAAGGTCCCGCAAGCTTTCCACCGTAGCGGTGAACTGTCGCACGTTGAACAGCTCCTCAGGTATCTCAATATCTATATCAGTCTTCACCTTAATCTGGCAGGACAGACGAATATTCTGCGACCTCTCCTCCTCAGAGAGCCATGGAAGTTCCGTTGGCAGATATTGGCCAGCCCCTTCATTGACTTTCACCTTGCACAGTCCGCAGGAACCGCGTCCTCCACAGGCAGAAGGGATGAATATGCCCTCCGAACCGAGGGCCCTCAAGAGAGGCTGGCCCCCTTTTACCACCAGCTCTTTATCGTTGTTGATTGTTACTTTAACCTCTCCATAATTAGCGATGGTCGCATCGGCAATCACCATCAGAAGAGCCAGAAAGAGCGATATTGATGATATTACTGCTACGCTGGTAATAAACGTTACTGCCACATCTGCCTCCTTATGATGTTGAGATCATGCCGGAAAACCCCATAAAAGCCAGGGCCATGATTCCGGCAATAATCAGAGTGATTCCGGCACCTTCTAGCCCCTGAGGAATTCTAGACTTAGCAATTTTCTCCCGGATGCCGGCCATTGAAAGGATAGCAAGGAACCAACCCAGACCACTGCCGAGACCGAAGAAAAAGGAGATAACCAGTGAATAATCGCGGATTACCATAAACAAGCTGACACCCAGTATGGCACAGTTGACAGTTATGAGCGGGAGAAAGATCCCAAGAGCGGCATATAGCGGTTCGCTCACCCGTTCAATGATCATCTCCACAAGCTGTACGAAGGCAGCAATGACGATAATGAAGACAATGAACCGGAGATAGACCAGATCAAACGGCGTGAGAATGTACTCGTAGACCAGCCAGTTAAGCACCGTGGTTGTTGCCATAACAAAGGTAACGGCGATCCCCAGACCGATCGATGTTTTCAATTCCCGTGAGACTGACAAAAAGGAGCACATCCCCAAATAGTTGCTCAGCAGGATGTTGTCCGTAAAAATTGCTGCAAACAGCACAGCTACCGGATACCACATACCTTCCATTATTCAGCCTCCTTCTTTTCAGCGATAAACACCTCTTTCACGACCCAGATAAAAATCGCCAACATGAAAAAGGCTCCCGGGGGTGTTAACATGATTGTCCAGCTTGTCCACCAGCCCCCGAGAATCTGTACTCCCCAGAGTTCTCCAGTCCCCATCAGCTCCCGAAAAATGGCTATAACAATGAGCACATAGGAGTATCCGATACCTGAAGCAAATCCGTCAATCAATGAGAGACTGGCTTTATTGTTCAGGGCAAAAGCCTCTGCTCTGCCCATGATGATGCAGTTTGTAATTATCAGCCCGACATACGGCCCTAGCTGTTTCCAGACATCCGGGAGATACGCTTTTAGGGTAATATCCACAATGATAACGAATGTAGCGATCACCATCGTTTCAACCATCATTCTAATACGTGAAGGTATCAGCTTTCTAATGAGCGACAGGGTAAAACTTGAAAACATGAGGGTGAATATAACACCAAGTGACATCACCACCGTATTTTCAAGTTTGTTGGTAACTGCCAGAGTAGAACAGATACCCAGGATCTGGGCAAATACCGGATTCTCCTTTCCCATAGGTTTGAGAAATGTCTTTTTCAGTTGTCCTTTTGCCATATTACATGTCCTCCAGTATCTCAGGCCCAATCTGGACTGCACGGTTCATAATGCTCAGCATCGCCTCCGAAGTTCTCGTTGCTCCGGTAATCGCATCAATTTCATTTTTCTCATCCGCGCTGCCTTCTTCAACCATGTCGAAGGGTCCCTCTTTTCCATTAAACTGTTCCTGATACCACTGCTCTTCGATCCTGGCCCCCAGGCCGGGAGTCTCACTCTGGCTGAGAATACCGATACCGGTCAGGGTCGTGTAGTTCTCAGCAAACCCTACCAATACTTCAATAGGGCCCCAAAGACCAGCTCCCAGAACCGGGACTACAAAGGCTGTAGAAGCCTCCTCCCGCTCTACAATGTAGACTGTGCGATCACCGGAGTTATCAACGCTGACTTGCTGTTCATATATCGCATTTGTCTGCTGGAAGTTATCGGGAAAATCAACATTCGCAGCCTGCAGTACTGCCCTACGCAGATAGAGCTGCTCGTTGGCCTCTACCAGGTCTTTCGTGGTCAGGTGTAACCCGGTAACAATGCTGATACACACAATGGTCACCAGCAGCATCATGATCAGCGGGAAGAGTCGCAGAAAGAAGAATCCATCTTTGTTCATGCTTTCTCCTCCCTTGCAGCGGCTGCCGCCTTTTTCTTCTTATTGCGCTGCCGTACCATATGATCAATAAGCGGAGCAAACATATTAGCAAACAGGATGGCAAATGTGACAGCCTCAGGCCAGTTCGCAAAGACCCGGATAAGGACTGTTACCACGCCAAACAACCCGCCGTAGAGCCATCGCCCCAAGTTCGTTGACTGTGACGAGGAGACAGGGTCGGTGATCATGAAAAAGGCAGCAAGCAGAAAGCTTCCGCTCAGAAGTGCATACAAAGGATCGTGAGCACCAGGAATGCCTGCCACCCAGAATACAGCGTAGAGTATTACAAAGGTGAGAGCCGAGGAGACTGTCAGCCGCCAGTTGGCTGCTTTCTTCCAAATAATGTAGACACCACCGAGAAGTACCAGCAATGCCGAGGTTTCTCCGAAACTGCCGGGAACAAACCCCAAAAACAGTTGCAGCAGTTCAGCATCTCCGGTCACAAGGGGGGTAGCACTTGAGACTGTATCAGCCTGAGTCAACCAGGTACCAAAGCCACCCGGAAACAGCCCGCCGGTACTTGCAGCCGGGGAGATAAACTCCGCTGTCATCGGAACTCCGAAACTGACATACACAAATGCTCTTCCGGAAATAGCAGGATTAAATATGTTTCTCCCAAAGCCCCCGAAAACCATCTTTCCCAGCACGATTCCGAAGAGGATACCTACAACTGCCATCCACAGCGGTATTGAAGGCGGCATGGAGAGGGCAAACAGAAAACAAGAAACAAACAGTGATTCTGTAACCTTGAAGGAGTACCTTCTGGCCATGAGATATTCACCAATAACTCCCGCCGCAGTAACCGCTGCCAGAACAGCCAGGAAGCGCCAACCAAAAAAGTAGATTGCCGCAATTCCCAGCGGCAGCAGTCCTTTCAGGACGGTTCTCATCATTTGCTGCTTTTGTATCTTCACAGTTCCCCCTTTCCAAGCATAGCGCCGATTGGTATACCTGCACTAGCATATCATATATATGAAAGACCTCAAGCTTTGATTATTTACACTCTTTTCTTGTATCCTATCGGTAAAACAGTGAATTCGCAAGCATGCAATGCATACTTTTCCCGAACCGTATACCCAACTTGCACTCCAAAACGCCAGTTATACAGCAGGGCTGCCAGTCATTTCTGACAACTGCGACGGGGTATCCCTTCTGGAACTCAGAGACACAACAGGAGTCAACTATGCTGATTGCAGTCATATGGAGTGTGCTTATGAAGAGGACCAAACAGCTGATGATGCCCCATAAAAAGGGCATCATCTTAAAAGCAGAAGTACCAAGCTCTGTGTAGCAGCGGATTTTTACCTGTCAGTCTTGCTTCAGCACTCGCTGTAGCCGCAGGAGAAGCATTTCTTGCACCCTTCAATATTAAAAAAGGTTGCATTCCCGCAAATAGGGCAGATATCAGCTGCCTGGGATTTCTGCCCATCTTCCTCAGAGTCTGAGAGGGGCAGCGAATATTGCTGCTTTTCGTTCTCATCCTCTTCATCAGGAAGCTCGGGATAGGTATGTTTCCCGTCACTTGCACCGATATGCTCCTCTAAAGCTTGAGCAACGGCATCAGGAAGACTCATAATTCTGTATTTCCCGAACCCTGTCTGCCGTCCGGAGCCGATGCCCCTCAGCTGAGCTATTACAGCCTCTCCTCGCTGACGAGGAGTAAGAGGAGAAGACATACGAAGGACCAAGCTGACCAAACGCCCGATACCTTCGGCATCAGCAGCAACGTCAGAACCAACTTTTGCAACGTTGACAAAAATCTCAAACGGATCCTCAAAATGGTCACCGTCAGAATTTATAGTGATATAGGCAGTTCCGATGGGGGTGGACTTTCGATACGTTGTCCCCCGCAGAATGGTCGGTCGAACCCGGGGACGTATCTGGGGCGGCTTCTGGGTCTGCTGTGTTTTCTCCTCCTCCTGTTTCCGGTTGAGGACCTGCGTGTCACGGGAGCCGTCACGATAGATGGTTCCACCCTTACACCCGAGGTCATAGAGGAGTTCGTACAGCTCGGTGGTCTGCTCAACAGTATAATCACTAGGGACATTGCACGTTTTTGAAATACTCGAGTCCACCCAGCGCTGTATGGCAGCCTGAACCTTGACATGACCCTCGGGTGGCAGGTCCATCGCGGTAACAAAATAGTCAGGAAGCGGCTCACCGTCGTGTTCAGCCTTCCACTCTGCATACACATCAACCTGCTCGGTGTGGCTGCCCATTCGCCCCACTCGCTCCCACTCCCAGAAGAAGTAGGGTTCTATACCGGTACTTGTTCCAACCATCGTTCCGGTTGTCCCGGTGGGAGCCTGTGTCAGAAGCGTTACATTGCGGATACCTTTCTGCTTGATCTGCTTTCTCACCTCTTCCGGGAGGCTCTGCACAAACCCGCTTTCCAAAAACTTGGCGCTGTCAAAAAGCGGAAAGCTCCCCTTTTCCTCGGCAATATCCGCACTCGCCTTATACGACTCGACGCAGATAAACTTATAGAGCTTATCAATAAAGTCAATCGATTGCTTGCTGCCGTAGGCAATTTTCAGACGGACAAGCAGTTCGGCAAGCCCCATGGTCCCGAGACCGATTCGCCGCTCTGAAAGCTGCTGCTGTTTGTTCTCTTCAAAAAAATAGGGGGTATCATCAATGACGTTATCAAGAAAACGCACTGCGTAGGCAACTGCACTCCCGAGCTCATCCCAAAGCACCTTACCGTCCTGTACAAAAGCGGCAAGATTAAGCGACCCAAGATTACATACTCCCCAGGGAGGAAGCCCCTGTTCTCCGCACGGATTGGTGCTAGCTATCGTATTATAGTACCATGAATTACTGAGTGCGTTATAGCGGTCAATAAAAAAGACACCCGGCTCTGCACACGCCCAGGCACTTTTTATAATCTGCCGCCACAGTTCACGGGCTTGAACGGTCTTATACGGCACAACATCTCTACCGGCTTCCTTCCAAGCGGCGAGATTACCGTCCCACTGGGTGTCAAAAGCAGGATCGGAGGTGTCGGGAAAATACAGGGTCCACTGATCATCATTTTTTACTGCCTGCATAAAATCATCTGTAATACCGACGCTGATGTTTGCATTTTCTATTTTGCCTGTTTCCTGCTTGCTCTCGATGAAGTGCATGATGTCTGGATGCCACACGTTCAATATCAGCATGAGGGCGCCTCTTCGACTTCCTCCCTGCTCAATGAGGCCCGTAACAAAGCTGAAGAGACCTCCCCAGGAGACTGAACCGCTTGAACGTCCATTCACACCCTTCACATACGCGTGACGTGGTCTGAGAGTAGACAGATTCATCCCCACACCGCCGCCGCGCGACATAATTTCGGTCATCTGGGAAAGAGTCTCCATAATACCGCCGCGACTGTCCTTCGGGGAAGGAACAACGTAACAGTTATAGTAGGTAAGTTTCTGATCCGTGCCTGCCCCGTTGAGGATCCGCCCTCCGGGCACAAACCGCCAATCCTCCATAAGCCAGTTGAACCGCTTTTGCCAGGTTTTGCGATGTTCAGACTTCTCCTGATTAGCAATGGCCTTTGCAGTTCTGGCTATCATCTGCTCGGGTTCAGTCTCTAGCGGTTTGTCGATGTGATCAACGCTGACAACAAGATCGGACCCATCCTCCAGCTTGATAGCAGCCATACCTTGATCAAGCAGGTTCTCAACTGTACCGATCTCCCGCTGGCCGGTCTTTTCATCACAAACTGCTATAACAAGATCCCCCTTTTTTAGAGAATCTTTTTTTGCATCTTTTAGCGCATACCTGTCAAAAAATATTTTTCTTCCTAACGGCTTCAGTGCTGTTTTCTGCTGGCCCATGAACTTCCTCCCATACTTTTTACTCTGTTCGCGTATTATTTAGCATAACGCAACCAAGGTCGTTCATTCAAGAGCTTTTCTGAAAAATACACTATATTTAGTGTTTTGATTCCGCAAAAATGCCAATTGTGACACTATATAAAGAAATACAACTCACCATTTTCTTTAGCTGAAAACAGATAGAAAGATCTACCATTCCCGTGAAGGAGACTATCAAATTCGCCTGCATCGGGTAATCTGTCCGAACGCAACGAGAGCCCCGCAAAGGGGCTCTCGCTACTATCAAACTCAGCTGTGTTGTTAGTAAACCACTTAATACCCGAGTTGCAGCATCGTGTCGGCGACTTTTTTAAACCCGGCAATATTTGCGCCCCGGGCATAGTCGACAAAGCCATCTTTTTGCAGCCCCTCCCGAACACATGCAGCATGAATACTACTCATAATCTGTTTGAGACGTTCATCCACCTCTTCAACTGTCCATTTGAGTTTCATGGAATTCTGAGACATTTCAAGGCCTGAAACAGCCACACCACCGGCGTTCGCGGCTTTCCCCGGTGCAAACAGCACACCAGCATCATGGAGAGTCTCATACGCATCTGCTGTGCATCCCATATTAGATGTCTCCACAACGTACTTCACCTTGTTCTTGACAAGCTGTTCTGCATCTTTTTTCCCTAGCTCGTTCTGGATAGCGCAGGGAAATGCCATATCCACAGGCACCTCCCACGGACGGGCTCCCCGGTAAAATTTGGCTCTGAATTTTTTCGCATAGGGTTCAACCACATCATTATTGGAGGCCCTTAGTTCGAGCATGTACTCCCATTTTTCCGGAGTGTTTATCCCTTCGGGGTCGTGAATATACCCGTCGGGCCCGGAGATAGTAACAACTTTAGCGCCCAGTTCGGTGGCCTTCATTACTGCACCCCAGGCAACGTTTCCAAAACCCGAAACGGATATCGTTTTACCCTCGAACGTATCATTCTGCACACGGGCCATCTCTCGGGCAAAGTACATCGCCCCAAACCCGGTGGCCTCAGGGCGGATAAGTGAGCCACCCCAATTCTGCCCCTTACCGGTAAGAACACCAGTATTCTCTAAGCTGAGCCGTTTGTACTGACCATACAGATAGCCAATTTCCCGTGAACCGACACCGATATCGCCAGCCGGTACATCAGTGCTCGGCCCGATATACCGATATAGCTCTGTCATAAACGAACGACAAAAACGCATGATCTCGTTATCCGATTTGCCCTTCGGATTAAAATCTGAACCGCCTTTTCCTCCCCCCATCGGTAGAGTTGTCAAACTATTTTTGAAAATCTGTTCAAACCCCAGAAATTTCAGTGTCCCCAGGGATACGCTTGGGTGAAACCGTAGTCCGCCCTTATAGGGACCGAGGGCATTGTTGAACTGCACCCTGTAGCCGCGATTGACCTGAACTTCACCGTTGTCGTCCTCCCACTCAACCTTGAACGTAACAACTCGGTCCGGTTCGGTAAGGCGCTCAAGAATTTTTGCGTTCAGATAAGCCGGATTATCATTGACCACATCAATGATAGACTCAACGACCTCGGCGACAGCCTGAAGAAACTCCGGCTGAGCAGGATTTTTCTGCTCAACATCCGCCAAAAAAGAATCCAAATGATACATATATTCCCTCCCCTTTGTGCAAGCATCTCTTGTGATAATTCGTGTTTACCAGTCAATCGTAATTCACTATATTTCACTTGTCAACTTAATTTTTTATATTTTACTCAATTATTAGGATGTATAATTAGTTTTATCTAAATATAAACCCTAAACATAGATTACTTTTCGCTTATCCGCAATTTATTGACTATAATTTTATCTTTCTCACACCTGTAGTCCATATCGGTTCACCATGTATCAATATGTGAACATAACCGAGGGGAGAGTGCGAGGATAGCGAAACTTTCCCAATCATGCTACAGTACACATATGAAAGAACCCCCAGTTATTCCAGAGACAATCTTCCAGGATCTCATGTCTAAGCGTGTACGCAATATTCTGCTCATCTGCAGCCGCTATGATCGATTTATGCTTGAAGAAGACGGAAGAATTGAAGAACTGCTGTTTCAGGACTATATCGCTCTCGGCCTGCGATATCCGCCAAAGATCACCCACGCCCCATCAGCCCAGAAGGCCTTGGCTCTGATGAACGAACGGGAGTTCGAACTGGTGATTACCATGCTCAATGTCGGTGAACTGCATGCGGCCGAACTTGCAAACACCATCCGCACCGAGTATCCCGAAAAACCGATCATCCTCCTCTCACCTATGGCAACCCACAATAAACTGCGTGAGCTCAAACACGAAAGCCGAGATATTGTTGACTACATTTTCACCTGGCAGGGGAACCCGAATATCCTGCTTGCTATGGTAAAACTGGTAGAGGACCGGATGAACGCACCGCAGGATACCGCCTCTGCCGGGGTTCAGGTGATCATTTTGGTCGAAGATTCAGTGCGCTACTACTCCACCTACCTGCCGATGATCTACAAGACTCTCATCCAGCAGGCGCGTTACATCATGGCAGAGGGGCTCAACGAATGGTCCCAGACGCAACGCATGCGTGGCAGACCGAAAATTTTGCTTGCCAAGGACTATGATGAGGCTGTCGAACTGTATGACATCTATCGGGATTATGCCTTGGGAATAATCTCTGATATAACCTACAAACGCAACGGTGCTGAAGATAAAGAAGCCGGGCTGAAGTTGTGCAAATATATCCGCGAAGACAACCCTGAGATCCCGATCCTGCTGCAGTCCTCCCGCTTGGAGTATAAAAAAGAAGCCGAAGCATACCATGCACAGTTTCTCCACAAGCACTCTGAGACGCTGCTTGCCAATCTCCGCACCTACATCAGACAGAATTACGGATTCGGGAATTTTATCTTTCGTGACCCAAAAACTGCGAAACCCATCGCCAAAGCTGAAGATCTCAGGGAGATGCAGCACGTCCTGGAAACTATCGACGCGGAAGTCTTCCTCTACCATGTAAATAATAACGACATTTCCAAATGGCTGAAGGCACGCGCCCTGTTCAACCTGGCAAAACAGATCAGACCGAAGGTCATACAGGATTACCCTGATGTTCAATCGCTCCGGGAAGACATTATCGCAACGATCAGGTCCTATCGCCAGCAGCGGGGACGTAACACGATTGCCATTTTTGACAAAGACCGGTTTGACGAGCTGTCGTTTTTCACCCGTATCGGTACAGGCTCACTGGGGGGAAAAGGCAGGGGGCTGGCCTTTATCAATCTTGAAATAAAAGAGAGCGGTCTTGCAGAAGCCTATCCGGAGATGTATCTGTCTATTCCGCGCACGATCGTACTCACCACAGAGATGTTTGATCTGTTTCTAGAAGAGAACAATCTCGCTCAGGAGGTAGTTAAGGACTATTCTGACAAAGAAATCCTTGATATGTTTCTCAATGCCAGACTCCCTGAAGACCTTGAGAAAAACCTTCGGGCAGTGGTGAAGGTTCTCAAAGCCCCCATGGCCGTAAGGTCCTCCAGCCTCCTTGAAGATTCACACTACCAGCCCTTTGCCGGGATCTACCAGACCTGCATGATCCCGAATGCTCATCCCGACTTTGACCGCAGGGTTAACGATCTATGCACGGCCATCAAGTGTGTGTATGCTTCAACCTATTTCAGGCAGAGCAAAGATTACCTGAAAGCAACCAATCACATGATTGAAGAGGAAAAGATGGCCGTCATCATTCAGCAGGTCACCGGCACTCGCTTCGGAACATACTGCTATCCCAATGTCGCCGGTGTGGCACGATCATTGAACTACTACCCGATTGGCAATGAAAAGGCCGAGGATGGAATCGCCTATATTGCCTTTGGCTTCGGAAAGATGGTAGTGGACAACGGAACCTCTCTGCGGTTTTCACCGCGTCATCCCAAAAGAGCACTCCAGCTAAACAGTTCCGGCGCTACGGTGGGAAAAATGCAGCAGGACTTTTTTGCCCTTGATATGGAATCTCCCTTTGATCCAAACACTTCAGGGAGCGACAACCTCAAACGGCTGTCCATTGACGACATGGAGGATCCCACTCCGCTTAAATATGTTGCCTCAACCTATGATGTGCGTACCCAGACTGTCTCCGATTCCCCCTCGGCTGAGGGCAAGAAAATTATCACCTTCTCCGGACTCCTTAAGTATAATGCCCTTCCGGTTGCTAAAATTATACGGGATCTGCTGCACGTCGGGAGACAGGCAATGAATGTTCCCATCGAAATTGAGTTTGCCTGCAATTTCAACAAGCCTGCCGGAAAAAAACCTGAATTCAGCATTTTGCAGATCCGTCCAATCGTTGAAGGCTCTGAAGCTGCCGATATTCGCATAACCGAAGAGCAAATCAAACAGGCGGTAATCTATTCAAAGAAAGCAATGGGAAATGGAACCTACAATGACCTGTATGACATCCTCTACATACGTCCTGAGCACTTTGATCCGGCAAAAACGCAGGAGATGGCCAAGGCTATTGGCAGAATAAATGCGAAATTTCTCAATGAAGACAGAGGTTATATTTTGATCGTTGCCGGGCGTCTCGGTTCTACCGATCCGTGGCTCGGTATTCCCACCACCTGGTCACAGATTTCACAGGCAAAAATCATCGTCGAAACCGGTTTGGAAAACTTCCAGGTGGAACCCAGCCAGGGAACCCATTTCTTCCAGAATATGACCTCCCTGCATAACGCTTACATGACTATTAATCCGGTCCGCGGAGATGGGATCTGCAATTTCGAACAGCTTGATACCCTTCCAGCTCATGATGAGACCCATCATATCCGACTGGCTCATACCTCCAGGCCCCTGCAGGTGAGGGTTGACGGGAAGACCGGACAGGGCTACGTTGCTTTTTCCCCGGAAACCGGAGGAGAGGAGCCAACTACGCAGTAGTCGTGTTCAGCTGAGAGAAATAATCCCATAACGGGTCAGCAGGGGGCTGCGCGGTAATGATCGTTTCCTGTTTGGTAACCGGGTGCTCAAAACTGACCTTTCTAGCATGCAGGCTGATTCCGCCGTCCTTGTTTGAGCGCGGAGCTCCGTATTTCAGATCGCCCTTGACAGGAGAACCCACTGCCGCCAACTGAGATCTAATCTGGTGGTGCCGCCCAGTGTGCAGCTCTATCTCAAGCAGATAGTAGTTCTGTGTGGCCCCTGCCAGCCGATAACTGAGGTGCGCAAATTGGGCACCTTTGCGAGATTTGGTGTAGGCAAAGCTCTTATTCTTAACCCTGTTTCGTACGAGATAGTGTTTGAGCTCACCTGAAGCTGCAGGTGGCATATCCTTGACAACCGCCCAGTAGACTTTTTTGATGCGCTTCTCACGAAACATATTACCAAGACGGGAGAGCGCTTTATCTGTTCGGGCGAAGAGAACCACCCCGCTAGTGGGCCTATCTAAACGGTGCGGGATACCGAGAAACACATTCCCGGGCTTCCGATAGGTTGCCTTCAGATACTCCTTAACTGCGTCTGAAAGCGGCCGATCACCGCTCTCATCACCTTGCACAATCTCCCCAGGCAGTTTGTTCACCGCAATAATATGATTATCCTCATAGAGTATTCTCGTATCTATTGTGTTCATCTATCCTCTCCCTGCTGAGTGTCATCTCCCATATCAAGCTCCAGCTGGCTGGTACTCTGTGGCGTCTGTGGCTCGGGAGCTTCCTGGGGAGACAGTCTCACGGCTTTTCGGATCTTCATCGACTGGACCTCTTTTGCTGTCAGCCGTACGCCATTCGCTCGAACACTCTTGACGAGAAAATCGGAGAAAGGGAAGCTCTCCTCAAGCACCTTGAGGCGTTTTTTCGGCTTATACTGGACAAACAGCTCGGCATCCTCGCGCGTAGAAAGCTTCAGCAGCTTTGCACCCTCCGGGAGCAGTTCATAGGTACGGTTCGTGATAAACTGCTGAATCTGAAAGCGTTTCACATAGATGAGATGTGTGGCTTTATCCCGGTAGACAAGGGTGAAAACGATCTTTTCAAGCTCACTCTTATCAGCCAGGCAGCAGAACCGCATTCCTTTGCCAACAAAGAGTTTGTCGGTCGTATCGGTAACAAAATAGGTACCGTTCTTTTTTACGACTAGTATTCGATCATACTGGGATACCTTGCACTGCTCATTTCCCTCGCGTACTCCATAGCCCAGATATCCAGTAGAGGTGTTATACTTCACCGTCAAATCCCGGTTGGCAGCCTCTCGCACATCAACTTTATCAAAGGCGACAATGCTGGTATTCCGCTTTGAACCATACCCCTCAGTGCGTTTGAAGGAGGCAATAGAATCCAAGGCGTAATCAACAATATGGTCCAGGTGATAGGCGATAGTCTCAAGCCGGCGGTGAATCTGTTCGACTTCACGCTTGGCTTTATTGATGTCATACAGGGAGATTCTTCGGATCGGAATTTTTAGCAGCCGTTCAACATCCTCAGAGGTTATATCACGGGCAAGTTCGGCACGGTAGGGAACAAATCCTTCAAATACAGCCTCCACAACCTCCTGCTGCGTTGCCATCTCTTCGATAGCCTTATAGATCCTCTGTTCAATAAAAATCCGCTCAAGAGTCCGGGCATGCAATTGTTCCCGCAATCTGTTTTGCTCAATCTCCAGCTCTTTCTTTAGTATCTCTACTAGACGGTTTGACTGGTATTCGATGACCTCAGAGACCGTCATCTGTACCGGCACACCGTCCTTAATCACAAGAAGATTGACTGTCAGCGCCTGTTCGCAGTCGGTGAAAGCATACAACGCGTCGACTACATCGGGGGTGTACGTGTTCCTCGGGAGGGAAATTTCGATGTTCACCTTTCCTGAGGTGTAATCCTGGATTCCGGCTATCCTAAATTTTCCTTTCTTAGCAGCAGCTTCTATTGAGGCAATTACTTTTTCGGTTGTCACTCCGAAGGGTACCTGCTCAATAACGATCCGCTTCGGGTCCTTGGTATTCAATTTTGCCCGCACCCGCACTTTTCCGCGCCCATCCGCATACTCGGAGACATCCATCAGTCCTCCCCCGAAGAAATCCGGATACAGGGAAAATGGTTCTCCCTTCAGACAGGCTGTCATAGCATCAAGCACCTCATTGAGGTTGTGGGGGAGAATACGCGTCGACATACCGACAGCAATCCCCTCGGCTCCCTGAATGAGAAGCACCGGAATCTTGGCGGGAAACATGACAGGCTCCCGATTCCGGCCGTCGTAGGAGTCCTGGAATGAGGTCAGATCGGGATTAAGCAGCACCTGTTTTGCGAAGGGGAGCAGACGACACTCTATGTATCGTGAAGCCGAGGCTAGATCTCCGGTTAAGATATTACCGAAATTTCCCTGCTTGTCGATGAACAGCTCCATGTTCGCAAGATTGACGAGGGCTTCATAAATGGAGGAATCCCCATGGGGGTGATACTTCATGCAATGGCCGACAACATTTGCCACCTTGTGAAACTTGCCGTCGTCCATCTCGAAAAGCGAATGGAGAATCCGCCGTTGCACCGGCTTCAATCCATCCTCGATATCGGGAATAGCCCGCTCCTTAATTACGTACGAGGCATACTCTAAGAAGTTCTTTTTGAACAGTTTTTGTACGTAAGCCATTATATAAGGTTCTCCATGATAAATTCTCTGCGCTGCGGGGAATTTTTCCCCATATAAAACTCCAGGGTGTCCCGGATGTCCTGAATTGTCTTAATGCTCACCGGTATCAGGCGGATATCCGGACCGATGAACTGTCCGAACTCTTTCGGTGAGATCTCACCAAGCCCCTTAAAACGGGTAACTTCCGGAGAGCTGAGAGACTCCTGGGCCTCTATACGCTCAGTTTCATTGTAGCAGTAGATTGTCTTCTTCTTATTTCTGACCCGGTAGAGAGGTGTCTCTAAAATATAGAGGTGATTGCTAATCACAAGCTCTTCAAAATAGTTTAAAAAGTAGGTAAGCAGCAGGTTTCTGATGTGAAAGCCGTCAAAATCGGCATCGGTTGCGATAATGATTTTTGCATACCGAAGCCCGTCTGCCGAGTTTTCGATGCCTAAAGCCTGCATTAAATTATAGAGTTCTTCATTCTTATAGATCTCAGTACGCTTTTTCCCCTGTACATTGAGGACCTTCCCCCGGAGACTGAAAATTGCCTGGTTATATACATCTCTCGTTGAAACCATAGAACCTGAGGCTGACTGTCCCTCGGTAAGGAAAATCATAGTCTGCTCCCCGTATTTGGGGTGGTCGTAATGGTACTTGCAGTCCTTAAGGTTTGGTATCTTAAAGGAGATTCGCTTAGCCGCCTCTCTCGCGCCTTTTTTGACTGCATTGAGCTCTTTGCGCAGCCTCTCGTTACTCGTGATCTTCTCATCGAGCTTGCCAGCGGCCTCCTTGTTTTTCATAAGAAAGTCAATGAGAGCCTCTTTGACCTCCTGAACAATCCAGGAACGTATTTCTGTGTTTCCGAGTTTGTTCTTTGTCTGACTCTCGAAGACCGGGTTCATCAGTTTCACCGAAATTGCACCGGCAACCCCGTCTCGCACATCAACGCCTGAGTAGCTCTTTTTGAAAAATTCGTTGACTCCCTTGAGAATACCCTCTCGAAAAGCGCTGAGATGGGTTCCGCCGCTGCTGGTGAACTGGCCATTCACATAGGAGAAATAGTTCTCACCGTAGGTTGTCGTGTGTGTCAGGGAGAATTCAAGTCTCTCTCCCTTGTAGTAGATAATGTCATAGAGGTTCTGCGAGCCGACTTCGGCAGAAAGGAGATCTAAAAGCCCTTTCTTTGATTTGTACATGGCACCGTTAAACTCAAGGGTAAGCCCAGTGTTTAAATAGGCGTAGTTCAACATGCGTGCTTCAACAAACTCATTGTCAAAGGCATATTCACCAAAAATCTCTTCATCAGGGACAAATTCCACAAATGTCCCTGAAGGCTGGGAGCTCTTCCCCTCCTTCTCACTGACAAGGTTTCCCCGGGAAAAGACTGCCTCTTTATACTTCCCGTCCCGATAGGCGACGACGCGAAAATGGGAAGACAATGCATTCACAGCTTTGGTGCCGACACCGTTGAGGCCGACAGAGAACTGAAAGACCTCATCATTGTACTTTGCCCCGGTATTAATAATTGAAACGCATTCTATGACTTTCCCCAGGGGGATTCCCCGACCAAAATCACGCACTTTAACTGTGTGGTCTTTGATCTCAACGGTTATCTGCTTTCCGTAGCCCATAATGAATTCATCAATGCCATTGTCGACGACCTCTTTAAGCAGAATATAAATACCGTCATCGACATTACTCCCGTCGCCGAGGCGGCCGATATACATACCGGTTCGGAGTCGTATGTGCTCTAGCGAGCTAAGGGTTCTGATTTTGCTCTCATCGTAGGAAGCAGCTGATTGTTGTTTACTCATAGCTTCAGATTGTACACCTTTTTCATTTTTTTATCAATTTGTACCACCACTGGTAGTGTTTTATACCCATAATTACGCAAAAAAACAACTATTTGTAGGCACAACATGCAGTTACCACCTCAGCTTCCTGCTTTTGTCACTCATACGCTATTGTGATATACTCAATACACAATCAATCGTACAGGAGGAGCATATGGGCGCTAGGCAGCATATGAGAGGACAGTTCACTCCAACACAGTGGCAGATTCAAAACGACAGAGACAATACCATCACAATCGGCCGGGGTCAGGATGCCTTTGTCCCCTATGACCTGCTCTTGGGAGCTTTGGAATCCTGCCTCTTTTCCACGTTCAACGATGTAGTGCAGAAAATGCATCTTAGCTATGAGCAAGTCGATATGGAAGTGTTCAGTGAGAAACGGGATGCTGATGTGGCCACCCTTGAGACGTGCAGCGTACAGGTCTCTGTCACTGGGGGCTCAGATGAAAGAAAGTTACGGAGGGCATTCGATATCGCAACTCGATACTGCTCGGTGTACCAGACTATTTCAAAGGTAGCCAGCATGAATTGGGACATAACCTTTACCGGATAGTTCTCAGGAAAACAGTGGGCTGAGGGCCTCAACATAGGGTCTATAGCTATTATAGCCATCCTCGTAGGCGAGAACATGATCTTTTTTAGGTCGGCAAGCCCTCTCGCTGTCAAGCTGAACATGCTGGGCTGTGATTTCAGCAATAGGTCTGTGCCGGCTTTCGCAGCACCACAAAGCCTGCAAGGCTGCCCCAAAGGCCGCTGCCTCGTTTATTTCGGGAACGACTACGGGAAGTTTGAATATATCGGCTGTAATCTGCCGCCAAAGCGGTGATTTTGCTCCGCCGCCAACCAGACGAATCTCCTGAGGATCGAAACCGAGTTCCGTAAAAGCCTCCAGACCCATTTTCAGGCCGTACACCGCCGATTCCATGGCAGAGCGGGCGATATTGCTCTCTTTCATATTGCTGCTGTTCAGCCCCACAATACAGCCCTTTCCCTGTGGGAGATTTGGTGAGCGCTCTCCGGTAAAAAACGGGAGCATCACAACCCCCTCCGATCCCGGAGGCGCCTGTTGGGCCTCAGCATTAAACGCTGCAATATCTCGATTAAACAACTTACGTGTCAGTTCAGAAGCTACTGTACAGTTCATCGTACACAGCAACGGAAGCCATCCCCCTGTTGATGAGCAAAATGCGGCAAGCCGCCCTGTCTGATCGACGATAGGCCGATCACTGTACCCATACAGGGTGCCGGAGGTCCCAAGACTGACCGTCAGCACCCCGGGGGCGACAGCACCGGTTCCTATAGCACCCATCATATTGTCACCGCCTCCGCTGGAGACGGGTATCCCTGAAGGAATGCCGAACTCTTCGGCGGCGGTTGCACTCACAGTTCCCGAGGAACTCTCTGAATCCTGGATGTCCGGCAAGCAGGCTGCCAGATCCCGCTGCGGATCAAGGGCCTTGAGCACATCCCGGTTCCAGGTTCGTTCCCTGATTGACAGCAGGGCTGTTCCTGAAGCATCACCCGGCTCTGTTACATAGTTCCCGGTCAGATACCAATTGATATAGTCGTGAGGAAGCAGAATTGTTGCCATCTGCTGATACAGCTGAGGATAGTGTTTTTTCAGCCACAGTATTTTCGGAGCAGTATAACCGGGGAGAATCAGGTTTCCCACCTCGGATAACAATCGCGCTTCACCGCCGAAAGCAGCTGTGATCTCGCGGCACTCCTCAAAGGTGGAGGTGTCAGACCACAGCTTCACCGCCCGCAGGACCTTTCCATCCTTATCCAGAGGGACAAAACCGTGTTGCTGTCCCGATACACCGACCGCACATATGGTCGCACGAACATCTTCAGGAATAGCACCGAAAGCCTGGGACATTGCAGAAATCCACCAACTGGCTTCCTGCTCACTGGTGCCATCGGGTCTGCTGATAAGCTGGTGAGGAGAAGAACTCTCGGCAGCTATGCGCTTTGTCTCAAAATCATAGAGCACAACCTTTGTCCCCTGTGTACCAACATCAATCCCCGCTACGGTTTTCATTACGTCCCTCCTCATAAAGATGAGAAGAGTATACCACGTCTCCGGGAGACAACAACAGACCCCTCTGTGATTACCGATCGCAGAGGGAAAAGCTGTTAGTGGTCACATGCATTGACAGAGGTCTGCAGATTTCCGTTCAAATGAGCTTGTACTAGTTCTGTCGGGGTATCTTCGGGAGCCCCCACAAGTACTTCAATACCGTTTGACTCAAACAGCGACTGAGCTCTCGCGCCCATACCGCCGGCGATCACAACATCTACTCCAAGCTCGTGCAGCCAGCGGGGAAGCACCCCAGGCTCATGCGGCGGCGGAACCGCTGTGGTGCTGCGAATCACCGTCTTAGTCTCATCATCGGTCTCAACGAGAACAAATTCTTGACAGTGGCCAAAGTGGGCGCACATCCGTCCTCTCAAACAAGGCACAGCATATTTCATAGTCATCCTCCAACGTTAGTCACAACTCTACTTGCGCCCTTTACTGGTAGCGCACAGGACAAAAAACATCAATACAGGCATATGCCATTTTCAAGATTTTCTTGTCTCTTTTTGTCCCATCACTACCAGCGGCCCCACCCAAAGCCTCTACATGGTCTTCTGCCTCTCCTGCCAAATCCTCGGCGAAAGGCAAGTCCGAGACCTCGTCCATATCCGTATCCGTCCCAGACCGGTGGTGCCTGCTGGTAGGGGGTCTGTTCTGTCTGTGATTGATCTTGAGGCTGTTCGTTTGGCTGTCCTCTGTCAGGCTGCGGACCAACACCCGGGGGACAAAAACCCATGCCCCATCCTGTTCTCGAACCCATTCCATTGGGTCCTGTTCCATCTCTTCCTGGCATAATGCACCTCCTTGCCATTTATGGCATATGCTAATTATAATCACAGAAAGGGCCCATCGTCAAGTTCTACCGGTTTTATTCACTCCACTGATCTTCAAGAAGGGTGTAACGAAGATGGTCAACCCAGCGACCGTTAATGTTCAGATAGGAAGTTCCCAGCCCTTCCTCCCGGAAGCCGAGCTTCTCTGCAAGCCGCCTGGAGGGTGTGTTTTCAGGTCTTATACTTGCTTCGACACGGTGCAGACGCAACTGTTTAAAGGCTATTGAGAGCATGACCTGCAAAGCCTCCTGCATATAGCCTTGTCCGGTGTGCTTCTCATCAAGCTGATAGCCAAGGAATGCCGACTGGAAATTGCCACGTATAATGTGGGAAAGCGACATATTCCCGATACAATGCCCGGGTTGCTCGAGAAGTTCTATCCACAGCCTTAATCCGGCGCCTTCCCGTTCCCGCCGGATATCCTCAAAGATCAACTGTTCCTGCACATGCCGAGTAAAGAACTCCGGTGATCTAGATGGTCCATAGACTGAAAGGAAGCTCCGATTCCGAATGTAATATGCAAGCGCCTGAGACACGTCGTCCACCGTGGTCGAACGCACCCGCAGGCGACTCGTGGTATAGTCGTGTCTCGGTTTGTTGCCCAGGGCACTGAGATATTCCGACTCAAGCAGGCTCATCTCCAGAAGATCATACCACCGACTATCAACGAATCTGTGTTCACGAAGTCTTGCATCCTGTGAAAAACCGCACCGTAGATAACAGCGTACAGCCTGTGTATTCTCTGCAAGAACTGAAAGCGAGACTTTGTGTAACTTATCTTCCACAAAGGCCTTGTACAGCACCTGATTTATGGCCTTCTGGGCTATACCCCGCCCACGAAAGGCGACATCGCCAATGAGCACCTTGCCGATCCTGGCATTCCGGTGCACCGGATCAACACGACCAAGCTCAATAACACCGACGGGGGTTTTGTCCACCTCTATCGTAAAAAGTTGCCCATGGCTGTGTTGCACATACCGCTGTACCTGCCTTTCAGTTAACGGCACCGAAAAGACCGGACCAGCCCATCGAAGAAGCTCTCGCTCCTTAGCACCACAATTCCACTCAACGAGATGTGGGATATCTGCTTCGGTGAACCGGCGAAGCGAAACGGATGAATCTTCTGGCGACATGGTATCAGAGTGACCAGGCGTTGTAGCTGACAATCTCCTCTAACGGCTTCTTTGTCTTCAGCGGCTTAGCATCAGCAGCCGGGTAGCCGAGAGGATACAGTTCTACAACCTCTATGGAGTCGGGTATACCAAGGATCTTTCTCACCTCTTCGGGCTTGAACGAACCAATCCAGCAACCTCCAAGCCCCTCGGCCACAGCGGCCAAGGCGGCATGCTCAAGCGCAATCCCAACATCTATGGTGTAGTGTGCGTGCCCGCATCGCATTGTGGCCTTATCTGTATCGGAGCAGCAGACGATAACAGCAGCTGCCTCTCCCACAAATGTCTGGTTGTAGGAGGCCTGGGCAAGCTGCTCTATTTTCTCTTTATCAGTTACCACCACATAGCGGCACTGCTGAAGGTTTTTTGCCGAAGGGGCAAGCCTGGCAGCCTCCAGGATGCGCTCTAACTTCTCCGGTTCTACCGGTTTGTTCTCAAAAGATCGAACACTGAATCGTTTTCTGACAGTCTCATAAAACTCCACGGCTACTACCTCCATCCAAGTTATTCTGCGATAAGGTATTGTAGCGCGGTGCCTATAGCATGTCTACCCGAGAGGCTAGGTTGACCCCACAGCCCCAGCGAGTATAATAAACCTGTAGGGGGCTTCCGCATGTTTGAACTGCTGCTGATTGGCCTCTTTTTGCTCACCTTCGGCGTGCAGGCCGTGGGATTTTTCGTGGAGAAGCAGTGTGTCTACTATAGTACAAAACCCCTGCTGCTGCCGCTATTGGCCAGCTATTATCTTGCCTCCAGTGCAGATCCCAGCGCGTATATCCTGTTAGCCCTCTCCTTTGGATGGATTGGAGATATTGTTTTGATGCTTCCAGGTTCGCGCAGCAGCAGGAAGATGCTTGGAGCAGGGATACTCGCCTTCTTGACAGGGCATCTGTGGTATATATGCTTTTTTATAGAGAGAGTCGCCGACTATCGACAGTATCCCTGGTACGGGTGGCTGCTTGTTTTGGCGACCGCTGTCTTTGCAGTGAATACCTACCGTATCCTCAGGGGATATGCGCGTGAGCTTGCCCCACTGATATTTGGTTACATCGCTGTGCTTTCGGCTATGATGGTGTTCTCCTTTTCAGGCCTTGGTACAGTCAGACCGGGGATAGCTTTGCTTTTTTGCACCGGGGGACTGTTGTTTGCTGTTTCCGATACGGCAAACGGTTTCTCCCGCCTTGCCCGCAATTGGCGCTTGAGCAACCTTCTGATCATGGCCACCTACCTGGGAGCACAGTTTGCCCTGGTACAAGGCGCCCTGCTGCTGGGCTGATGCAACACCTGCTTGCCCTCCCTTCCATGAACAGATACACTGGAGGCAGGTACCCTGGGATTACCTTTTCAGGTGCTGGTAATAAGGACATGCGCATATGAGTGAAACAAACACTATTACTTGGCTTCGTCTTGATAATGCGGGAAAACTCTATCCCTCCATTGAGGGTCGGCAGCGACCATCCATCTTTCACGTCTCGGCGGTACTCCGTGAAACAGTCGATAGTACATTGCTCCAGAAAGCAGTCGCCCAGACATCTCCCCGCTTCCCCTTTTTCACCGTCCAGTTGAGACAGGGTCTTTTCTGGTATTATTTCGACCGCTCAGAATCAGTCCCGACCGCACAGCAGGAGGGGGCCTATCCCTGCAGCCGCCTCACCCGTAAAACAGACAACCGTCACATGTTCCGCGTGATATACGGGGAAAAGAGGATTGGAGTCGAATTCTTCCACGCCCTAACAGACGGCACGGGAGCCCTCGCCTATCTGAAAACCCTCCTGACTGCGTACCTGCGACTTGTCGGCCACCACATCCCCCCTTCCCCGGATATTGCAGAACCCAATACTGAACCTGATCCGCA
The DNA here is from genome assembly GCA_051745285.1 of Spirochaetota bacterium. GTDB lineage: Bacteria > Spirochaetota > Spirochaetia > CAKZLE01 > CAKZLE01 > JBNJDX01. The sequence goes on from JBNJDX010000011.1 coordinate 32,424, forward strand.
GGAGGAGGTGGATGCCTTTGGAACACATTATAGGAAGCAGAAAAAGAGAGCTGAACCCAAACAGCGAGCTTTTCATACCTCCGGCCAGCTGGAAACGCCGGGAACATTGCACGTAATCACCGCAGAAATGCCGATTCAAAGCCTAAAAGAGGTGGCCAAGCGGTACGGAACAACCATAACTGAGTATCTGGCAGCTGTCCATCTGTTTTCCCTCTACCGGATTCAGGAGCGTATGAGCCTTCGCAAACAGCCAATACGTCTATCGGTTCCAGTGAATCTGCGCAATTATTTTCCTTCAGCATCCCTACGAAACTTTTCTCTGTTCCTCCGTCCTGAAATCAACCCGGCCCTTGGATCCTACACGTTTGCCGAAGTTGTCAAGCATGTTCACCACTCAATTCAGTATGAGCTGCAGACCAAGCATCTTTCAGCAGCGGTGAGTGCCAATGTTGCTCTTGAGCGCCACTTAGCAGTCAAGCTATTACCCATCTGGTTAAAGAAAGCGATTATGTCATTTGTGTACCACCATTTCGGGGAAAATCTGCACTCAGGCACACTCTCCAATCTCGGTCTGGTTACGCTTCCTGAGGAAATCGGCAGCCATATTGATGCCTTTGATTTTATTCTTGGTCAAAACCGGATCAACCCCGAAAATTGCGCAGTCATAGGATACGGTGACAAGCTGCGGATTAATTTCAGCAGAATCACCGTCCAGCCAGCTGTCACACGAGAATTTTTCTCTCTACTAGCTGAACAGGGTGTACACGTCTCCCTGGTGAGAGACTTTTAGCTGCCGGATCATGGAAACCGCTTCTGATAGAAATGGCAGTATGGAGCTGACTGATGAACAGCATAATAATCCTGATGATAGCTCTCCGCCGTATAGAAGGTGCTTCGTGGTGAGACTTCCGTCGCTACTTCATACCCAGCTTCCTCAAGGATAGCAATAAGCTGTTCTGTATCTTTCCGCTCGCTTTCATTTGCATAGTAGACCGCAGAACGGTACTGGGTACCGACATCCGGCCCCTGTCTATCTATCTGTGTTGGATCGTGGATCTCAAAAAAGTACTTTGCCAACGTTCGAAAATCCGTCTTCTGCGGATCGTAGTAGACTTTCACCGCCTCAGCATGGCCGGTCTCCCCGGTGAGCACCTCCTCGTAGCTGGGATTTTCTACCTCGCCACCGGTATACCCGGAAACAGCGGTAATAACTCCCGGTTGATCTTCAAACATGGCTTCAACACCCCAAAAACAACCTCCAGCGAATACAGCTGAAGGGTATTGATCATAGTCGTCAGCAGTTGTCGACTTTTCTGTTCTGTTTTGTCCTACCCCTGTTTCCCTGTCCCCGGCTCCAGCTAGAGGCAGCAAAGCAATCGTTAGTAGCATGAGAACGGTTAGTATTCGTTTTACCATAATACCCTCCTCCTTCATCATGTATGACAAATTTACTAATGTTTTCAGTAAAAGCAAGGCTTTTTGGAAAGCCGATAAAACTTGACTACTTTTATTATCTTTATCATGTTGTAGAAGACGCAGTTGCCCGGAGAGAAAGAGTTTTCATATTGTGTCAACCGGGCACTGATAGTATAGTGATAGGCAGACAGCGCCATGTCATGCAGCAGGGAGAACGTTCACAGAAGGTGCAGCCTGTCACCTGGAGGTTCGCATGAGCGGAGATTATATTCACGATCCCGATCCTGAAGAGACGAAAGATTGGCTTGAGTCGCTGGAAGCAGTCATAAAGTATGAGGGAGACGAGAAGACTGATCTCCTTCTCCAGGAACTTACCGAAACAGCTAGACGCAGAGGAGTGAACACCACTCCCGGCGTTATTAGTCCTTATACTAATACCCTTATCAAAAATCAAAGTGCGGTTCTCCCTCAGGATGATTCACTGATCGCTCGTAACGTCTCAGCCTTTGTCCGCTGGAATGCGATGGCGATGGTCGTTAAAGCAAACAGGCAGCACAGTCTTGGCGGTCACATTGCCAGTTTCTCCTCATCATCGGCTATCTATGAGGTGGGTTTTAACTGGTTTTTCAAAGGGCCGGACTCCCAATACGGAGCTGACTTGATATTTTTTCAGGGACATTCATCCCCGGGCATGTACGCCAGGGCGTTTGTCGAGGGACGTCTGACCGAAGAACAGCTTGAACATTTCCGGCGCGATGTGGGGAAAAATGGACTTTCGTCATACCCTCATCCATGGCTCATGCCTGACTTCTGGCGGTTTCCCACCGTCTCTATGGGGCTTGGCCCTGCTATGGCTACGTATCAGGCGAGATTCATGAAATATATGGAAGCTCGCGGATTCAAGGATGTGGGAGACAGAAAAGTCTGGATGTTCATGGGTGACGGCGAGGCAGACGAGCCCGAATCGCTGGGATCGCTCTCGCTGGCTGCCCGTGAGAAGCTTGATAACCTGATCTTTGTAGTCAATTGCAATCTGCAAAGACTCGACGGTCCGGTACGGGGAAACGGAAAAATAATTCAGGAGCTTGAAGGACGTTTTCGCGGTGCCGGCTGGAACGTCATAAAAGTAATCTGGGGTACTGAATGGGACTCCATACTCGAGCGGGATACCAAGGGTCTGCTCCTGAAGAAACTCACTGCCATGGTTGACGGTGAATACCAGACGATACAATCAAGAGGACCGGCCTACCTCAGAGAAAAAATATTCAGCGGGGACCCCTACCTTGAGAATTTGGTAGCCGATAAAAGCGATGAGGAACTCTGGCAGCTTACGCGGGGTGGACATGATCCCAGAAAAATCTACGCTGCTTTTCACGAAGCAGTCAACCACACCGGCGAACCGACAGTCATTCTCTTCAAAACCGTGAAAGGGTATGGTATGGGAAAAGGCGGGGAAGCATCAATGGGCACCCACAGCCAAAAGAGCATGGATCGGGAAGCCCTGATAGCCTTCAGAGATCAATTCCATGTCCCGCTGAAAGATGATGAACTTGAGGATCTCCCGTTTATTAAGCCTGAGCCAGGCAGTCCGGAGGAAGAATTTATCACCAGACGCCGCCGTGTTATGGGAGGACCAGTCCCCTATCGATCCCCTCAGGCAGAAACGCTGCAGGTGCCCTCTCTGGATGTCTTTTCCGGCATGCTGGATTCCTCTGGAGAACGAGAAATCTCAACAACGATGGCATTCGTACGCCTGTTGACCAAACTGGTGAAAGACAAACAAATTGGAGAACGCGTTGTCCCTATTGTCCCTGATGAAGCACGCACTTTCGGCATGGAAGGTCTGTTCAGACAGCTGGGTATCTATGATCCCGCCGGTCAGTTGTATGAACCTCAGGATGCTGAATCACTGATGTGGTACCGGGAAGATAAAAGCGGACAGATTCTTGAAGAGGGCATCACCGAGGCGGGGGCGGTTTCTTCCTGGATTGCAGCGGGAACCTCCTACTCCAATCACAGCGTGACAATGATTCCCTTCTACATTTTCTACTCAATGTTTGGTTTCCAGCGTGTCGCTGATTTTATCTGGGCTGCTGGTGACAGTCGTACCAGGGGTTTTCTCATGGCCGGCACGGCTGGAAGAACCACACTCAATGGGGAAGGATTGCAGCATGAAGATGGCCATAGCCTGTTGTTTGCAGCCACCCATCCCACATGCCAGGCTTATGATCCGGCCTTCTCCTACGAGCTGGCAGTGATCATTCAGGATGGACTGCGCCGGATGTATGCTGAAAACGAGGATATATTCTACTATATCACCCTGATGAACGAAAATTATACGCATCCGAAAATGCCTGAGGGAACTGAAGAGGGAATTATCAGAGGCGCCTATGTATTCCAGGAGACTGACGATTCTGATGGTCCGACCGTACAGCTGATGGGAAGTGGAACTATCCTGCGTGAATCCCTTGAGGCAGCCCGTTTGTTAAAAGAAGATTTTAACGTCAACGCCAATATATGGAGCCTGCCCGGTATCAATCAGCTCCACCGCGACGGGGTGGAGACCGAGCGCTACAATCTCACCCATCCGGATGAAGAGCAGCGCAAACCCTATCTAACCTCCTTGTTGGAAGACCGTGATGGACCGGTTGTTATCAGCACCGATTATATCAGGGCATATCCTGAACAGATTCGCCGACTTATACCGCAGGAGCACGTAACCATCTTAGGAACTGACGGATTCGGCCGTAGTGACACGAGAGAGACCCTGCGCAGATTCTTTGAGGTAGACCGATATTATATTGCCCTTGCAGCTCTCAGAGGTCTTGTCCAGCAGGGTAGTATAGCAAAAGAGACAATTTCACAGGCAATTTCGAAATATGAAATTGAAGTTGATAAACCCAACCCTCTGACTAGCTGAGGAGGCAAACACTATGGCTGTTAAACAGATAAAGGTTCCCGATATCGGTGATTTTACCGACGTTGCCATCATTGAGGTCTATATTTCCGAGGGTGATGTAATTTCACCGGAGGATCCGCTCATTGCATTAGAAAGTGCTAAAGCGGTAACCGACATCCCCTCTCCCTACGGAGGGAAGATCACAAAAGTGCATGTTTCACAGGATGATCTTGTCAGTGAGGGCTCGCTCATCGCTGATATTGAGATTGAAGAGGAAGAGACACAACAAGCCGAAGAACGTGAAGGAACTGCAGACCAACAGCAGAAAAAACAGGAACCAGAAGCAGAACCAAAAGACAAACAGCAAGAAAACAAACAAGAAGAAGAAAATAAGGATACCTCCTCTCAACAGGAAGAAACACCCCAGCCCGGACCGGAGGAGAAGGAACCAGAGGCTGAGAGTACTTCAGCGGCAGAAACAACGCCACAAGAGCTGATGAACGAGCAAGAGCCCGGTGCGCTCTACCATGCAACTCCCTCTGTCCGCCAGTATGCACGCGAATTGGACATCCCTCTCTCAGACGTCCCAAAAGGAACCGGACCAAACGGCAGGATTCTGAAAGAAGATATCCAGCAGGTTGTTAAGCAACTTCGAAGCGGCAGCAGACAACCGGCAACACAAGCTTCACCCAAACAACCCGAACTGGAAGATTTCTCAGTCTACGGGACGATTGAGCGTAAACCACTTTCCCGGATCCAAAAGATCTCGGGGCCGCACTTACAGCAAAGCTGGCAGACAATCCCACACGTTACGCAGCATGATGAGGCAGATGTCACCGAACTGGAAGCATTTCGGAGACAGCTGCGGGGAGAAATGGAAAAAAAACCGAACGATCAACAGGTAAAAATCAGCATCCTTCCCTTCATCATCAAGGCTGTAACTACTGCACTGCAGAAATTCCCTGCGTTCAACGCATCGTTTGACGGCGCTTCGGGAGAATTGATCCTTAAGTACTACTACAACATCGGCATAGCAGTGGACACACCTGATGGGTTGATGGTCCCGGTAGTCAAAGAAGCGGAGGCAAAAAGCGTCGAGGTCCTTGCCCGTGAACTCGCAGAACTCTCACAGAAGGCCAGGAACGGTAAACTGAAAAGCGACGATATAACCGGCAGCTCGTTCAG
>JBNJDX010000012.1:0-36443 GCA_051745285.1 Spirochaetota bacterium
GCCGGGATTCCATATTTGCTTGTTAACGGGGGCAGCGGAATCGCTGTCGGTATGGCAACAAACATGGCTCCTCATAATATGCGTGAGGTATGTAGTGCCATTGGCGCCTTTATCGACAATCCCGACATTACTATTGATGAGCTCTGTGAATATGTAAAAGGCCCGGATTTCCCGACCCAGGGAATTATCTACGGAACGCGTGGAATTCGTGAGGCTTACAGAACTGGAAAAGGAAAAGTTGTCGTTCGTTCACGATGTGCTCTTGATACGTTAAAAAACGGGAAGGATGCAATCATAGTTACCGAGCTCCCGTATCAGGTAAATAAAGCAAATCTCATCAAAAAAATTGCTGATCTCGTTCGTGATAGAAAAATTGAAGGGATCTCTGACCTGCGCGACGAATCAGACCGCGACGGTATGCGGATTGTTATTGAACTCAAGAGGACTGCCGTACCTAAGGTCCTTCTTAATCAGTTATTCACTCATACTGCGCTGCAGTCAAATTTCAATATTAATAACCTGGCATTGGTTGATGGTAAGCCTCTTCTGCTTTCCCTCAAGGAACTGATTCATTACTACGTAAAACATCGAAAAGAAATTGTCATTCGCAGGACTGAGTTCGACCTGAGAAAGGCAGAAGAACGTGCTCATATTCTAGAAGGGCTGAAAATTGCACTGGATAATATCGATGAAGTAATACAGATTATAAAGTCATCTGACAGTGTCGATAATGCAAAGGGAAGCCTCATGACCCGCTTTGGGCTTTCCGAAGAACAAGCCAAAGCAATCCTTGATATGCGGCTACAGAAACTTACCAGTCTCGAGACTCAGAAAGTCGTTGATGAACTTCAAGAGTTGCGTGAGAAGATTACCTATTATAAAGCATTGCTTGCCAGTGACGAGAAGATACTCGGAGTAGTCAAAAGCGAGCTCGAGGATGCTTCTGAAAAATATGGTGACGAGCGGAAGACAGAAATACTTCACGAGGAGATCGGAGAACTGAATGTCGAAGATCTTATAAAAGAAGAACCTGTTGTTGTAGTGATATCGAACAGAGGGTTTATAAAACGGGTCCCAACTTCAGCTTACAGAAGCCAAGGTCGTGGGGGAAAAGGTTCACGGGCAGCAAAACTGCGCGATGATGATTTTATTGAGCATCTGTTTATCGCCTCAACGCATGACCATATTATGTTTGTTACAACCGAGGGGAAAGCCTACTGGATAAAAGTCCATGAGATCCCTGAGGGGTCGAGAACCACAAAGGGGTCCCACCTGAAGGCACTCATGGCTATAACACCTGATGAGGATGTAACAGCTATTGTGTCGTTTAAGGATTTTGAGCCGGGCGTGTTCATATTCATGGGTACAGCCAGGGGCGTCGTGAAAAAGGTCGAACTCCCGCTATTCAGAAATGCAAAGACCCGCGGTATTGCAGCCATTAAACTTGATGAGGGTGATAAGCTTGTAAGAGCCTTGCTGACGAACGGAAGCAGCGAGGTAATGATGATATCGCGTAAGGGACTGGGACTTCGTTTTGACGAACGTCTTGTCAGATCGATGGGGCGCGCCACCAGAGGAGTGACCGGTATGAAGCTTTCCCCCCAGGATGAAGTTGCCGGGTTGTTGCTGGTTGATGCTGAGAAAAAACTTCTTCTTGTCACTGCAAACGGGTATGGAAAACGCGTAGAATTTGGAAGCTTTTCTCCCCATTCAAGAGCCACTAAAGGGCAGATCGCATACAAGCATGCTGAGAAGACAGGAGAGATCGCAGGGGCTGCCAGCGTCGAGGAAGACCAGGACTTTATGTGCATCACGTTGATGGGTCAATCCATACGGATCAATTCATCGACTATTACTGTTCAGGGACGGAATACAAGCGGGGTTATTATCTCGAATATACAAGACCCCGACCGAATCGTTTCTGTCGCGGTAACGGATAAATATGAGGATGTCACTGAGGAAATTGAATCAGGGGTGCAAGAATAAGTAACGTACAATAGATGTTTCACGTGAAACAAAGGGGCTGCGGTTTTTATACTGCAGCCCCTTTGTAGGGTTGCCCTGCATTGACAATGATTGAACAGGGAGAGACCGGGTCTGAAGAAAATCCGAGGGCACTTTCCATCCGGATGAATAGAAGATGCATACAGGCTGTATTGGTCAGCGATTTTGCGTGAAGCAAAAAAGTCTGCACAACAAACTGGTGACATATATGTAACAGCTCAGGCCGATACGAAAAGCCGGCTCTTGTTTCTCCTCGTACGCGATGAATGTTCGCGTTCCCGATCCATAAGAGGATAGAAATATCGGCAGCAGCTTAGAATATACAACTGACAGAATCACTGTTGGACATACGCAGTTTTTAAACGGATACAGCCCTGTGCGTATGGCAAGATGTTGCCCGCGCTGTCCTCCTGATGCCTTCCCATATGAGACCGAGCTTAACAGGTAGTGGTCGCTGCATTCGTTTCGTCTCGTCTGCGGTTGTCCATACAAACTTTTAATGAACAAGGGACTCATGATACGAGGGTTCTACCGCAGTTCCGGAAAAGCTTATAGGTTCAGATTGGCCGTTGGGCCCCAAGCGCTCAGAAAAGCTGAATATCCCGACCGTACAGCGCCCGGGCTTCATTGGGGGCTGAGCGGCAGCGCAGCTAGATGCACTACATACAAAGTCCTGGAACGGAGAAAAATTCTTCCAGAAAACATTTACCGATACTAGCCGAACTAATTGCTTGTCTGTACCGTTAAGTTTCCAAGTCAAGCGTTGCTTCAGTGTTCTCCCGCGCTATCACGGGCATCTCAGTCAAGTATCGACTAGTAAACGGAGTCCGGATAACTGTACCCCGGTAAGCTTTGAAAAGAAAAACCGAGAGCAGGAACTTACAGAGGGCTGTTGAAGACCTTATCATGCCGAGAGTTTCCAAAGTGAGAAGGTGTTCAGGTAATGATTTTTGGAAAAAGGACTACACGGAGATAGTGATTTGAGACACGATATCAAAAAGAAAAGCTTCCTGGAACTGGCGCAATACGGGCATATTCTGTACCGATATGACGGCATGCCGGTATAAACCCGTACAAACCCATAGGCTGACACCTCGTTTCCCGCTGGGTTTAGACAACAAACAGAAAGCCGCTGAGGGGTGCATAAGTTTTCATGGAAAGCAGCAGGGCTCGTATACGAGAGGCCGAAATGATCAAATACGGAAACTTGAACAGTGCTGTGGTCTGGGTGTTATCAATGGAATAGAAATGATTGGGAAAGGCTATCGCTGCGGTGAGATCTCTAAACGTGCAATAGAGTGTATGGTGCTTTCCGGAAAGGGGAGATTCATTCAGAGTTGAAACCAGGTGAATTAAGCAACAGAAGGGAAATGAAACCGAGGCCGTTGATTCTTCATCCTGGTACTGTTGCTCAACCAACAGCGAGTTAGCCAGAGCGGCTTGAGCCGGTGGATAAGCAATCAGATCAGCTCTCACCTCCGGGCAGTAATTCCCATCTAGTATGCCCGGCTACTGGCAGGAGGCAGCTTAAGCATTGAAAATGCAAAAAGCGATATCAAGTCTGGGCCAGTGTGTAGTTCCTGTATATAGCAAAAAGGCTGTATCGTTCTCAAACTCCTGCCAATGGGACACTACGAATAAAAAGCGGCTAAGATAGGATCCTGAAAACGAGCTGATATAACAGGAGGTATGTTGCTTTCGTTGAAAAATGTTACGCGGGGCATGGCAGCTCGGCTATGTAGTACGTCTCTTGGCAGAAAGACATGAGCAATGTTTTGGTATGCACGCTGAGATTTGCTGTAGGAAAGTTGGATGATCTCCAAGGTAGCATACTGGTTCTATCGACAAAAGAGTGGCAGTAAGTAACTGGGCGGACAGGTGTAAGCTCTACGCAATAAAGGCTGTCTCGATGGGAGACAGCCTTTATGTTTCACGTGAAACAAACGACCTGCAAAAACCTAGTTGATTGAAATAACTTCAAGGGTAGAAGAAACCTTCTCTCGAAGATAGCGTTCAACACCTTGTTTGAGGGTCATCTGCGACATAGGACATCCCGCACACGATCCAACTAGACGAACCTTGACGGTATCACCGTCAAGACTGATAAAGTCTATATCTCCGCCGTCATTCTGCAGTGATGGGCGTATATCATTGATGGCCTGTTTTACTTGTTCTTCCATACATAACTCCTTGTGTAGCTAAAATACATAAAAGAATTATTTTGGTCAAGAAAAAGTAGCTGACATTACCGTATGTTTCATCTATACTGTACCGCATGGTAGCTAAGAAAATTGTTTTTGCGAATCAAAAGGGAGGAGTTGGGAAGACCACTTCCTCAGTAAATTTGGGAGCCTATCTCGCTGATCTGGGGAAGAAGGTGCTTCTGATTGATTTTGATCCCCAGGGGAACCTGACGAGTGCTGTAGGGGCTGACGATGAGCTTGACGGAATATATGAGGTGATTGGCGGCGAGGTCTCTTTGTACGAAGCTGTACAACGAACACCGGTTAAAAATCTGTATGTAGTTGGTTCAAATATAAACCTTACCGGTGCTAGTGTAGAGTTGGTAGCAGTTAAGGATAAAGAATACTTTCTTAAAAAACAACTTGCTCAGGTAGAACATGAATGGGATTACATTATTATCGATTGTCCCCCTTCGCTTGGAGTCCTGACGCTTAATGGATTGGTTGCAGCTGATTTTGTCATAATTCCACTGCAATGCGAGTATTTTGCTCTGGAGGGGTTAACAATGCTCATGCGGACTATCAAAAATATTCAGAAAAACTTGAATAGAGATCTAGCTCTGCTTGGAATATTGTTTACCATGTATGATTCAAGAACACGACTAGCAAATGATGTAGTGCAGGAAGTAAAAGAGTACTTCAAAGATAAGGTTTTTGGGAGCATGATTCCGCGAAATATACGTCTGTCTGAAGCACCTTCTCACGGTGTGCCCATTAACCAGTATGACCCTCGATGCGCCGGGGCAATACATTACAAAAATTTTGCAGAAGAGGTGGTTGACCGTGTCTAAAAGGGGATTGGGTAAAGGAATAAATTCACTCATTGGAGATTACTCATTTGATGATGTAGTTGAAAAAGGTGTTCAAAAACACGATGAAGTAAAAACGGCCAAATTGGCTGATATTACAACGAACCCCGGACAACCCAGGAAGAGCTTTGACCCTGAGACAATGAAGGAACTTGCTGAATCAATAAAAAATCAGGGGATCATCCAGCCAATCATAGTCGAAAAACGTGAAGAAGGATACGTGATTGTTGCCGGAGAGAGGCGGGTACGAGCTGCACGGTTAGCGGGCCTTGAAGAGATCCCGATTATAGAGAAAACGTTCACCGAGGGACAGCGTCTTGAAGTTGCCTTGATAGAGAATATTCAGCGTGAAAACCTTAATGCCATTGAAGAGGCAAAAGCGTATCGCTACCTGATGGATAGATCCAAACTGAATCAGGAAGAGCTTGCCCAGAGACTTGGGAAAAAGCGTTCAACTGTTGCTAACAGCGTGAGACTCCTCAGCCTCCCGAAGCAGGCGCAAAATGCTCTGGTAAGCAAGGCGATTTCTGCAGGGCACGCCCGTGCTATTCTCTCAGTGGTAAATCCCTCTGAGCAGACGATTCTTCTGAATAGGATCATAACAGACCATCTCTCAGTTCGGCAGGCTGAGGAGATTGCAGCAGAACTGAATAATGGGGCGCGAGCAGGGAAGAAAAAGAAGGCAAAACGACAGCCCCGTAAAGATCCAGAAGTTCAGGCTGTGGAGGATAAATTCCTTGAGGCGTGCGGAACGAAAGTGAAAGTAAAAGGCTCGTTGAATAAAGGTTCAATTGAAATATCTTACTTTTCGCCTGATGATCTGGAGCGTATTTACACGCTCATTGCAAAAAAACAGGATCTATACGAGTAGATTGCATCCATACAGCCTATTGCCTGTTATGAGTGCGAGAGACCCTGGGAGCTTTCATGGCGAAACAAAAAAATCGAGTTGTTTACAAATGCTCCTCCTGTGAGCATGAAGAAGCTAAATGGATGGGCAGGTGTCCTTCCTGCGGGGCCTGGAATACCTTTGAAAAAACAATTTCTCAGCAGGCTCAATCCGGAAAAACTGAGAAAAAAAGCTCAAGTCAACAACTTCCTGTCAGTCTTCATACAGTATCTTCTGAGGCTCAGACGCGTTTCTCATCTGGTAACAGCGAATTAGACCGTGTCCTCGGCGGTGGCATCATGCTAGGAAGCGCGGTGTTGCTTGGTGGGGAGCCGGGTATTGGAAAATCAACGCTGCTGCTTCAGGCCGCAGCCGCAGCGGAGGCAGATACAGTCCTCTATGTTTCGGGAGAAGAGTCTCCCGTCCAGATTCGGATGCGTGCAGAACGGCTTGAATTACCATTAGAGAACATTACTGTGCTCCACGGGACTTCTCTAGAGCAGATAAGAAGGCAGCTCTACGAAATCAGACCAAATCTGGTTATTATCGACTCGGTACAAACTGTATATAGTGAGGAGATTGGTCTGGTTCCTGGAACGGTAAATCAGGTTAAATACTCGTGTATGGAAATAACAGACTGGGCAAAACAGAACCAGAGTTCCGTATTTTTTATTGGACATGTCACGAAAGACGGTTCTATTGCGGGTCCTAAAGTTGTTGAGCATATGGTGGACACCGTCCTTAACTTTGAGCAGGCTGATACTGGGGTTCGGATTATACGGGCGAGTAAAAACAGATTCGGGTCCGTGGATGAAATAGGGGTGTTTACCATGGAACAGAAGGGCCTTTTCCCGGTCCCGGACCCAGCAACGTTCTTCCTTGGGCAGCGGAGCCGAAACGTTCCGCCCGGCAGCATTGCTGCCGCCATATACGAAGGGACGCGGACATTTATGGTTGAAATCCAGGCTTTGGCTGTTTCTGCCAAAGGGGGCTATACTCGGGTCTATTCGGATCGAATTGATTCTGCCAGAGTATCGCGGGTGGCCGCCGTCCTGGAAAAACACCTTGGTCTTCCTCTTTCTGAACATGACTTGTATGTGAACGTTGCCGGTGGAATACGCGTCAACGAGGTTGGCGTGGAACTTCCGTTGGCCCTGGCTTTGTACTCTGCTGTTACCGGCAGAAGGCTTCAGGCCGGGTTGGTAGCATTCGGGGAATTAAGCCTGGCCGGAGAGGTCAGACCCGTTCGTTATGTGGAGGCCCGCATCAAATCAGCAGAAGAGATGGGTTTTCTTGAAATCATTTGTCCTCAGGAGCGGCCGAATAGCGAAAAAGACGGTACTTCTCCATTGTCTGAGCGGCGGGGTTCTGTAAACGTTGTTAAGTGCAGGCAGATCAAGGAAGCCACCGTTGCCGCTGTACCGTAACGGGTCAGCGCAGTAGCGAGGCAAGAAAGGGAAAAGCCGCGAATGTCCCAATGGCGCTGCCGATGCTGGTGAGGAAAAAGACTACCAGAGCATGGGTAAAACGATTCCGATAAAATCCTTTAATAGAGAGTGTATCCTCACTGAGATGCTCAAAATCAGATACACGAGGTTTCCTCATGTAAGCTTCAATGGTACCGGATACAATGCCCACTCCTATGGTTGGGTTGAGCGAGGTAAATGGTGCCAGGAGCACAGAGAGAATAATGGTCAGCGGATGAGCAAGAGCAAGAATCGCACCAATACCAGAAAGCACGCCGTTCACAACAAACCAATAGAAAAACATCCGTAAGCCTTGATCCCAGCCGGAATTGATGAAACCGTAGGCAAATAGTGCGGCAACAGCCAGGGGAACGAGCCAAGGCAGTACCTTCCCGACTCGTTTTCGTTTCGGCGCAAGTTCCAGTGCAGAGAGATCTTCATTCTTATTGCCGGAAGAGAGCTCTCCAATAGTATCCGCAATGCCGGTGGCATGTCCGGCTCCCACAGCCGCAACGATCTTTTTCCCTTTCGTCTGGTAAATTTTTGTTGCTAAATATTGATCTCTCTCATCAATAAGCACTTTTTTGGCAGAAGGGAGTTCTTTTGCCAGCTCCTCCATCATATTGCCAAGGGCTCCGCGTTCTTTCAGGGCTTCGATGTCATCAGAAGACAGCTCCTCCCGCGAAAAAGCAGCAGAAACAAGGAGGCCGAGCATTTTGAGTTTGTTCCAGAAGGACGAACGGCCCCAGGCTCTGCGGAGTGTTATCTGGATGTCTCGGTCACAAAGTGCGATCGGAACACCTGCCTCTTTGGCAGCCTGTGCAGCAGCCTTCATCTCTTCTCCAGGGGTTACCCCGGTTTGAATCCCCATACGCTTCTGAAACGAGGAGAGGGCAAGGCTTGCTAAAAAGAAAAAGCCTTTGCCCTGCTTCAGAATGGAGTGGATATTGACATTGTTCCAGGATTGGCCCTCGGTCATGGTCTTATAACGGCCTTCATCCAATTCAAGGCAGACCGTGTCCGGAGCTTCGTTTTTAATAAACTGTTCAACTTCCTGTACACTGTCAGAGGAGACATGGGCGGTGCCAATGAGGTATATCTCTTTATCTTCGAGAGTTATTTTTGTAAGAGTGTCGCTGATTTGCTCGGTCATGCCTTCTCCTATCGCACGCATATTATGGACTCACTATACCTGTGAATTGGGAAAGGCTCAATAGTAATTACAGGGTACTGCTGGGCAGTTGCTTAACACGGGACATTCAGTTACATTCAAGCCCTATGGGAAACGCCGTATATCTACTTACGCTTTTTTGCTGCCTGCTGTTGGGAATGATAGCCGGGAACTATGTAATCCCCACCTCCTGGAATAAACTGGTAGACAGACTGTTAGTGTTCTGCTTGTATTTGTTGCTCTTTTTCATGGGGGTAAAAACGGGGCTCATCGATAATATTACATCACAGCTTGCATCCATGGGACTTCTAGCCCTTGGTTTTGCTGCAGCAGCTTCTGCAGGAAGCGCAGCTGTTATCATACTTATCGGAGTTGTTCTTCGTAAGAACAGAACTGCATCTGGCGTAAAAGAGGGTGACAACCGGAAAAAACATATCTCTGAAGGGCAACCAGGGATGCTTTCGTATCTAAAGGAACCAGCAGTGCTGCTGCTCTGTGCAGTTACCGGGGGGCTCTTATCAGCTGGGACTCCACTATTTGCTTGGTACACCGACTCGATTACAACAATACTGCTATATGTGCTGCTTTTTTTTGTTGGAGTTCAAATGGTGCAGGGGGAGGTGGACATACTGGGGTTACTAAAAAACCCCGTTTCGCTTCTTCTTCCTGTCAGTACCCTTGCAGGTACTCTGTTGGCAGCCGGGGCACTGTCTTTATGTATTGATCTAAGCCTTTTTAAGTCGCTGGCAGTAGCCTCTGGTTTGGGATGGTATTCTCTCTCCGGTGTCATTATTTCTGAGCTCGGAGACCCCTTTCTGGGATCAGTATCTTTTTTGAGCAACTTATTTCGCGAAAGCATTGCGTTTTTAACAATACCAGTGCTAGCAGGTTTTGGAAGAAAACACGCAGCGGTTGGAGTATGCGGGGCGACAAGTATGGATGTGACGCTTCCCAGCGTGGAGAGGCATTGTGGTCCCTCCTTTGTTCCTATATCGCTCGCCCACGGGATTGTTCTGAGTATTCTCGTTCCTCTGCTAGTCCCCTTTTTCTATTCATTGGGGTAGAACCCCTTCAGGGAATCATGCTGTTATCGGCATAAGGAGCTGCAGCACATAAAAACCAGCTTCCTTCACCCCTCGCAGAATAATTTCCTGAGAAAAAGGTGAATTGTGTTTGTATTCATTTTTTTCCAGTAGAAATTGTGCTGCACTCCGTATGCCCTCACTGGAGGGATCAGAAAGTTGTAAAAATTGATATGTGCCTGCCGGAATTTCTTTCGTGAATACAGGGCATCCTTGAGGAATATCCGTAGGGCCCGCAGGACCGGTTCCGACGAAAAGGGAGGTTTCCTTTTCTGAGAGTACAAGTTCTTGATTTGAAAACACAGCGATCTCTTCATCGCCACTTGAAAGTCCACAGGAGGCTATGTGGGCGTAAAGTGTTTTCAATGCTCCTTCGGGGTCGAAAAACGCCTGGCTTTCTGCTATACAAAGATATCTGATATTCTCGTAGAGATGTAGTTTTAACGTTCTCATGCACTGGATGGTATTCGATTTGACTCGCAAAGTACAGTACACCCTGAAAAAAAGTTCGAAAAGATCCACGGTTGCCGTCAAAGTTCTCAACAACGGAGAAGTTGAAGTTCTGGCACCCAATTGGTACAGCAGAAAGCAGGCAGACGGAGTCATCGAAGCAAAAAAGGGATGGATTGCAAGGAAGCAGCAAGAGTTTGCACAGCGACCGAAAATAAAAGAACGAGCCTATTGTGATGGAGAAGTATTTTATTTCCTGGGGGAGGCAAAAACGCTTAACATACTATACTCCAGGAAACAGCAGGTGTCCCTTGCAGAACATCAGATACAAGTTGATCTCGGCCCCCGCTTTACATCGCAGGATGAACATACACGTAGAAAAACGGTAAGAACTATTTTGCTGAAATGGTATCGACTCCAGGCGGAACAAGAGGTGAAACGCATTATTGCAGCCTGGTGCCTCAAATATCCTGAGCTTGGACATGGGGGGAGTGAACTGGTACGGGTAAGAATGATGAAGCGTCGGTGGGGCAGCTGTAGTAGAGAGGGGCACCTGACATTCAGCACCCGCCTGTTGTGTGCACCCGAACATCTCATCAGTTATGTAGTAGTCCATGAATTGTGCCACAGGTTAGTTTTCAATCATCAAAAACAATTCTACGAGTGCCTTGGAGGCTACCTTCCCGATTTTTCTGCGAAGGAACAGGAGCTGCGGAAAACGGCTGGCTTGTGGGTGCTTTAGTGTGAATCCAGGACAGCCTGCCTTACCGTCTTGAGAATCCAGCGCGCTTCCGGAATTGGTAGAAAAACCCCCGGATGAATCATGCCCGAAACCTCAATGAGATGTACTGTGGTACCTGCTGATTCCGCTTTCTGTTGTAAAAGGCGGCAGTCTGCCAAAAACAGCTCCGCGGTGCCCACAAATACGGTAAGGGGGGGAAGACCGGAGAGATTTCCGAATAGTGGGCTAACGCGCGGGTCTTTTGGGTCAAGCTCGCCGGCGTAGGCTTTTCCCGCTTCTGAGAGAGACGTAACGTTGAGAAGAGGGTCTCTGCGATCAAGCTCATTAATGTCAGGATTAGACATAGTTACATCCAGCCAGGGAGAAAACAGGACTAGATGCTTAGGCAGCTGTTTCGCTCTCGTCTGTAGAATCTGCGCAAGGGAAAGTGCAAGGCCCCCTCCGGCAGAATCTCCCATGATCACCGTGTTAACAGACTTATTACCACTGGTAATGCTGCAATAGACATCAAAAACCATCTCAATAACCTCTTTGGCATGGTGTTCTGGAGCAAGAGGATAGTCAGGTACAATCATTTCGCAATCAAGGATATCAGCCATACGTGCAATAAAGGTCCAGTGCCGGGAGTGAAACCCTAGTTCGTAGGAACCTCCGTGGAGGTATAACACAGTAAGGCTGGTACTTTCGCGTGCTCTTCTTGAGGCAAGTCTCCAGACTGTGTACCCGTTGTGTGAGTAATGCGACAAGCCATGGGTTATTCGATAGCGGGTCTTAGGCTTTGCCCCATGTCGTTTTTGCTCAAGGAACGGGATCGCACGGTCTCTTTCTTTAATACGCATGGAACGTGTAATGAGTAGAGCAGCTTTACTTAAGGTGCTTTGCTGGAGTTGTTTGTGGGCCAATGAGTCGCCTCCTTTTCATGCGGTAGCAATTATCCTATTATGAAGAGTACTCTGGAACTAAACAAGAGAGCCGATAGGCTATGAGGTGACAGCTGCCTGCATCGATGTTGTTTGTTGCTTAATTTTTGGCTATACTGTTCGCCTAAAACAAGACTGATGGTACAAATAGGAGGGTGCGTATGAAGGCCGCAGAAATAGTTCCCGGTATTTACCGGGTTGGGGCTGATATTGGGAATCGAGACCTGTTTGAAGGAATCTGGCCACTGCCATACGGTGTATCTCTCAATTCGTATGTAGTAAAGGGCGAGCAGGTCGCTCTGATTGATCTGGTAAAGGATTGGGAAGGAGCTGCTGAGGAGTTAACCGCCCAGCTCCAGTCGATTGATGTAACTCTGCAAGATATTGATTATCTGATTCTCAACCATATGGAACCTGATCATACCGGCTGGCTCAAAGAGATGCATCAGAACAATCCCAGCTTACAAATATTGTGCAGTAAGAAGGCTGTGCCCCTGGTAAAGGCGTTCTACGGTATAGAAGATCAGGTCAAGGCTGTAAAAAGCGGAGACACCCTTGATCTTGGAGGAAAACAACTCATATTTGAGGAGACTCCGAATATTCACTGGCCTGAGACGATGATGACCTTTGAACCCGAATCCGGGATACTGTTCTCATGTGATGCATTTGGTTCCTTTGGGAAGGTGGGAGAACGCGTTTTTGATGATCAACTGACCCCAGAGGACCGAGAATTTGTACGGGGAGAGACAGAACGCTACTATGCAAATATCGTTTCAACGTTTTCGAGCTTTGTTGAGCGCGGATTGAATAAGTTGAAAGATCTGGATGTGAAGGTGGTAGCGCCCAGCCACGGTGTTGTCTGGAGAACCCACCCGGAGGACATCATTGACGACTACCGAAGGCTTGCTTCCTACAAAGACGGAAAAGCAGAAAAGGAGATTACCGTTATCTGGAGCAGCATGTACGGAAATACCGAACAACTTCTCAATCCCATTTTAAACGGGTTAGAGTCGACCGGTATCCCTGTTCATGTTCATCGGGTGCCCCAGGAACATGTCTCTTTTGTTCTTGCTTCAGCTTGGAGATCCTCCGGAATTGTCATTGGTACTCCAACGTATGAATACCGGATGTTTCCACCGATGTATGCGGTTTTGGATATTCTTGAGCGCAGTCATGTAAACAACCGTAAGGTCATGCGTTTTGGGTCCTATGGTTGGTCCGGGGGAGCAAAAAAACAATTTGACCAGTTTATTGAGACTATGAAATGGGAATGTATCGGGTCCATTGAGTATCAGGGAGCCCCAAACGAAGAGCAGAAACAACAGGCATACAATACAGCAAAGGAGCTCGCTGAAGGTATTCTACACGACTAAACGGGTTCTCACAGAGCTAAGCCTTCTTTGCCAGATCCTTCAGCAGTACTTGTAAAAAGTCATAGACTCGTGCTGCTGAGGAAATGCTGAGCTTTTCATCCGGGGAGTGGACGTCATGGAGATTGGGACCGAATGAAATTGAATCCATGTCCGGGGCCTTGCTGTTGATCACCCCGCATTCAAGTCCCCCATGAATGGCACTGATCACAGGGTCTTTGCCGGTGAAGGCGCGGTAGGAGGCAGCACAGAGCTTTGCCAATTCCGAATCGGGGTTTGGTGTCCAGGCGGGGTATTTATTCTCTCTGACAGTTTCTGCACCACACAGTTCGAGGGCAGTGCAGGTTCTCTCCTCAATTTCATCACGTGCGCTCATAATGGAGGAACGCTGACTGACGGTAAAGCTGAACATATTGTCACGCAAGCTGACTATGGCAAGATTGTTTGATGTTTCGACCAGGCCCTCGATAGTTTTGCTCATGGCTTCCACCCCATTTGGAGTAACATAGAGCGAGTCGATCACAGCCCGTGACTGATTGGATGCTACCGCCAGTGATGCGTTTTGTGTGTTGGTCACCTTCAAGTGAGCATTGGGGTCGGCGTCCCCTAACTCAGCGCCCAGTGCAGTATTGATCTCTTCAGCAATGTTCAAAACAGCTGCATCAGCACTGCTGTCTACCGTAAAGGTACAGGTACATTGACTGGGAATGACATTGCGTTTTGTACCACCGCTTAAGGTGACGATGCGGATAGGATGCAATCGGCTTATCAGTTTAAGATAGCGCATCACCGACTTTATAGCGTTTCCCCGGCCTGTATGTATTTCAGCACCAGAATGTCCTCCGAGAAAGCCTGAAGCCGTCACAGTCCATGTGCGATCTTCTGCGGGGACAGTTTGAGTCATCGCCTGCAAAGTGGCCTGAACTTCTCCGCCCCCAGCGCAGCCGATATAAAAGTAACCCTCTTCCTCGGAATCAAGGTTAAGCAATTTTCTGCTGTGCAGGTTGTTTATATCAAGACCGAATGCTCCCCCAAGTCCAGTTTCCTCTGAGACAGTGAAGACTCCCTCCAGTGGACCATGGACTGCCTCCGGGTCAGAAAACAGAGCAAGGATCATGGCTATAGCTATCCCGTTGTCAGCACCTAATGAGGTTCCCTCGGCAGTGAGATAATCATCCTCTACTTTCAGTTTAATCGGGTCAGTGGCAAAATCATGCTCGTAGCCTTCCTCTTTGACGCAAACCATATCCATGTGGCCTTGAATTGCAATTGAGGGGGCTCCCTCGTAACCGGGGCTGGCCGGCTTGCGTATGATGATATTGCCCGTCTCGTCTTCAAGACAGAACAGCTCGTAGTTTTGGGCGAATTGTTTTATGTAGTTTCTAACCCCCTCTTCGTTTCCCGATTCTCGAGGTATACTTGAAAGTTCTTGGAAATACCGTAGTACTGACTCCGGCTGCATGTTTGTCAATGTTGGGTTACTCATATGCATTATCCTTTATTGCTAGTCTTCTGCTTTTAGCAGTATATCGGGAAACAGAAAAAAATCCACACCTGGACAGGGGCAGTAAAGCAAACAGTGCAATCAAGCCTGTTCTGAGTGGGAACAGCGTTACCAGTATCAGGCCGGGGTCTCAACCTGGAGATTGGTTTGATAGTGGGAGTAATAACTTTGTAGGTCCTCTCCACAATATCTCTGCCATGTCAGGCTGCAGCGAAAGAGAAGCTGATTCGGCTTTGGTTTTCGTTAGTAGTGTGATGTTTCGGTGAGAACATGTATCCACTTGCCAGATTTGATACGGAAGATTCCGATAACCATTTTGTAGAGTTCCTCAGCATTGATAAGCAGATAGAGCCAGTATATCGGGAGGCCCAGATACAGCCCCCCAAAAATGGCGAGGGGAACGCCCACAAACCAGACCCCGCTCATTTCGAGCAGTAATGAGGCTCTGGTATCTCCGCCGCTTCGCAGAATCCCAACAACAGTTAGCATATTGAATGCCTTCATGGGCAACAGGCAGGCTATTACCATTAAGGAACGGGAGGCAAGCAGTACGATGGTATCGGAGACGTTGAAAGCGTTGGGTACAAATGGCGCTGCAAAGAACATGATGCACCCGATAACACCTCCCATCAGGAGGGATAACAGCAAAAATTTGTTCGCATACACCTGCGCCAGGACAGCTTTGCCCTGTCCAATCCGCTTCCCGATCATCACGGCACTTCCGTGGGCCGTTCCGGCGAAGACAACAAAAAAAAGGTTTTGGATTGATTCAACGACATTGGCAGCCGCTATGACACTGGTGCCCATACGGGCAAAGACCATCTTGTAGGTTACCATACCGAGAGACCAGGCAATCTCGTTGAGTATGACCGGGAGGGCCGTAATAAGGTATCGTTTGACAAAGATCCTGTTAAACGAGAAGAAGGCGCGCAGACTTCCGGCAGCCGCCTCCTTTCTCCGATAAGTTATCAGGAGCATGATGATGATCTCAAGTCCTCTCGATATGGTTGTAGCAAGAGCCGCTCCGGCGACACCCATGGCAGGAAAGCCGAGATTCCCGAATATAAGCAGGTAGTTAAGTCCGATGTTGGCTGACAGGGAGACAAGAATGGAAAACAGGGGTATTTTCGGTTTTTCTGTACTTCTCAGAGCAGCGGAGAAGCTCATGGCGACAGCCGAGAAGAGATAGCTGATACCGACAATTCGAAGATAGGAGGCCCCGGTCTCAATCACCTCTGGATCCGGAGAAAATACCCGCATGGCTACGTGAGGAACAGTCAGGGAGACCGTTGAGAACAGCAGTGCCCCGAGCAGTGAAAAGGAGAGGCAAATCCCCATGGTTTTATGGATACTTGTTGTATCCTTAATCCCCCAAAATTGGGCAATAAAAACCGAAGAGCCACTGCTTACTCCAAAATAGTAGAGCATCATGAGGAAGAAGAGCTGGTTTGCCAACCCGACAGCCGCAATAGCCACACCACCGAGCTGCCCGATCATCAGCGTGTCGATAAAGGAAAGAGAGGAGGTCAGCAGACTGTGCAACATGATCGGTCCCGAAATGGCTGCAAGTTGCTGGTAAAAACTTTTGTCGGTAAAAAGTATCTGTTTTACGTTTGAAAACATACCCATCAGTCTGTCATATCCTCCGGAAGGAACCTTGTCAATAGAGCTCAGAAATAACGAGAATGTACGTGGGTATTAGCGTCTCCGTTTCTTCTCCCCGGTGCGTTGGGTTCGAATCAAACAGGTGGGTGAATTCCCAATGAGCTCCGGCCTCCCGGCAGAGATAAGAGCCTCTCTTACCAGGTGATGATTCTCTCGTTTGTGAAAGTGAAGAAGAGCCCTTTGCAGATGTTTCTCGCGCCCTTTGGGGACATGGACAGACGAGAAGAGCTTTCCCGGTCGAGGATCTTTACCGGAGAAATAGATACACGTGGCAACCGTTGATGGCGTAGGGTAAAAATCCTGGACCTGATCCGGGATAAAACCGGTCTTTTTCAGGTAACAGGCCAGTTCGACAGCATCTTTCAAGGTGGAGCCAGGGTGCCCCGAAATGAAGTAGGGGATAATATACTGCTGTTTGTTCTGGCGGGTGTTTTCCTCGTTGAACAGGCGAGAAAATTGATCAAACAGCTCAACAGGTGGTTTACCCATGATCTCTAGAGTCTGACTGCTCACGTGCTCCGGAGCTACTTTCAACTGCCCGCTGACATGCTCCCGGCACAACTGGTGAATAAACCGTTTTTGCACCTCGGGAGAGGCGGTCTGAAGCAGATAGTCATATCGTATTCCTGAACGTATGAAGACTTTTTTAACCCCGGGCAGTTCTGACATCCGTTTGAGAATATCAAGATAGTTCCCGTGGTCTTCTTCCAGGAGGGGACAGGGTTCAGGATAGAGACATTCCCGGTGTGAGCAGGGGCCGTTTCTCAGTTGCTTGGAGCAGGAGGGAATGCGGAAATTTGCCGTCGGACCACCCACGTCGTGGATGTACCCTTTGAACTGTTGGTCCTGCGTGAGTTGTTTAGCTTCTCTCAAGAGGGATGTTTCGCTTCTGGCTTGTACAATCCTGCCTTGATGGGTGGTAATTGCGCAGAATGTACATCCGCCAAAACACCCTCGAGAGCTTGTAATACTGAAGCTCACCTCTTGTAGAGCAGGGATTGTCCCTTGCTCCCGGTATCTCGGATGAGCGCGACGGGTGTACGGTAAGTCGTAGACGGCATCCAATTCCTGCACATCAAGCGGGATTGCAGGAGGATTTTGAACGATATCACAGTTTGGATACGCTTCTACTAACCGGATTGGTTTAAAAGGATTTTCATTGGCAAAACGGAGTGCCGTGCTCTGAGCAAAGGCAAGTTTTCCCGCTTCTGTCGGCAGATTTGCGTGTGCATCTCTTGCACTGACAGCATTCCAATCAGGAAGACTCACCTCAGCTATGGACTCGCAGTTATTCTCTTTCAGTTTGCGCCGGAATACTGTTCCGGGGACATCCCGTATTGCCTCAATCGGGGTGCCGTCACGCAAACGCCTGCAGATTTCACGAACAGGACGTTCTGCCATCCCATAGATGAGGATATCTGCTTTTGAGTCAAGAAGGATAGATTTTCTTATGCGGTCGGACCAGAAGTCGTAGTGCGAGAGACGTCGAAGGGATGCTTCAAGGCCACCTAACAGTACAGGAACCCCTTTATAGGCCCCTCGTGCGCGTGAAGAATAGGTGAGTACGGCCCGATCGGGGCGAAGGCCCGCCTTTCCTCCCGGAGAACAGGCGTCCGTGCTGCGCGGTTTCCCCCTTGAGGTGTAATGGGCAACCATGGAATCGATACTTCCCCCCGTTATCATCCAGGCAAGGCGAGGTTTACCGAGGGCCCGGAAGGGTTCCACACTGTCCCAGGCCGGTTGAGCTATGAGACCTACGGTATAACCCTCAGCTTCAAGTAGCCTCGCTATGATGGCTGTGCCAAAGGCAGGATGATCAATATAAGCATCTCCGGTAATAATAATGATATCGCAGGAGTCCCATCCCCTCTGTTCCATCTCCAATCGAGTGGTCGGAAGGTGCTTTGTTCTCTCTTTCATTGGTTATTATCATAAATTATTGTTTAAACTCTGTGAATAGTTAAGAAATTCGTGTATAATAGTGCTATAACGGAATGGTATCCACTAACTGTTAATCATCCTACACCTACATTTGATAAGCTGGCATACACGGTACACTGATATTGTTGAGGATGATGCTGTGCCCGATATCAAACCGAACGTTTCGTAGTGTATGAGATGATTTTTGATATACGGGGATGTTCAGTGGACAGATGTGAGAAAAGTGTGTGCGTGATCCTTAATCCCTCCGCGGCTAAAGGGCGTGCGGGGAGATTAGTGAATCGCATTAGCAGACAGCTAGAAGAGCTGGGCTGTCGATACGTAGTACATGAGTCTCGGGATCTGTTGCATGTGGGCGAACTGGCTAAACAGGCAGTAGGTGATGGATTTGATGTCATTGCCGCAGCGGGGGGAGACGGAACTGTCAGCGAGGTTGCTGGAGGGATGATCTTTTCGAAGGAGGCGGGCTCGGTTCTTCCGGAGTTTGCCGTGCTGCCTATTGGCAGGGGCAATGATTTTGCCTACGCAGCCGGTCTTCCAAAGCAGTTGGACAGATGCGTTGCCCTTATTGCGAAGGGAAGGAGTACTGACATTGATGTGGGGCGCGTCTACGGGGGTTTATACCCAGATGGGCGGTGCTTTGTAAACGGTATCGGGATTGGATTTGAACCGATGGTTACCATGACCGCCGGTGAATTCAAGCACGTAGGGGGACTCCTTAGTTATATCCTGGCGTTCGGGAAAGTTATGATGCACTATCCGAAAGCCGTACGAATAGATATGAAGCTCGACGGGGTGATGGAGCACATAGAGACACAACAGCTTTCAGTCTGCAATGGCCGCCGTATGGGTGGTGCTTTCATAATGGGGCCGGATGCGGAGCTGGATGATGGATTATTGGACTTGGGTTACGTCAATAAGCCTGTGACTCTTGGAACCATTGTGTATATGGCCGGCAAGTTTCTACGGGGAACCCAAAAGAAACACCGGCTTATCAGTTCAGCCCGCATTAAGCATCTAGTGCTGCAATCCCCTGAAGGGGGGCTTGTGTGTCACGCTGATGGAGAGACGGTTGCCACGGATGCTCAGCGACTTGAGGTTGAAGTGTTGCCGGGAGCTTTAGGGTTAATGAGAGGAGCCGAATGATAAGAAAATTTGACTTTGGTGGTAAATATCAGTACGTTTTACCCTGCGGGTTTAGAAAAAGTAATGTTATGCAAGGAGCTTTAGTTGGTTAAGGATAACGTACCGTCAGTACACTTTTATGATCAAGATTTTGTAGATCTTTACAACAAAACGTGGCTGTGGATCCATGACCGTTGGGTTACCAGCGGGAAGAACAGTGACAAGCCCAGTGGGTATTTAAGCTACGAAGGGCAGGAGACGTTTCATCAGTTCTACAGCTGCTTGAACTCGTTTTTTTTGGTCTACAGCAATCAGACCTATTCACCTTTTCCAATGCTTGATTATTTTTACGGGAAACAGGAGCCCTCTGGGGCGATCCGCGGAGAGTATCGTATTGAAGATGGGGCTCCGGTTTTGACTGCGGAGAATCCTGAGGGTGTTCATCCTCCGCTGTTCGCTTTTGTTGAATACAACCTGTATCACAAGGTAGGCAACAAAAAGCGGCTTAAAGATGTGGTACCGGTGCTTGAACGCTACATGGAATGGCTTGACGGGGTCTGTAAACAGGAAAATGGACTGTATTCAGTACCGATGGCAGCCACTCTGACAGGCAATATGCCCAGAGAGCAGGTCGTATATCCTGTGGATTTTAATGCTCAGATGGCTGTGAATAGTCTCTATATGTCAGCAATCGGAGATATCCTCAATGATAAAGAGTTAAGTTTTAGATATAAGCGGCAATATTTCTCCTTCAAGACACGAATTAATTCCCTCATGTGGAACAGCGAGGAAGCATTCTACTATGACCTTGATGGGGAAGAACAGCAGGTTACTGTTAAGACAATTGGTTCGTATTGGACTCTGCTTGCCGAGATTCCCAACGAGGACCGAGCTCAGCATCTGATCGATCAACTAAAGGATCCCAAGGTGTTTGGTGCGGATAATCCCTTTCCGACTCTTGCAGTTAATGATCCGGCTTTTTCGGAGCAGGGGAATGGGTATCGTGGTTCGGTTTTTTCTGACTACACCTTCATGGTCATAAAAGGGCTGGAAATATATAAGGAGTTCGAGTTTGCCCGTGAGTGTGCGATTCGGCACCTCTACTTTATACTCGACACTCTTCACCCCGACGGAACTGATAATGGGGATGTGTACGAGGCCTATTTGCCGTTTAAGGAGGGGCCGGCTACCTTTCCGGGTAATGAGTGGTTCCCCAGACGCAAATTTATACCAATGGCTGGACTGGCTACCATAGGGTTAATGATTGAAAACATCGTGGGGTTGGTCATAAGTCTGCCAAGGAAGACGGTAGACTGGGTTATGCCTACCCTGGAGGCCATGGGGATAGAAGATCTCTCGTTAAAGCGCAACTACATAACTATTTTGAGTAATAAGAACACCCGCGGCTGGGAAATCCGGCTTGAGTCTGAGAAACTTTACTACTTCACCATAGATATTCTTGACGAGAACAAACGTAAGACACTTCCGATTCCTTCTGGTAAGTGCTCAATGCTGATCGATAAGTTGTAATTTTTTGAGGGAATAATGAGCTGGATAGGTAAAATTGTAGGCGGTACGTTCGGATTATTTCTTGGTGGGCCTCTCGGTATGATAGCCGGGGCGGCCTTTGGTCACTTGTATGATGCTTCTGCACAGCAGGGCGCTGGTTCTCAGCAGCCGTTCGGGCAGCATCAAGGGCGCATTAATTCAGAAGAGCAGGCTCAGATGGTCTTTTTTGTTGCCGCCTTTTCTATGCTTGGCAAAATTGCCACAGCAGATGGAACGGTTACTCAAGCTGAGAAACAGCGAGTCTCTGAGTTCATTGATCAACAACTGCACCTCCGTGGAGAGAGTAGAGATGCGGCGCTGAGGATTTTTCAGACAGCTCAGCACTCGGGCGGCACGTTTGAGCAGTTTGCCCAGCAGTTTTATCAGATGTTCCGAACGAACCAGCAAATGCTTGAGCTTATGATTGACATGCTCTATCGGGTTTCTTTTGCCGACGGAAAGGTAACGCAGGCAGAAGAGGCCCTCATTAAAAAAGCGGGAGGCATCTTCCACTTTTCAGAAGGGCATTTAGCTTCAATACGCACCCGATATGCCTCCCAGTCACGGGGCAGCTCTGCTGGGGCCTACGCCGTTCTGGGAATAGACAGCTCCGCTTCTGATGATGAGGTTAAGCAGGCCTACAGAAAACTGGTGAGTGAATATCATCCTGACAAAATAGCCTCAAAGGGACTTCCCGAAGAATTTATCACGTTTGCCAATGACAAGTTCAGAGAGATCCAGAGTGCTTATGAAGAGATTCGGAAGGCCCGGAATCTTTAGTCAATCCTGTCCATGGGGATCCGCCCTCTAAAAGAACGGGCGAGAGTGACCCTGTCGGTGTATTCAAGGTCTCCTCCCACCGGCAGACCGGATGCGAGTCGCGAGACGCGTACCGGCAGATCTTTCAGCAGCTGTGAGATATACATCGCGGTCGTGTCTCCTGCCTCGGTCGGGTTAGTAGCCAGGATCACCTCTTGAAAGTATCCTTGTTTGACACGATGTATCAGCTGACCGAGTGAGAGTTGTTCTGGTCCTATGCCGTCAAGTGGCGATATGGCGCCATGGAGGACGTGGTACAAGCCCTGGTAGGCCCCGATCGATTCCATCATAAGAACATCCTGCGGCTCTTCCACGACACATAATAACCCGTTATCCCGACCTGGATCTGAGCAGACTTCACACAGCTCGTCCTCGGTGAAGCTCCCGCATACGGAGCACAGTCTGATCCTGTCCCGAATAGAGCCAATCAGCTCTCCGAGACGCTTGTTTTCTGCAGTACTATTCTGAATGAGGAAGAAAGCCAACCGAGAAGCACTTTTACTGCCAATTCCCGGGAGACGCGAAAGGGCTTGGACAAGGTCTTCAATTGCCTTCATATCGTCTCTATCCCAACCCCGGGATACCCGCCCCTCCGGCAAGGGATGAAGCCTGTTGAGCAATCTTTCCCTGAATAGAGCTTACCGCTGAATTGAAAGCCGCCAGGACAAGGTCCTCGAGCATTGAGACATCTTCGGGATCAACTACCTCTTTTGCTATAGTTACCGAGAGCACCTCCATTTTTCCATTCAGCTCAACAGTTACCATACCTCCACCGGAAGAGCCCTTAGCTGTAATATCTTTGAGTTGTTCCTGCATTCCACTCATTTGTGATTGAAGGTTTTTTAATAATTCCATTGGATCCATGGTCTAGAGTCTCCTTATAATTTACTTTTCACGTTCTATCTCGCCCCGAAAGATCGATTTTGTCAGTTCTACAGCCTCGTCTCCTGTCACTCCCGACTCTGGTGTCTTGTGTTCATGCTCCTGCAGCTGCTTGGAGGTGATTGCTACCTCAATATGGGCGCCGAGGATTGCACTCAATTGCCTCGAGAGTTCCTTGAAACGTTGTTTAGCCCGCTCAGCAGCAAACGAGGTTGCAAAAACCAGTGTGACCTTATGTTCATCGACGCTCCACGAGTCGATCTGTTGCAAGGCGGAGGCAAGTGAAGGAAAGTCTTGTTTCACTTTTGCTTGCAGGATTTCGAAGTGCTTAGCCTGAACATGAATGGGTGTATTCGGTTCGTCCGGCTTTGTTTCTGCCCTGGTTTGCTCCTGTTCCTGCCGAGGAGCCCTGGGAGGTTTCCTCGTCTGTTGTGAAGAGGATGCCTGTTTCTTGGAATCAGAGAGTAGTTCTTCTTTAAGCGAGTTAAGCTCACGATACAGGTCAGATGGGGCTGATGCCTGCCCGATCGAGGAGAGTTTGCTGATTGCCAATTCAAGCTCAAACCGACTGTTAAGGGAAAATCGTATGTTTCTGTACAGACTGAGAAGCAAATCAAGCGCTGCCTCAATTTGTCCGCTCTCAAGGCTATTGATAACCTCCGATGAATAGTCGGAAGTTCTAGCCCCGATGAGGGCCTCTTTTGTTATGCCTTCCTTGATAAACAGGAGGGTTCTGAAATACTCGGACAAGTCGATTATACACTTTTCTACTGAAATCCCTTGTGAGAGTATATGCTGGACAAGGGCGATGGCTTCCCCGCGCCGACCGGAGGCGAGATGCTGTGCCAAGGTATTGATGAGGTCAACGCCGACTAGCCCCATCTTCTCACGTATGAGTTCCATCTGAATGTTACCGTCACAGAAAGAGACCACTTGATCAAAGAGTGTATAGGCGTCCCGAAGGGAGCCGGTAGCCTCTTTTGCGATCCAAAAGAGGGCTTCCTGCTCAAAGGTAATCCCGTTTTCATGGGAAGCCTGAGTCAGCAGTTCAATGATCACGTCGAGTGCTATAAGTTGAAAATGGTACTGCTGACATCTAGAACGGATTGTTGCCGGTACTTTGTGGACCTCTGTGGTGGCGAATATGAAGATCACATATGGAGGAGGCTCCTCAATTGTCTTAAGTAACGCGTTAAAAGCGCTGTTTGAGAGCATGTGCACTTCATCAATAATGTAAATTTTATAGCGGCTGGTGTTTGGGGCAAAAAGAACTTCATCTTTAATTGCCCGTACGTCATTTACCGAGGTGTTGCTCGCTCCGTCAATTTCTATAACATCAAGAGCATTGCCGGAGGTGATCTCAAGGCAGCTTGAGCACCGACCGCAGGGGTTTTCGGTAATTCCGGTTTCACAATTAAGCGACTTGGCTAGTATCCGGGCAGCTGAAGTTTTACCAACCCCTCGAGGTCCGGAAAATAAGTAGGCGTGGGCGATGCGCTCTTTTTGAATAGAACTCACCAGGGTGGAAACAACAAAATTTTGGCCGGCAAGTTCTGAGAACACCTGCGGACGCCGCTTGGCGGCTGTTACTTCGAAAGTCATGATTCTCCTGCCTTTTTCCGACAACCTTCCACAGGGAAGTATACACCATCGGCTGTATACAAAAAACCCCTTCAGTTCAAGCCAAGGAAACCGCGTCTCATCCTTCGTTCACTTACCGCTGCTACCTTCCGGTCCTGACGGGGTTGGGTGACGAACAATAGCACAGCCCCTGGCCATCGCCACTGAAGGGGAAAACGGAGAGAGAGGGATTCGAACCCTCGGTACCCGGGTAGGGTACATACGCTTTCCAAGCGTACACCTTCGGCCACTCGGTCATCTCTCCAGCATACAAAAACGGAGAGAGAGGGATTCGAACCCTCGGTACCGCAGGGCGGTACAGCGGATTTCGAGTCCGCCCGATTCGACCACTCTCGCATCTCTCCAAGGTAGATTGCTGATCTACACGAAATACATTGTGAGTGTACCCAAGAGGACTCGAACCTCCGGCCTTTAGATCCGCAATCTAACGCTCTATCCAACTGAGCTATGGGTACAAAAAAAATCGGAGAGGGGGGGATTCGAACCCCCGGTACCGTTACCAGTACAACTCCTTAGCAGGGAGCCCGATTCGGCCGCTCTCGCACCTCTCCAACGATCCAGGTCCATGACGGAGAAGGGGGGATTCGAACCCCCGGAGCCTTGCGGCTCAACGGTTTTCAAGACCGCCTCCTTCGACCACTCGGACACCTCTCCAGATCGGTTTTCTACTATATAAGTCAAGGGAATTATTGTCAATACGAGCTTTTGTCTTTCATGAGAAAGAGAATACGAGCAACTGCTGATGGTACAATGAGAACAGTGGTTGTTACCCACGACCAGGACAGGCTGCCGTCAAGCGTATCAATAAGAATGAGATAGGCCGAAATGGCCGCACTTGAGAACAATAGATAGTTAAATACTCGGATCTGGCTGCTTAAGTAGGGAATGATTAACAGTCCCCAGAGGAGTATAACAGAGGCTGAAACAGGAATTCCCCATGCAAAGGTCTTATCAGATAGCCAGTCTATCGCCAATATTGCCCCGGCCGAGATAAAAAAGAGGGCAGTGAACAAGGCAAACAGGTGAAAATCAATTACAATAAGACTTTGAAGCGGGAGCCGGACAATCTTTGGATTTGTTGGAAAGACAGCCCGGGGGCAGCCTCCCTCATTGCCTATTAGGGTAGAGCCTTCCCCGCAGAGGGGGCAAAAGGGTTCGCCGTCAGCGACATGGACACCACAGTGGCTGCAACTTCTCATAGTGTGTCTCCCTGCTGATTGTTACTTTCCACAGTGACAGAAAGCCCCTGTTTGTTGAGGAATGCAAAAAAACGGCGTTCTAGAATGGGTGTGTCGATGATACGGTCAAAAGTGATATAAAACTTGTCCTTAAAGCTCAGAGCCGAGATCATTGTCTTTGTGTGATAAGCTCCTGTTGTATAGCAGGTAAAGCGCTCAATGAATGGATTCATCTGTTCGGGGAACGCTATGGTTCCAAGATTCGAAAAACAGGTTGTCTGCTGGCTTTCGCCATATTTTGTGTGCATGCTTTTGAGAAAGGCTTTTTTTATTGGAATGGGAATGCTGCGAATAAGGGGATGTATCTCTCCGCCCACATTTCGGGATATCTGCTGCTTGATATATTTCTCCGTAGTGTTTTTCTGGAGATAGTGGTGGACGGCATGCAGAGTTTCCTTGAACGTGTAGTACCCGAGGGAGGGGTCAATCTCTGGAACAGTGTAGAGAGAAAAGTTTTTCATGGTGTACAGGTTGTAAAACTTGCGAAGGTTCACCGGTACATTGATGCGCAGGGGTTTTTCCCGCAGTGCAGGGTCATCCGACTGCTGTATATGCTGTAGTTCATACAGCAATACAGCTGTAATATATTCGGTGATAGTGACTTTCAGCGATCTAGTAAGTGAGAGCAGCTGCTGTGTATCCACAATTCCGGTAATGACCCGATTAACTCCAGGCTGACAGCGTTTTGCCTGGATTCGATAGGCTGGTGGAAGCTGTTTGTCCTTAGGTGCTTTAGGGTCATATATCTCATGGAAGGCATCGATACTCTCTTCCGGCTGCGGTAAGGATCCCAGATCAAGGATTCCATAATCGGGCGAAACGGGAATTGAAACTCCCTGCAGACGAAAATATTCAGCGAGAAGGTTTTTTATAAACAAGATCCCCCCGAATCCGTCACACAGAATATGTGATAATTCAACGGATATCCTGTTTTGCAGATAAAGCACTCTAATAAGCAGCTCCTTCTGCTTGGGCGTTTTGATTGTCAAACATGGATAGTACCGGTCAAGTTCAACTTCTGGAACTCGATTGGAGTGCTCGAGGAAGAGCCAAAACGCACCCTGTTTAAGACGAACCTGATAGTAGGGGAAGCGAAGCATCACCGTGTCGAGGGCTTTTTGCAGCCTTGTGGGGTCTATAGGCTCTGTCAGGGTTGCTGAAAGTCGGTAGAAGCTAGAGTTCCACTTTGAGACAATAACCGGAAATATGAGGGCGGCATTGTCAAGTTTTGCCCAATACAGTGATTCCCTGCTCATAGATGAAATTTTTTCTGCATAAAGTACTGCAGTGGCTTGCGCACATATACCACGATCGAAAAAGCAATCAAAGGCAAGAGAGAAGCAACCGTAATATAGCTCCAGGAGAAAAGGGGACCCGATCCAGCGTGCAGTGAGACCAGCAAGTCAACAGCTACCGTTATAATCGCAGCCAAGAACAGACCAAAGATAATACCAAACCAAACAGCCTTCATGGGGTCCTTCTTTCGTTTTACGTTAACGAGGGCAACCAACAGGTAGCCGCCTACCATCACCAGGGTAGTCAGGGGAAGGGCCAGTGTAAGAAACCACGAGGAGGAGGTCAGAAGATCCATAAAAAAGAGAAACAACGCTATGTCTGCATAGGCAAGAAAGAATTCAAGGATGAGCGGAAGAAACCTCTTCAAGCGGAAAACCAGCATCAGAAGGGTGAGTGCAATGAGGCTGAGAGATGGATACCAGCTCCATGAGACGCCGCCTTGGTGGTTATCAAATAGCAATAAGTAAATACTGATGATAATGGCTTGATACATGAGCACAGTAAGTCTTGAGGTTCCGCGGTAGAGTATCGGAAAAATGAGCAATACCCAGAGAGCGGTTATTGAAAGGGTGGAGTAGAACGACCAGGTAATCTCCTGGTGTATTGTGATGTCGATAAGAAGGGTAACAAGAAACGAGACTATAAAAAAGAATGTCATTACACCGACAAAGAGTGAACGGTTGTAACGGATCGTCTGCTTTAACTGCTCCCCGCGCCGTTCCCCAAATGAGGTAGGAGCGTTTTGAGGGGTTTCTTTGCTGCCCTCTTCGGCACCAGTGTTCTCCGCCTCGGGATTCCAAACAGGTGTTCCACACAAGGGGCAAGAATCAGCATTGTCCTGCAATTTTACGCCGCAACGTACGCAATAGGGCATGTTTGTGAACTCCTACGTTTCGGCTACCTGTGAGCTCAGCATGGTACGATCCTGGAAAATAAACCAGCCTTCAATTTTTGAACCCTCAATCGCTTTTGGTAGCCAAAGAAGATCATCCTCCCACATTTTATCATAAGGTATGGCATCCACTGAAGTCCAAAATGGGGTTGCTTCATCGGTTTCCCCCATTATCCCTTCGTATCCGTCGGCAAAAAACACATAGCCTTTCAGTGCATATCCATCGGTGAACTGAAAGTTCAATATTCCTACCTGTCTCATGTGAGTCGGTTTGATCCCCGTTTCCTCCATTGTTTCCCGGACAGCAGCTTCTGCTGCTGTCTCCTCTGCTTCAATCCGCCCGCCGGGTGCGTTGACCATACCGCTTCCCAAACCGGTCTTTTTATCAATAAGCAGAACCTTTCCTTCGTGGAATATGTAACAAATAACGGCTTTTTCCGTGGGTTCCCATTCGTCCCAGTCAATATGAGAAACATCCCGGGCTGTGCCAAAATCTGACTTTAAACGAGTCTCAGCTGGTGCATCTTCAACTTCCGGCGGTTTCTGTGCTTCCCGGCAGGAGTCACACAGGTTGTCATCGTGAAACAGAATATTCTGATAATCGAGATTTGTTCCGCACGATTTGCACCGGAGCGAAAAAATGGCGATCCTATCCCGTAATACATATCCTACGCCCGCAGTTGCCAGAAGAGCGAGAACCACAAACCAGCTTGAGAGCTCAAACTCCAGGATGAGGGCAAAAAAGATATTTACCAGCAGCACTAGGGCCGCAATAAAAACGGTTGCCATTCGCTTTTTGCTCGCTGTTTCCATATGTCTTTTTTGAAACAGGTTAACAATCAGGATGGCAATAATGAGCCAGTAGATTCCTCTGGTGATCGTTTCTAATACCATATCCAGTGAATGTACCCTGTCTCAAGGCCAAGGTCAAGGCTGCTCATATTTTAAACCCGCCAATGAGGGGCAACGGTATGGTTTCCTCATTGACTTTGACTCTGGTATGTACCCCGTGAGACCATATGAGCGAGTTTCCCTCTGGAGGTTCTAAGGCGTACGTATTACAATGACGGCGAGGGTTCAAGCGGTTTTGCTTTGCCAATAGGCACACAAGAGGCAGTGAAGGCACTTTCCTGTAAGCAGGTCGAACTTGAAACAGTTGTTTCGATCTCCTTGTTGAGACGATAGAATTAGATTTTTAGGAGGAATGTTGCATGGGGACAGGTACACACACAATTCATGATGATACGGAAAAAATGGATATTGCTGCATATATTGACCACACGCTGCTTAAAGCTGATGCCACAAAGGGTTTGATCGACACATTATGTGATGAGGCAGTTGCATATCATTTCTATGCAGTGTGCGTTAATACGTGCTGGGTTTCCCATTGTGCACAGAAACTTCAGGGATCTGGAGTGCAGGTCGCGGCAGTAGTGGGATTTCCTCTTGGAGCTATGGAAACCGAGAGCAAGGCTTTTGAAGCCCGTCAGGCTGCTAAAAAAGGTGCAAATGAGATTGATATGGTAGTACATATCGGAGCACTCAAGGGAAATGAGATTGATGCGTTCAAAGAGGATATTCAGGCCGTGGTAGCTGCAACAGGGGCTCACGTGGTTACAAAGGTTATCATCGAAACGGCGTTACTGACTGAAGAAGAGAAGATTCTCGCCTGCCAGATTGCCAAGGAGGCCGGCGCTGATTTTGTAAAAACCTCAACAGGATTTTCCTCAGGGGGAGCCTCGGTAGAGGATGTTAAGTTGATGCGAAACATCGTCGGTGATTCCATGGGAGTCAAGGCTTCCGGAGGAATTAAGGATTATGCCACTGCAGTCCGGATGATACAAGCAGGGGCCACAAGGCTCGGTACAAGTTCGGGAATAGCTATTATCGAGGGCTATACAAGCAAGGAGGCCTACTGAACACAGGGCATGTATCAGGGTGGGTTGCATCCCTCTGCGATGGATTCTAACCTGAAGATACCTGCTGACTGTAGATCAATCTGTTGCTCTCTACCCCCACTGTTCAGCTAACAGGATGGTCTTTTTTCCTTGACAGGGAGAGGCGTGCCGTGCGGAGGACGCTTCCTTTTGAAGGGGATCAGATTGTACCGTCGAAACGATCCAGAAACCGTCCTGCCCTTACATTTCCCGGTAGCGAAGAGAGTAAATGTACGGTACTATGAGGAGTATGCAGGGTACTACCAATGGATTACACACTGACAGTTTTCTGAAAAGTCTCGGCTTTCCCTCCGTTGAAATTCACCAGACATTCACTCACTTTGATTTCACTCGTCCTTCCCGACGCGTCTTGGTAATTGGTCCCATGGGCTCGGGGAAAACAGAGTTTTCCGCTCGAGTCTGGAGAGATGCTTCGGTTGCACAGCAAAAAAGTGAGACCATAAAAGAACTCACTGCCACGCGGGGTGCTGACAGGCGAGAAGTGATGTTTGTCAGGTCACTTCACGATTCGCGTTTCAAGGAGTATCCTGATGATGCGCTTGCCTTTCGAGGGGGATATGTACGCTGTGCTGACCGCATTGCGAGAATACAGAATTCTTTTGATCTTGAAAAAGCACTACAGGAACACCCTCACATTGGAACATGGATCATCGACGAGGCTTCATTCTACGATGAGCGGCTTACCTATGTAGTGAGAAATCATGCCCTGGAGAGAGGCCTTCTGTTTATCTTTCCCACCCTCATACTGAACTTTCGGCGAGATATCTTTAACTCAACTGCAAGGCTTATGCTTGATACAGCTACAGACGTTATTCCTCTTACTGCCTATTGTGAACATCCGGATTGTTTAGAGGATTCATTTTACACGTATCGTTACTATACTGTTGAGGGCCAAGAGTGCCCGGCTCTCTATTTTGATCCCCTTATCATTGTGGGAGGAGACTCTCACAGCGGGGACCCGCTCAAGCCGAACTACTGTACCCGGTGTGACCGTCACCACTATCTTCCAGGAAAGGAATATACCTTTTTCACGCTTAAACCGCTCGGGGAAGAAGCCTCAGCAGGAAATCCAACTCCTCTCCTGCGGGAGCTTGAACATCTCAAGTATCATATGGACAGCTCACAACTTCATAAACATGTGGTTCAAAGCAGCACTGACAAAACCGACAGGGATGTTTTTCTGCGTTCTCTTCTTTCTCCTCGCATCGCTGAAAAGGCTCTTATGTATCTGTATGCTGAACAGAATCTCATCACTGAGGAGCTGCTCATAAAACTGGTCACTGACCTTGAGCTTGACAGAGAGTACATGGGACGAACTCTTCAGGAAAACAGGCGTCCAGTTAACCTGGACCAGCCACTGCTGACAGGAATCTATTGAGTGCAAGACCCCTTTGGGGGGCGTGCAGGAGGGGGGACATGAGAACAGCAGACATTATTCGCAAGAAACAGCACAAACAATCACTAACCACAGAGGAGATCAACTTTTTTGTAAACGGGTATACGGAGGGGTCTGTTCCGGATTATCAGGCTGCAGCCTTCTGTATGGCCGTATGGTTTACCGGAATGGATAACCGGGAGACAGCGGATTTAACCCTGGCGATGGCGCACTCAGGGGAACAAATAGATCTTTCTCCCATACATGGGTTAAAGATAGATAAACACAGTTCAGGAGGGGTGGCTGACACGACCACGATTGCTGCAGCCCCCCTGGCCGCAGCATGCGGGGGGCTGGTTGCAAAAATGTCTGGACGTGGCCTTATGCATAGCGGAGGAACAATAGACAAACTGGAGTCAATTCCCGGATACCAGGTGCAAAAGGATATGTCCGAATTTATAACCATAGTCAATACCTGCGGGGCTTCAATTATTGGACAGACGGGCGAACTTGCCCCGGCCGACGGAAAACTGTATGCGCTGAGGGATGTTACCTCGACAGTTGATTCCCTGCCGTTGATAGCCTCCAGTATCATGAGCAAGAAACTGGCCTCCGGATGTGACAAAATATTATTGGATGTAAAGTGGGGTAACGGAGCATTTATGAGGGATCTGAGTCAGGCAATAGAACTGGCTAAGACCATGGTCTCTATTGGTAAACATGCCGGAAAACCCACAAAAGCGCTCGTGACAGATATGAATCAACCTCTGGGAAACGCCGTTGGAAATGCTCTGGAATTCATGGAGGCTGTGCAGGTGCTGCGGGGGGAGATTGAAGGGGACTTAACCGATTTGGTCTTTGAGCTCACCGCCGAGATACTTTTGATGGGTGAAGTGTGTCACAGCAAAGATCAGGCACTAGACCGTATAAAGGATGCAGTACATTCAGGAAAGGCCATCGATCGATTGAAGCAAATGATCACGTTACACGGGGGGAATCCGGCGGTATGTGATGATTTTTCACTGCTCCCGCAGGCACGGGTAACAATCCCCGTAACAGCCGACAGAGCCGGATATGTCAGTGCTGTCGAGGCCGATGAGATTGGGATGTCCACGGTGATGATCGGAGCTGGGCGAGAGCGAAAGGAGGACCCAGTTGATCCGGCGGTAGGGTGCTGGCTGTATAAACGGGTCGGAGACCAAGTCTCCAAGGGCGAGGTTCTTGCCGAGTTTTACATAAACGAGGAGAGAAACGCGAAGGAGGCAATAGAGCGATTTACCAAAGCTGTCCATATTGGAGAACAAGCCCCTGAAAAGCAAACAGGACTTATAGCGAGAGTGATTGAACCGTAGGAGAGGAACGATTTTTCCTTGTATTACCAGCAAGGTTATCCCATAATATATCCTCAGAGGGGTCTGGAAGTTCATATCTTTTTAAAAGGAAACACTGTATATGGAAAGAACAGAAGAAAAGAAGGCTGTGCTGGAAACCCGGGGCATCTCTAAACAGTTTCCGAGAGTTCTCGCAAATGACGACATCAGTATAACCCTCTACGAGGGCGAGATCTTATCATTGCTCGGAGAGAACGGAGCAGGCAAATCCACCTTGATGAATGTGTTGTATGGACTATACAAACCAACCTCCGGGCAGATTTTCATAAATGGGCAGGAAGTGTTCTTCTCCTCCCCGAAGGACGCTATTGGTAAAGGTTTGGGGATGGTTCATCAGCACTTCATGCTGGTAGATACTCTGACCGTCACGGAAAATATTATTCTTGGATCAGAGCCGGGCTCTGGTGGCGTGATCGATTACAAGAAGGCCCGAAAACAGGTTGTTGAGCTGTCAGAAAGGCATAAACTGAAAGTCGATCCAGACGAGTTGATAGAAAATCTTTCTGTAGGTTTTCAGCAGCGAGTGGAAATTCTGAAAGCCCTCTATCGGCAGGCGCGGTTCTTGATTCTGGATGAACCAACAGCAGTCTTAACCCCACAAGAGGTTGATGAATTGTTTGAAGTTGTCCGCAGCCTGCGAGACCATGGTGTCTCTGTCATTATCATCACCCATAAGCTGGAAGAAGTCATGGAGATATCTGATCGCTGCTATATTCTCCGAAGGGGAAAACTAGCCGGCGAACGCAACACTCGACAGACAAGCAAAGCTGAACTGGCAAACTTGATGGTTGGACGTGATGTTGTCCTGACTGTGTCGAAAGACCCTCATACAGCTCGAGATGAGGCCATTTTTGAGATTGAAGAGCTAACAGTGATGAATGAAAAGATGGTTCCCGCGATAAACGGTCTTTCCTTGAATGTTCGTCCCGGTGAGGTTGTTGCTCTAGCAGGGGTCGATGGAAATGGACAGAGCGAGTTGGCAGCTTCGATTATGGGCCTTCTCCCGGTGCACTCTGGAAAGATGCTGCTTCAGGGACAAGATATTTGTGAACTTTCAACAAGAGAGAGAATACACCGGAGAATTTCGTTTGTTCCTGCTGACCGGCAGAGACATGGTCTTGTTCTGCCTATGACTATCGCGGAAAACATGATTATTGGAAAGCACGACAGAAAACCTTTCAGCAAAGGGTACGCCCTCGATTATTACGCCATAAACAACTTTGCGGACAAACTTGTCAAGGATTTTGATGTACGGACCCCCTCGGCCGAAGTGGCGGCAGAGACTCTCTCAGGAGGCAACCAACAAAAAGTCATCCTTGCCCGTGAATTTGCACGTGATCCGGTGTTCCTCCTTGTGAGTCAGCCCACGAGGGGGCTTGATGTAGGGGCAATCGAGTACATCCATTCCCAGATTCTTGCTATGCGTGAACGGGATGTCGGAGTATTACTTATCTCTCTCGAACTCGAGGAGATTTTTGCCCTAGCAGACAGAATACTGGTGTTGTTTGAAGGAAAAATTGTCAAGGAACTTGTCCCGGAGAAAACTGACGAGAAAGAAGTTGGACTCTATATGACAGGAGGTAATGAGTAGATGAAATCGAGTATACGGCCTGTCATGCTAGCAGCCATAGGGGTATTGGCCTTTGCCGGCAGCTGGCTCTTCTTTGTTGGGGAGGTTTTTGGGCTTTTTCTGGCTGGGGCTGCCTGGCTGGCATACATGGGATTTGTGCTAATTGATCCGAGACGCTCTGAGAAACACATACCGCTGCATACGCCACTGCTTCGGTCGGTGACTGTGGTGCTGGGTGCTGTGGGTCTGGTGCTGTACTTTGGAGGCTATTTCTGGGGCGGACTGATTCTTATCGCAGCACTGATTGCCGTTGCAGTGGAGAAGGGGCTTTCTTCCGGTGGACAGTCCCTTTCCGCGGCGCTCAAAAGTGCAGGAAAAAGGCTGACCATTCCGTTGCTTGGCCTCCTGTTGGCATTGATAATCGGTATGATCATTATGCTGATAACCGGTTTTAATCCGATAGAATCCTATCGGGCGCTTTTTTACGGGGGCCTTATCAGAAACTGGAGTGTCTCCGTACTCAATGCTACCCCCCTCATTTTCACCGGGCTTTCAGTTGCCTTTGCATTCCAGGCGGGGCTGTTCAATATCGGTGCCGAGGGACAGTATTATATCGGGGCGATGGCCGCTACCTTTTTAGGGCTTACACTAGACCTTCCGCTTCTCGTAACCGTCGTGCTTATTTTTATTCTTGGCGGGGCGGCCTCGGCTGCCTGGAACTTTGTACCGGCCTTACTGAAGGTGAAAACCGGGGCGCACGAAGTTATCACGACAATGATGCTTGCCCATACAGCCAGGTACCTTTCCCCTGTCTTTATTCGAGCCTTTGGGGGGGACCCGGCAACTTCAACCCACGCCTATGTAACCGACACCCTTCCACAGTCAAGCTGGCTGCCTAATTTTAAGACATTTCTGCCTGAAGCCAATTATCGCCTGAACATTGGAATACTCATCGGGATCCTGTTCGCTCTGGGTGTGTATTATATTCTTTATAAAACCCGCATAGGCTTCGAGATTCGGGCGGTCGGGCACAATAAGGAAGCAGCCCGGGCTCAAGGAATATCTGTCGGGAAAAACATTTTCCGCGCCCTGTTAGGGGCGGGAGCTCTTTCAGGAACAGCCGGTATCGTGCAGGTTATTGGACTTGACCACAAGCTCTTCTTGAATCTGGAGGGAGGATACGGGTGGAATGGTATTGCCGTTGCTCTGTTGGCTTCAAATAATCCTATCGGGGTTATTTTTACCGCCCTGTTGTGGGGGGTCCTGGATGCCGGGGGCCAGTATATGGTCCGGGTAACCGATACCCCAAACTCCATTGTTGAGATCATAAAGGGCATCATCCTGTTTCTGATTGTGGCCCGGTACATTTATACTTATTGGGGTGACCGTATACGCAGAAAGAGGCGACGTGGCGCTGAAGAAAGGGACCGTAGCGCAACAACTGAGGGAGGTATGGCATGATTGATATGATTCTTGCATCACAGATATTCAACATTAACCTGCTTTCTGCCTCCGTCCGTTTAGCAACGCCAATAGCTGTAGCCGCCATTGGTGCAACTATTTGTGAGCGTTCCGGTATTATTAATATTGCCATGGAAGGGATCATGCTTGTCGGCGCCTTTTTTGCTCTCTGGTTTGCACAAGTCACAGGCAGCCCGTGGGGCGGTCTGGTTGCAGGGATTGTGTTTGGCGGATTGTACAGTCTGATTCATGCCTCGGCCACCGTATCACTGCATATGGATCATACAGTCTCCGGGGCGGTCTTAAACATTCTTGCCCTTGGTATCACACGCTACTTGATGGTGCTTGTCTACGGGCATCCGGGTTCAACAAGCGCAATACCGGTTAACCTTGCCCATTACCGGTTTGCTGTTCCGTTGCTCTCGGATATTCCCATTCTTGGTCCCATTTTTTTCAATCAGACTCCGATTGTCTACATCATGTTTATCATGGTGATCTTTTTCACCTGGTTTCTGCATAAAACCAAGGTGGGACTGCACATCAAGGCATCCGGTGAGCACCCCTTGGCTCTGGAGACAATCGGTGTATCCGTCTACAAAATCCGGTATCTCGGGGTAGTGATCTCTGGGCTTATGGGGGGACTCGCTGGCGCGTATCTCTCGATTGAGAATCAGGCCTCGTTTACCGAAAACATGACCAACGGCAGAGGGTTTATCGCCATGGCTGCCATGATTTCCGGCGGCTGGAGCCCTATTGGCGCATTTTTAGCAGCTCTCTTTTTCGGTTTTGCGGAGGCTCTCCAGCTCCGGCTGCAGGTTCCTGGTATTCCGGGGGAATTTTTTACTATCATTCCGTATGTTGCTACCATCTTAGCTGTTGCCGGACTGGTGAGAAGATCCAGGCCTCCGAAAGCAGACGGAAAGGATTTTATTATCGAGAAGGTAGAATAATTGAAAGCGGTTATTGGTAATAATTTGACTTGTGATTATCT
>JBNJDX010000013.1:0-35106 GCA_051745285.1 Spirochaetota bacterium
ACCAGCCGTAATCCTCCCCAAGACCGGGAACCTTGAAGACTACTACGTATGGTACAGATTGCATCTGTAGCGTAATGCTCCATTCAGACTCAATAAGAGAAAACAGGACTCTAGAGACTACGTATATACACTTCTCACGCCATATATAAGAGATCTGGAGGATTTATATGAAAAAATATACGAAATCACTGCATTATCTGCTGATATCGCTTGTAGTCTTTGCGATTTCAGCAGCGTTTATTGGATGTAATTTGGACACCACAGAGGCCCTGGCAGACCCGCCACAGGTCGCTCTTACCTCTCCCACAAATGAGGCTGTCGGAGTCGATGTCAACGGTATTATTACAGCAACCTTCGAAGAACCTGTTAACCCGGACACGATCTCTGAGACCACTTTTACACTGAGTTCTGGTACAACTGAAGTTGCTGGAAGCGTATCCTACGATATACCAAACAACGAAGCAATATTCTCACCAACAAACCTTCTTGACTACAGCACCGAGTATACTGCAACACTTACCACGGGTGTAAAGAATGTTGATAATATCCCAATGGGCGAGAGTAAAGTCTGGACATTCACTACTGCTGAAGAGGGTATCGGTCCTGAACCGGTTAACCTCGGAACTGCAGCTAACTATGTGATCCTGGCTAAAACCGCAGTATCAACAGTACCTAATTCAATTATCACAGGGAATCTAGGCTTGAGTCCTGCGGCAACATCATACTTTACCGGTTTTTCCCTGACGAATGCAACCGGGTATGCGACATCAGACCAGGTAGAGGGCTTTATGTTTGCTGCTGATATGGCTCCTCCTACACCAATTAACCTCACAACAGCGGTTTCCGATATGGAAGCAGCCTATACTGATGCTGCCGGCCGTATAACCCCTGACGAACTGAATCTTGGCAGTGGAGCTATTGGCGGGATGACCCTTTCACCAGGCCTCTATAAGTGGACTAGTACAGTTACTATTGGATCAAATGTGACCATCAGCGGCAGTGCAAATGACACCTGGATATTCCAGATTGATGGAGACCTCAGTTTGGGGGATTCGTTTGCAGTCATTCTTACCGGCGGTGCACAGGTGAATAATATCGTCTGGCAGGTAGCAGGTAAAGTGATTACGGGCGCCGGATCCCACCTTGAAGGTATTGTACTTTCAAGTACTGAAATCACCATGAACACAAGTGCAACGATGAACGGAAGGCTGTTAGCCCAGAGTCAGATTGCCCTTGATCAGGCTACGGTAACTGAACCTGCACTTTAGTATGAAACAACACAAATAATGCTACTTAATTATCAGGCTTAGAGGCGATGCTTTGGGGGATTCCTCCTAGCATCGCCTCACTTTTTTCTACATGCTAGCCATATATCGATACCCAAGAAATGTGATTAATCCTTGATTATGAATTGCAATTGACGTTTGAATTGTTACCACTCTCGGTCCACGTATCGTCAAACCTCAGGATATTATCACCTGGGCAATATGCTTCCTATTCAATGTAGTCTTTCATCAAAAATAGATATGAGCCGAACAATAGACAACTTGAGGGTTTGCACCAAACTCAGAATGCAGAGCTAATAAAGTTGTGCCGTCAGAACTTCTTTCGGATTTTTTCCCGAGGTTTATCAAACTTCCAAAGGTGATAGTAGTATCCTGTGTCAAACTGTACTCCATCTCTAGAGAAAGAGCAGCTGAAGGATCACCTGCATTGACTAAAGCAGCGAACTGTAACGGGAGTAGAGGATGAAGCTGGTAGGTCCCACCCAGGAGAGCATAGTGCCGTCCGGCAAGCTGAATCAGCCCGTCGCGGTAAGTCGGATGTTCATCAGGCTGTATGGATATCTCCAGATACTCTTCTGCCTTGTGTTTTCCGGCTGAGTTGAAATGATATTCGGCAAATCCGTATAACTTCGGACTGAACGTATAGTCCATACCAATGGTGAACGCAACTTGTTGGCGGCTAAAATCCAGAGTTCCTCCTGCTATATTATCAAAGATCTGTGAATCAAACATATTGGGCAATAGATAGGCAGCCTCAATCCACGTACTAGCCCCACCAATTGAGCGGGCTGCATCAAAGCCAACAAGCAGATGCTCCTGAACATCCATAAGGAGAACCGTCAGGTCTGTCTGCTGAATATAGGTGCGTAAACGTGCGAATGCGGCACTTTCAGCATAGCGGAAATCCTTACCGAAAACATACCCGGAATCAATTTCTCCCATCATCCCGAAAGGTATCCGCAGCCGAAGGGCGTCGACACCCCGCTGCTCGTCTGTTTGCATGTTCATGTACTCAAAAGAGGAGAATACACTCGTTGGATTAATCCCCCTGGCACTACCCCAGGAAATGGCCTGCCGTCCGATATACAGATCACCAAAGGGGAGAAAGACGGAGGCAAAAAACCGGTCA
The DNA here is from genome assembly GCA_051745285.1 of Spirochaetota bacterium. Taxonomy (GTDB): domain Bacteria; phylum Spirochaetota; class Spirochaetia; order CAKZLE01; family CAKZLE01; genus JBNJDX01. The sequence goes on from JBNJDX010000013.1 coordinate 2,416, forward strand.
AGGTTCTGGTTCACTACGAAATACAGGTCTTCAGCAATCTTTTCGCCAGTACAACTAGTTAACTGCTCCGGCAGATCCCAGATACGATAGAGACTGCCCTCGTTCAAAACGTCTCCATCTCCGGCAAGCCCTATATTATGCATCCCAAGAGATGCTGGAAACACTGCTGTTGAAATTGTGTAGGTCCCATCAAAATGGATATCGTTACTGATATCGAAACCCGCTTTTAGCCGCCCAGCGGACAAAGAAGCAGCTTGAATGTTTCTTTGATCATCAAACAAGCCTACAACCCTTGTTTGAGCGGATCCGCCGAGACTGAAATCAGATGCGTCCATAGCTGACACGGGTGTTGGATTAGCAATGCATACTACAAACAGGAGTAACCCTGTAATATATGGTATGAAAGGCACTGGATCTGTTTGTGTTTTGGTGTTGTAACTCATAATCTTATTTCTGTTCTTCCCGCACATTCCTGCCATCTTCAAATATCACAAGCCGGCGTGCTTTATCCATAACATGCTGGTCATGGGTTGAAAACACGAAGGTCATTCCGGTCTCTTCATTGAGCTTGCGCATCATATCCAATAACGATGCACTCGTAGTGGAATCAAGATTGGCTGTCGGTTCATCAGCAAGGATGAGGGAAGGTCTGCTCACCATTGCTCTTGCTATAGCTACCCGCTGCTGCTGGCCGCCGGAAAGTTGGCTGGGAAAACGATCGAGGTACCCCTTCATATGCATTTTGTTAAGCATCTCTGACACGCGATGACGTCGTTCCTCCCTCGGGACCCCCTGCAGCATCATAATGTACTCCACATTTTCCTCAACATTCAGCACAGGTATCAAATTGTATGCCTGGAAAATGAAGCCTATATTGTCTCTGCGAAAGTCTGAAAGCTCATGCCCTTTCATCGCGGAAATGTTACGTCCATTTAGCAAAACGGTACCAGAGCTAAGCGAATCAAGGCCCGATATCAGGTTAAGAAACGTTGTCTTTCCGGAACCGGATGGTCCGGCTATAGCGGTAAACTCTCCCTTTGAGATCTTCAAGTCAACCCCGCGAACCGCGTGGACGGCTATGTCAGCATTAAAGTATTTTTTATGTACCTGCCTGGCAGAGATAACATGTTCTGATTCTGACAGCTGATTTGCATTGCTTTTGGTAACCATTGTTCTCTCCCTTCTTCATGATTCTCATGTTGATGCAAGCGATTGTCATCAATATGCTTTCTCCCAGTCCTACATCAGATAATCCCGCTCACATCGTCTTTCTCAGGGCATGGGAGACAGACATCCGACTTGCATAACGAGCGGGATACAGACTGACTACAGTCGTAAAAAGCATTATAAGCACTGGATATAACACAAACTGCCTCAGCCGGTAGACCGTATAGATTTCTTCGGTGAAAGTAGTCCCCGCAAATTCTATCCCTGACAAATTGAAGCCCTTCAATGATCCAAATAATATGAGCAGCGTTCCGAGAATGATTCCAATGATCGAAGCGTACACTGACAGTGAGCCTGCTTCGAAAACAATAAGCCTCCGAAGATGCGTCGAACGCGTACCGACCGCACGCATGACACCAAATTCAAACAGGCGTTCATACAAAGACATGAACAGAGTATTGATGATGCCGAAGACAATCACTACAAACACAATAATCAACGCAATCCCAACAGAAAAATCGGTCATTTCCAGCATATGTTTCATCTGCGGCATCAGCTGTGGCCAGGTCTGGGCAATATTCCTATGAAGGCTGTAATCTTTTGCAAATGATTCCTCGTGAGAGACTGCGTATGAAATATCAGTAAATTTAACGGCAATTTCATGTACTTCGTCATCGATACCAAGCATCTGCTGTGCCGTCTCCAGAGGAACAAAGGCCATGGAACTATCCATATCGTCAATTTGCATACCATATATACCGGCAACACGAAACATATTCTGTACAATTTCATCAGAATGAGCATCAGTAACCGATAGTATGATTCTGTCCCCTACATCTGCTTCTAATCTCTCGGCAAGTTTTGTGCCTATCAGCACCTCTCCCATAGCCCCATTTTCCATCCCAGAAAGAAACTCCCCTTCAACAACAGCTTCATCAATCCGTGAAATTGTCTGTTCTGTTTCAGGTTTAATGCCGTAGAGCATGATTGACTGTATGTCAGAAGGTGAAGATACTGTTCCCCAGCTTGCTGTCCGCTGGGTGAAATTTTCTATCTGCTCATCAGCTTGAATTTTTTCTATCAGGTCCCTGCGGCCTCTGATGGTTTTTTGACTGTTGAAAGTATCCTGGAAACCCTCACGATGTATTTGCGCATCGCCGATAAACGATGCTGTAGCGGATTTGATCATGTTTTCCTTCATGCCGACAACAAGAGCATCAGTAAACATGATTGAAGCCAGCCCGATACCAATAATCAGGCCTGTTAAAAACGTTCGTCTGCGATTACGAAAAATATTGCGCCAGGCCATTTTCAGATAGAAACTCATGATCGATTTCCTCCAGACTCTACAGCTACAGAGACTGTACAGCTGCTATATTGATCTCATGGTTTTTGCCGGTTCTGTTCTCGCCGCTTTAAGCGCCGGTACGATGCAAACAACCAAAGCGGTACATAGTACGGTTACAGAAGGAATAATGAAGCTGCGCAGGTTCACCTCGCCACGCATGTATTCAAGCTGCATGCCTCCCCACTCTATTGGAGTATTAAGTTGAATGCCCTGCTGCGCCATGTAACTGTTCAGCAGGAACGTAACTATTGCACCCGTGCATATGGCAAACAAAGCAAGCAGACTGGTTTCGGCTACAACCATTTTCACGATATCGCCGGGCCGTGTACCGATAGCTTTAAGGACACCATATTCCTTCTGACGCTCCATAACCGACATGAGAATCGTATTGAGAATTGTGATGGCAGCAATTACAACAACAACCACAAGAGCGATGTACATACCCTTTTTGTCTGCCTGCATTGCCCGATAAAACTCTGCAGCGTGCTCCTGCCAGGGAGAGGCATTCAAGGAGGCCTCTGAGAATTCACGATCAAGGTCCTGCTGAACCTGCTGGGCTACTGCTTGTGTCTTTCGCAGATCATGAAGCACCACGACTATCTCATGAGCCTGATCCGGGAGTACAAGAAAATCCTGCGCCTCGTTTGTGGGTATATATACGGCACTCCGGTTCAGTGCGGGATCCCCAAGGTCAGCCCATCCAACGATGGTAAAGAGATCTTCAGCAATGGATCCATCGGCGGCCTGCGAAAAAACGGCAATCTCATCCCCTATCTTCCCCTTTAGTATCTCGGCTAGCTGTTTCCCGAGAATGGCCTCCTTGGCCGCAGTCCCTCTTTTGCTCTCCTCAGCTGAAACTGCACTCCCGGTAGCCTTGTCATCATCAGGATCGTGGCTGTTTAGAGCTGTAAAACCTGAAAAATAACGACCTTCAACAATCTTGTCAGAAAATGAAGTTGTTTCATGTTCACGCTTTATTTCGATACCGATTATCTCAGCTCCAGCACTCTTGTCATCGACAGACACCAAAGCACCTGAGTAGATTCTGGTAGCCCAGGCTTCCACCTCTTCGAATTTCTCCAACAGTTCCCCAACCCTTTCAGGATTGCCAATGGTTTTGTAGAGGCTTGGTTTATCACGATAATCTTCCTGGTGAATCTGGATGTGCCCGAGCCGGCTTCGCGTAAAGGAATCTATCATGTGGTTGTATGTCCCATCAGCCCAGCCGATAAAGAACCCGGCCATCACAAAGCCGACGAACATGCTAAGACCGGTGAAAAGTGTGCGTCGTCTCTGTCTGAACAAATTTCGCAGGGCTAGCTTCCATATCAGCATACGTCTTCTCTCTTTATCCTGGTTTTACCGTATTCCTCTACTGCATTCACCTTCTGCCGGGTTACCGGCGAAAAGTACGCAGATTTCGGTGGGTAAATATCTTGTCATCCAAGGGAATATCAAATTCTGCTTCCAAGTACCGGATCGTGGTCCGACGTCCCTGTTTTGTCTCCGGTTTCAGTTCCATGACAGCTGGCAGGCGGGTTTCTCCAAATTGTGTGATATCTGAGAAGTGCATGGTCCGCATAAGTTTTCCGTGCTCATCGTAATACAGCTCCATCCGCGGAATAAGGTCATCAGCACCAACGACAAGCACCACATGCCCCCATATAATTGGTTTTCCGGATTTGGGAAGGCATTTTACATACAGTACGTCATCCGAATCTGCACGTTTCCCTGTTTCAACGGGAGCTTCAGATGTGCTGAGATATGAAAAGGTGTAGTCATCGACAAAGGTAAACTCCTTTACAAGATCATTATTTTTAAAGTCTGACCCCATCCAGGAGCTCATCATCATCGAAGGTGGAATTTTCATGACTTTATTGGTTCTCGGAAGATAATTCCACATTTCATTGTCAATTCTCAGAGTTCCCATCCCACGTTCTTTCGGAGGCTCCAGTACGCGGAGGAGAATTTTATCCATTCCCTCAGACCAGGACTCAATTTTCATAGTCCTTTCCCAGTGCGGCGTCTCTACCGTCATCTTCATGAGGGTATGACTGGTATCGTGACGGTATAACTGGTCAACTGCCTGAACAACTTGTTGAATATCGGGTTTTTTCCTGTCGCCATTCTGTGAATTATGGTCCGTGGCGGCGACTGGGAAAATGATACCAAAAAACAGCAGTACTAATAGAAATGACCTATACATGTTTCTTTTAAGCACTTTCCTATCTGTATTCGGGTTACCAGTGAACCCATTTCTTCTATTTAATACAGACCTTGTTTTCATACTGATGGTTCTCCTTTTCTCCGCTGTTCTCTTAGCAGTTGCTCGTTCTCAGTCAAAACTCTTTATTTCCTGTTATGTGGCACTCCAATACCCTCAATGACCTGTTTTATTTGTTTTCTAATTCCCTGGTCGAGCATTTCAACGCCCATATCGGGTACGAACAAGTAACCGAGGACATTAAATCCAATCACCGAGTACATATTCCAAGCCGCAATATCAGCCTCTGCAGAAGTATCAACCAGACCTCGCCTCTGCAGCTTTCTGATGATCTTTTCTAGCCCAGCGATCAGATTCATATCCATGGCGGCTCCGCGTTCGATATAGGTTTTTGATGAGAACATTGCTGAAAGGATATCAGAGAGACCCTTTTTTTCAAAATCTACCACTACCTGCATGAATGGGTTGATAATCCCCATTAATACTTCTAATAGATCATCTCCAGTGCAAACGAGTTTCACAAGTCTTTTTCTCGTGTTAGTGGTTAGCCGGGCAAGCTCATCCTCCAGAATTTGCATGTACAACTCATGTTTCGATGAATAGTAGTTGTACAACGTACCAACGGCCAATTCGGACTTTTCAGAAATATCCCGCATTCTAGTGGCGGAGAAGCCCTTCTCTTCCAGCAATTCTATCGCAGCTTTGTGTATTCTAATCCGCCTGTTTTCTTTTTTCGTTTCACGAAACCCTGCCACTTAGTTCTCCAGCTTTATGTAGTAAATGAACACGTTCTATTATGAACGCGTTCATTTATAGAGTCAAGTATTTTGCCTATATGCTAGAGGATATTCTTGCCTTTAATGACTTACCGGTTAATGGATATCATGTATATTCCAATGCTCTCTTTTAGAATTAGTTCAATCTCTTTCGAGTGTATCAGCAGTGTTACACCAATCTACTGCGAAGACTCTAGAATTATACATCTTCCAATCTTATTCCATCATGTTGATCCTTTTTGTGAACTTTTGTAGTATGCCACTGGAGGCTTTTATGAAAAAAACAAATTTCTATCTTATAATTTTGACTGTCATTGCATTTTCCCTGATTATTGGCGGGTGCGGTGGCGAAGCAGAAGAAGAACCTGCAGCCCCTGATGAGGCTGATGAGGTGAGTACTGCCTCAATAGTTAATACGGTACCCGATCTCCGTACTGCTCTTAGTGAGGATGGCACTTGGATTGTCGCAGTCCTGCAAGATTTAACAGTAGAAGATGAACTTGTCGTCGAAGGACAGTTTGTTCAGAATGATGAGCCGTATAGAAAACTTGCCTTCTACACACAGGACGAAGACCGCAACATAACTGATCGCTATACGGTTACAGCACCCAGAATGATTGTACAAAGTGAAAACACTCGGATTCAGGGTGGTACGTTTAACGGCGATGTATATGTTGAGGCTAATGGATTCCACCTTGTTGAGGGAACTGTTGAGGGGGATGTCTATTTTTCTGAGCAGGAATATGCAGACAGCTTCTCTTTGGATGAGAACTCATCAGTCACCGGAGAGACCATCGTTCAATGACACTGCAAAGCGAGCCAGACATAAACTGTCTGGCTCGCTTCCAACGCACGGGAAAACTTACTATTCACAAAAACGTCAGAGATAAAGACACCGTCAATCTTTCAGGGCACAAGCCCGATCAATACGTTTGTGAACCCTCATAACTCCTCGCAGGGGGCACGTTCGCCTGTATTTACAGTGCGCAAAACGTGCAACATCCCATGTTTACTTATGACTTGCCTCCTGTAACTGCCAGTAAACCTCAGTTCCTCTTATGTGAGTGTTTCCTTCCGCATAATCAAGCGCATAGTTACCCTCGGGACTTTTAACGGAGGGATCAGCCCCTCTATCAAGAAGCAAAGAGATCACTTGCGGATTGTTGGTTTCAGCTGCTGCCCACATGAGGGGAGTTTTGCCTGCTTTGCTTTTTGCGTTTACGTCAGCCCCATGGTTGAGTAATTTTATGGTTACATTAGGATTGGAGTTTCTTCTCACCGCGTGCATCAGCGGTGTATACTCATACGGCTCCGATTCGGTCACCTTGGCCCCAGAATTTATCAACGTAGAAAGTACTTCGGAATTTGAATTACCTCCAGCAGCATGCATGAGAGCATCCCAACCCCAATCATCGACTGCTTGTACATCCGCGCCAGATGATACCAACTGAGAAAGCAAGCTCACGCTGGTATTACTGCCCGCAGCATACATGAGTGCTGTTTTACCCGATTCATCCCGTGAATGGACATCAGCGCCGCCTTCAATCAGCACGGCAGAAACTTCAGGATTTGGGTTATACTGTGCAGCATACATGAGTGGTGTTTTACCTGCTGCATCCTTTGCTTGAACATTTGCCCCAGCCTGCAGCAACTGTCTGGTCACTTCCGGTGTTGTTAAAAACTTCACAGCATACATGAGAGGTGTTGCATCCTCTTCGTTCCGAGCAGTGACATCTGCACCTAGTAAAATCAAACGTATTACTTCTTCTTCTTGACCTGTTTCCATAACCTCAAACAGATCCATGTCAGGATCTTCAAGTCGCGTTAAGGCGTAATCATAGGCGGTTTTTCCCTCATCATCACGTAAGGTCTTGTCAGCACCAGCATCCAAAAGAATCTCAATTACTTCCACATAATCATTGTTTTCAGCTGCATACATGAGTGGAGTTCTCCCCTCTGAATCTCTGGGATTCATTTCATCACTCAGCCGAACAGCTTCTCGCACCCGATTGGGTGCTCCAGAATGGGCTGCATCAAACATCCCCATTCCAAAAACAGATACTGGTAAAGCAACGAGAAAGACCAGTAGCATAAGAACTATCTTTTTCTCCATATACGTACCCTTCCCTATCATAGAACGACACTGTGCCGCGATATCTACTAAACCGTACTCCTAAACAACCTCTGAAGTTTGAACTGACTCACCTGGTTTCAATCTTCTAAACTCATCTGTAACATCAGCTCAACAGTTTCATACAACACGGCACAACCATTTATCACTTACAATAAAAAGCAGTAACCATATCTTCAAGGTATGAAAAAAATCTCCAAAGAGCAATCTATTCACATTATAATACTCCTCATGCTCATCAACAAGAGAAGCTCGTCAGACTTGATATACGAATTTACACTAGATTACATGAACCAGAGGGAGGGTTACTCTATACAGTGCTGGTAGTTGACTTTAATGATTTCTTAGCCTTTACTATCGAAAACCATCCCAGCCAAACCACGCTGCCGAACATTACAAGGAGCAAATCAATAAGACGTTGGTCCCACATATCAGGCTGCAGTGGAGGAAATCTTCCGGTTGCATAGAGTGCATTAAACAGTGCATGAGCGATGATACAGGGTACAGCAGTACCACTGAAAAACATCAGGGGAGTCAGTATCAGGGAGAAAGCAAACCCCATTGCTGCAAAAGAGATAAAATCTGAGCCGTATTGTCCAGTACCGGGTATTAAAAACAGCGGAACATGCCAGAGCATCCATATAATACCAATAATCAATGTACCAATAAGAGGTTTGAAGCGGGTCAGAAGTTCTGGAACCCCGATACCGCGCCAGCCAACCTCTTCCAGCCCACCACCAATTATCATAATCGGAAATAGGGTAATCAAAGAAAACCAGGATTGCCCCTGCCGTGTATAGGGATACCACCCTGTTGCAACCTGTGTGGCACCGTAATGCAGCAGGAAAAATAGCACTGTGAAACCAACTGCTGCAGCATAATAGAACCACGGAGTGGAGAATCGGAAAAATCTGTTTTTTACCAGATCTATTGCTTCTACTCTAGGCAGTAGGAGCAGTATAAGTAGCAATGGCATGAGTGTAGGCCCAAGCCCGCCAGCCACGAACAAAACATAAAAAACGGTAGTTTCTGGTTCAACGAGGCCACTGCGCGTTAAAAAAGCCAGAGTTCCCCAAATGAGCCATGAATAAAGATAACTAATCCCGAATGCCGGGAATGCAAGGCGGGAGACCGACAGTTGTTTCATGATCTCAGTATATTCGCAAAACCAGTATCCCGCAATTACAAATTCCTAAAGCTCTCTTGTTGGTACTGCACCAGTTCGTGGCGCGGGAAAACAACTAGCCAACATGTTTGAAACGTTGTATACTGCTCTCACTTAGACAGGATGCAGTGAAGTAGGGAATGCAGGTACGCGTCGACGAGATAAAAACAAAACGCAGAATTCGAACCGATCTTGGTGATCTCACCCAGCTGATGGAGAGTATTAGGACTCATGGCCTTCTCAATCCTATTGTCATCAGTGAGAAGAAAGAATTGATTGCCGGCGAGCGTCGCTTAGAGTCGGTCAAACGTCTTGGCTGGGAGACTGTTGAGGCAAAGGTTGTACACCTTGATAGTGAAGCTGCGAAGATACAGGTAGAAATCGATGAAAATCTCTACAGGCGTGCCCTGTCAACTTCTGAGTTGGCCGAGGGCTTTGCCCGCATTGACAGACTCAGACATCCAAATTTCCTAGTCCGCCTGCTAAAAAAGATTGGCCAACTGTTTTTAGCCTTCCTGCACCTGTTTAAACGACCCTAGTTTATGGAGGTTTCCTTTGCAACATACGATATCATATTATGAGACGCTTTATGCACAATTGGTTTTAAGGAAGGGAGTTCCGCTCTACCCCGGGCAGAAGTTGTTTATTCGCACGAGCCCCAAAACTTACCATTTTGCCCAAGTCTTAGCTCACCAAGCCTATAAAAGCGGGTGCGGGTACGTATTTATCGACATGATGGACTATGAACTTCAGCGCACACGCCTCGACAATCAGAATCTTGAACAGCTTAGCTATGTACCTCACTTTCTCACGTCTATGCAGCACCAGCAGCTAGCTGAGGACTGGGCATACATCCGTATTGACAATACCGAAGATCGTCTGGAACTTGAAGGAGTCGATACCGAAAAGCTTGCACACATGCAACGTAACCTTAGGACAGCATCCAAAACCTTTACAACTTCTATGATGAGACATGAGCACCCCTGGTGTGTTATTTGCGCACCAGGACCGGTTTGGGCAAAGCAGATCCTTGGTCCAAAGGCAACCACGGAAAATCTGTTCGACCTGCTCATCCCCATCCTGCGTCTGGATGAGCCTGACCCGCAGAAGGCCTGGGACGACCATGCCAAGTTCCTGCTCGGTCTTTCTACTACATTAACAGAAAAGAGACTCCGTTCCCTACATATTACTGATTCAACCACAGATACGGACCTGACTTTAGAGCTCTCTCGTGACACGGTCTGGATTGGAGGACCGAAACAACTTCCCAGTGGAACCTACTATTTTCCGAACATTCCCACCGAGGAGGTTTTTACCGTTCCTCAACGTTTGTCGGTCACCGGTACCATTGCAACAACAAAACCGGTCACTATTTTCGGCTCCCAAGTAGATGGATGCCGCTTCACATTTTCAGATGGGAAGGTTACTTCCTGGAGTGCTCAAGAAGGCCAGGTCATCCTTGAGAAGTTTTTTGAAACCGACGAAGGCGCCTCCTACATGGGAGAAATCGCGCTCGTGGATAAGCATTCCCCGATTGCCCAAAGCAATCAGATTTTTAATTCCATTTTGTATGATGAAAATGCCGCCTGCCATTTTGCTCTCGGAGCCGGGTATCCAGCCTGTTTTACTACTGGCAAGGAGAGTACTACAGACGAACAGCTCCATACGATAGGATGCAACACTTCAGCTCTTCATACGGATTTTATGTTTGGATCTCCGACCACACGGATTGAGGGAATAACTCAAAACAATGAGCGCATACTTATCATGGAGAACGGTTCGGTTCACCATGACCTGCTGTAACTACGCGTTATTCAGATCGTAGATATGTTTCAACCCGTCTAGCGTATGCCAGGGATCGAGCAGATCGATCCTTGGCAGTTCGGGGGCTAACACATGGGAGAATCCCCCTGTGGCGATCACGGTGAGTTGCATCTGCAGCTCCCGCTCAGTCTGCTCAATGACTTGTGAGACGAGCCCTTTATAACCGAACAGAACTCCGGCCTGAATTGAGTGGATTGTATCCCTGCCGAGTACGGACGAGGGGAATCGGAGATCCACATGAGGTAGTTGGGCAGTATTGGACGACAGGGCACCCACAGCTGAGCCGACTCCGGGGGCAATAGCGACACCAAGAATGGCTCCAATTGAGGAGACTGTTGTAAATGTCAGTGCAGTTCCAAAATCAATAACCATACACGGCCGGTCTGGATACTTCTCATGAGCTGAAGCTGCATTGGCTAGGAGATCACACCCGATCTCACCGGGAATAGACTCTTTGTCCAGCCCCGTTTCAGACCCTGCACCAACCATATAGGGTTCTACTGCACATAAGCGAGCTGCTGCTGAACCAATTACTGATGCGAGCTCCGGAACAACGCTGCTGATAACAATACTGTCAATCTGTTCACTTGTGACGGTGCTTTGATCAAGCAGGTTATGAAACTGGATACGATACTCGTCGGCAGTACGTTTAGCCTCGGTACATATGCGCCAGTGTTCGATCCATTGTCTCTCATATACCCCGATGGCAATATTTGAATTCCCGATATCGATTGCGAGCAGCATCTGCTTACCTCCCTATTTCATACCAGCTTTACCGTACTCTTTAGATCGTCAGGCTGCTATGTCCATGGTACATGCTATCACGAAGTTCCTTGATGCCCTCATCAAGAAGGTAGTCATCAAAACGCATCAGCTTGTCAATCACTCCACCAGGAGTAAATTCAATTATACGATTCGCAATAGAATCAACAAATTGGTGATCATGACTGGAAAACAGTATAACCCCTGGAAAATCGATCAGTCCATTGTTCAAAGCAGTTATTGCTTCCAAGTCCAAGTGGTTGGTAGGTTCATCTAGTATGAGAGCGTTCGACCCGGATAGCATGAGCTTTGAGAGCATACAGCGCACCCGTTCTCCGCCTGAGAGCACCCGGCAACTTTTCATTGCCTCATCCCCGGTAAACAGCATCCGGCCAAGAAAACTGCGGATATATGTCTCATCCTTGCTTTCTGTGTATTGCTTCAGCCAGTCAATAATGGAGGCGTCGGTAGACAAATAGTCCGTGTTGTCTTTTGGAAAGTATCCGGGGGTAATGGTAACCCCCCACTTATATGAACCGGAGTCAGGCGTGTCTTTGCCAGTAAGAATTTCAAATAGCGCTGTTTTAGCCGCATGATTGTTTCCTACAAAGGCAATTTTATCATCACGGTGAACCGTGCAGGAAAAATTATCTAAGAGCTTCTCCCCGTCTATAGTCTTGGTTAGCGAATCGATTTCGAGAATGACTTTTCCGCACTCACGAGATGGCGTAAAACTGACGTACGGGAATCTCCGCGAAGAAGGCTTAATATCATCAATGGTTAATTTATCAATCAGTTTCTTTCGGCTGGTAGCCTGTTTAGCCTTTGAAGCGTTAGAACTAAACCTCTGGATAAACTCCTTTAACTCGGATATTTTCTCCTCCCGTTTCTTTTTCTCATCGCGTTGTTGTCTGTTTGCCAACTGACTTGCCATATACCAGAAATCATAATTTCCAACATACAGCTGGATTTTCCCGTAATCTATATCTGCAATATGGGTCGTGACACGGTTGAGAAAATGTCGGTCATGGGAAACTACAATTACGGTGTTCTTAAAGTTTAACAAAAACTCTTCGAGCCAGTTTATTGACTCTAAATCAAGGTGGTTCGTTGGCTCATCTAATAAGAGGACATCCGGATTTCCAAACAAAGCCTGAGCTAGGAGCACCCGCACTTTCAGGTTATCCTCGATCTCATCCATCTGGCGAGTATGGGTCGATTCCTGAATCCCCAGTCCTGCCAAAAGCGTAGCAGCCTCTGACTCTGCTTCCCATCCGCCAAGTTCCGCAAATTCACTCTCAATCTCCCCTGCTCTAATACCATCTTCTTCGGTGAAATCACTTTTGCCGTAGATTTCATCCCGTTCCTTCATGATATCGTACATTTTTTTGTGACCCCGTATAACTGTGTCTAATACGGTAAAATCATTATAAGCATAATGATCCTGCTCCAGTACTGCGACACGCTGACCTTTGGGAACTATAACTTCTCCACTGTCAGGTTCTATATCACCAGATAATATCCGCAGGAACGTTGATTTCCCAGCTCCGTTAGCTCCAATGATACCGTAGCAGTTGCCCGGGTTAAATTTTATGTGAACATGCTTAAACAGCACCTGAGTGCCGAAAGAAAGCGATACATCTGAAACTGTTACCATATGATTATCCTGTCGTTTGTTCGAATATCGAAAAGGCGGGGACCGTTAGGTCCCAACCTCTCACACTACTTCCTGCAACGGTCTTTCACCGTCTAGTCATTGCCCATGCAGGGCAAACAAAAAGCCAGCCTGTTACGGCTGGCTGCTTACGTAATTAGTCCCTAGGGGAATCGAACCCCTCTCTGAAGACTGAGAATCTTCCATCCTAGCCGATAGACGAAGGGACCAAAAAAACACAACTGGCCGAGAAGGATTTGAACCCTCACAAACAGAACCAGAATCTGTCGTGCTACCATTACACTATCGGCCAACGTTCTGCTCTAGACTCGGCGCTAATGTACTAAAAGCGTATAGTTTTGTCAAGGCAGTGCATTACTTATTCACTCTCATATTCAATGAGTGTGGTTACATGATATGACTCCAATTCATTCTTATATGGTAGAAAAGGCAGCCCGATTATGCAGAAGATATCAGCAACTTGAGCTTCTGCTTCCTCCACTATTTCAGCCACAGCACGTACCGTGCCACCGGTAGCAATCAAGTCATCAACGATTAATACCCGTTCACCGGCTTTGATGTCCGATTTGTGCATCTGGATAACATCCTCCCCATATTCTAAGGAAAATGTCTTTTCGTATGTCTCACCTGGCAATTTGCCTTTTTTACGCGCCAGAATCAAAGGAATGCCCATTCTATAGGCAAAGGGAGCGGCGAATAGAAATCCGCGGGCTTCAATGCATGCTACAGCGGTGATATCCTCTCCCTTGTAAATGTCGACCATACGATCGATACAATACGCAAAAGCCTTTGGATCAGCTAGAATACTCGTTATATCATAGAAGAGTATTCCCGGTTTGGGGAAATCAGGAATCTTTCTAATAGCCTTATCCAGTTCAACCATGTCTGCCATACGTAACTCCTACACCGTGTTATGGATAGATACGCCGAAAGGCTTCTACTCGCGGAGAGGCATTCAAATCCAGTCCCGAGACTATCCCATTTTGAATATACTGAAAACCAATACCGGCTATCATAGCAGCATTATCCGTACACAGCGGTAACGACGGATAGTACACCTGCGAAGCTGGTAACACATCAAGCTGACTGCGCAACAGTGAATTCGCTGTTACACCGCCCCCGGCCACTATTCGCTCAAGCCCGGTGGCCAGCAAAGCTTTCTCAATGCGCTTTATCATAATATGGACTGCCTGTCTTTGAAAAGATGCAGCAATGTTTTCAGGGCTTTTCTCCGACTGCCCGTCCCAGAATTTATCCAGCTGATTAATTACGGCAGTCTTGAGGCCAGAGTACGATACATCAAAGGTATGCTCTCCCTTATGTAAATTGGGTCCCGGGAAGCGGAAAGCGGCAGAGTTCCCGTCCCTGGCTAGTTGATCAATTACGTATCCGCCGGGATACCCAAAGTTGTAATATTTCGCCACTTTGTCAAAAGCCTCGCCAATCGCATCATCAATGGTAGTACCAAGTACTTCAATATCGTTAAAAGCGTTTACCTGCGCAATAAGGGTATGTCCGCCGGATAACAGTACTCCTAGATACGGGTATACTATGTCATGCTCAAGATGGGGCGCATACAGATGAGCCTGTATATGATCTACGCCCACAAATGGAATGCCTAAAGAATAGGCAAGTCCTTTAGCAAAACTCACACCAACAAGCAGAGACCCAACTAACCCTGGCCTGTTTGTTACAGCAACCGCGTCGATATCATCCATGGTAATACCGGCCTCTTGTAGCGCTTGATCAAAAACCGGTTGTATCCATTCAACGTGCAGTCGTGAGGCGATTTCAGGAACCACCCCGTTATACGGGCGGTGAAGTTCTACCTGTGTTGCAATGATATTACTGAGAATCTTATTCCCATCAACCACAACTGCAACTGCGCACTCGTCACACGAAGATTCAATACCAACAACGATCATAGATATAATTTGCCCTGTATCAGTCTCAACATGGCAATTCCATCTTCATTGTATTCGAGAAGATCAGGATACATGGTAAGCATGTAGTCTGCCACCGATTCAGTCCAAATACTTCCGTTCTGAACCGCATGCTTGCGCTGATTATATTCTGCCGAACGTATGAAAATATCATCTCGTTCAAAGTGAAGTTTGTAATTGTGTTCCAAAGATCCTCCTGGTGGATGCTTCTATTCAGGTGTTTTCAGCTAACCTGTAAAAACTAGTGTCAATCAATCGTTTGGTCAAGGGTGAACCTGCCGGCAGACGGTACAAAAACTGTTTCCGGCTCATCCGGAGATGTAAAGAGCCTGCATACCTCCTGACAGTACCACCAGAGTTTAAAATTGAATGAGCATACTAGCAAGCAGCTTGTTCAGTACGAAAACTTGCATAAAGACCCTGTTCAACTCTCACCTATCACTGGGGAAATAAGTTACTGAACACCTCTATGCGATGATTAAAGCACATCAGGGGTTGTCTTTTCTCTTTTTTTGGTCTATTTTTCTCTCAGCGCGCCAAAATAGCTCAGGGGTAGAGCAACGCTCTCGTAAAGCGTAGGCCGTGGGTTCGAATCCCACTTTTGGCTGAACCATTCTTGGCTACCCATCCATCTACGTATTTCATTGATGAGAAAAGCCTTGTTGCGTCCATTACCCAATGCTTTCATTTGTGTCAAAACGAGCTCTCACCGATACTTTTTGTTAACAATCCTCTTCTTGCAAGGTGAGTTTTTACTGTCTGTAGAAGTCTCTACAGATCGGTATAGACTGTGTACCGGTTTTTTCCCTCGAGTTTTGCCTGAATGAGAGCTGCATCAGCTAGCTGAATAAGCCTGCCAATATTAAGTTCCCCACTCACATGGACCGCTATCCCGACTGAACATGCAAGATTGACTGACGGCTTGTTAAACTGTTCAGTCACGGTGTGCTCACGTATGAGTGCATGCAGCTGATCATTGCTCTCCTGCAACCGCTGGATGAGTGCCTGCGCAATGGTTACAGCTTGCTTTTCACCTTCATCGGGAAGCAGCAGTAAAAATTCATCACCACCAATACGAAATACCGGATTGTTCGAAGAAGCTACTTCAAGCAGTTGTCTTCCCGCAAAAATCAGTATCTGGTCGCCGACGTTGTGATTATAGGTATCATTGAAATACTTGAAATTATCCAGATCAAGATAGCAGATACTATAGGCTCTCTCATGCCCTTTGTTTGATTTCTCATGTCCTTTGATTCGGTTTTCAAGCTCAGTTCGATTCCATAAACCCGTTAGCGTGTCACGGATTGCCAGATTATAGAATTGATTGTTGAGTTCCTCCAGCTCTTGAGTCCTTTTCTGGACAGTCAGCTCCAAGTCAGCAGCCATCTGCTTTGAGTACCCGAAAGCCTTTAGGAACTGCCAAGTGTAGTTATAGATTAGTGCAAACACTAAATGCATCAGACCTATTGAGGAAAACAGAAGGGGGAAATAGTGCTCACTACCAAATTTCAGCTGTACAATGTCAGCTATGCCGGTAAGTATAAAAATAATCGATGAAATGATGATCAGGTTGTCCTCACGGGTTTTCATCAGACGAAACCTAAGCGTTTGTATACCCCAGAACACTATTGCTATACCTATAAAGAGATAGGCGCCATCAAGAAGAGTTGCAAGACTTTCAAGAGGCACGATAAGGAATCCAAGAGCGAAAAGGAGTGCCGTATATCTGGTAATCTGTGCTCCTATACCTCGGAATGCCGCGGGGTATTGATGCCTGAAAAACCCGAGAAAGGCGCATACAGTGAAAGGAATCACCATATACTCAAATCTCAAACTCGACTCCCAGGAGTAATTCAAGAAAATGCGGTGCACGATCATAGAAGTTCCAAGGGCTGAACGTAGTGCTATCAGGATTGCCAGCAGGGATATGTATAAGAGCTGGTGCTTTTTGTGGGGAGGAGAAAACAGCATAAGTATAATTGATGATGCCACAATCATGGCACCGATAATAAACATCCCAGAAGCATCCAGCAAAGCAACGGTGCTTTCAACCACTCCGCGCGTTCCAATCATCACGGGGTTAACCACCCCCCCACTGCGGTGACTGAAATTGGACACATGAAGCGTAACACTGGTATGCAGACTCTCATCCACATGAAAGGTGGCCATCAGTGGGTTATACCGCGGTTTATGTTCTGTAGGTTGTCGTGCCGGATTACCAACAGTAGCCCGTTCTTTTCCATTGATGATTAGCCGGTAGGCAGTATTTATCCAGGGCACATAGAGGGCATAATTCCCCGTGTCAGGTAATTCTATATCAACATGATATGTGCCATAGCCGTATCCATCAATGCCGTTTTCTGATGTCATATGACTATTCCACGGCCGTGAAATATCTATAGACTGACTATCAATGGACAAAAGATTTTTTTCTTCAACAAAGCTCCCCGGATAGAAGGACCATGATCCAGAAACCCAATGAAACTCATTATCTGTATCAGGCAAGACAAGTTTTCCGCTATCGGCCCTCAGTGGCTGCTTGTGTATTTGGGCGACATAGATATTTATACCAATTAAACATAGTGTGACAAGCAGACCGCTGATAAAGATGAACTTTCGTATCATTGTTGCAAGTATAGTTTTGAAATGATCCAAGCGCAACCCACTAGATACGAGTATCTCATAAAGAGAAGCTGGAGACTCACAATGGAATCCCCAGCTTCGTTACTTTACACTAGCCTATTCTTATTTCTTTGCTTCTTTGATTGCAGATTGCGCTGCGGAAAGTCGAGCAATTGGTACTCTGTACGGAGAACAACTTACGTAGTCAAGGCCGATACTGCCGCAGAACTCAATGGTTCTCGGGTCACCGCCATGCTCACCGCAGATACCCAGTTTGATATCTTTTCGAGCTTTCCTTCCGAGGTCAGCTGCCATTTCTACCAGCCTGCCAACGCCCTCCTGATCTAGAACACTGAACGGGTCGTATTCATAAAACTGTTTATCCGTATCATTTACGTAATGTCCCAGGAAGCTGCCCGAATCGTCACGACTAAAACCACAGGTCATCTGGGTCAGGTCATTGGTCCCGAAACTAAAGAACTCAGCCTCCTTTGCAATCTTATCAGCAAGTAAGGCTGCTCTCGGAACTTCGATCATCGTACCGAGCTTGTACTCAACTGAATCTCCGGTTCTGTTAAAGACCTCTTCAATAGCACCGAGAGCGTATTTCTTGCAGTAGGCAAGTTCTTTTTCATTACCAACTAACGGAATCATTATTTCAGGAACAACTTTCCCGCCCCGCTTTTTCACGTTTATGGCTGCCTCAATGATAGCCTTTACCTGCATTTCCAAAATCTCCGGGTACACAACGGCCAGTCGGCAGCCTCTGAAACCCAGCATGGGGTTAAACTCGTTGAGTTCTGTTACCTTTTCGACAATTTCCTCAACGGTTACACCAAGCTGCAGGGCCATTTCATGTCTGCTCGTATGATCGTGCGGCAAAAATTCATGCAGAGGTGGATCCAGCAGGCGCACAGTCGCAGGCTTGCCATTTAAAACCTCAAAGATTTGCTCAAAATCCTGTCGCTGGATCGGGAGCAGCTCATCCAGTGCAGCCTTCCTATCCAGCTTATTCTTCGCCAGAATCATCTTGCGGACAGAGATAATTCTATCTCCTTCAAAAAACATATGCTCAGTTCGACACAGACCGATTCCCTCAGCTCCAAATTTAACCGCCATCTGCGTATCGTTGGGTGTATCTGCATTGGTGCGTACCCCCATAGTCCTCAACTCGTCCACATAACTCATAAAGGTATTGTAGTTCTGAAACAGCTGGGATTTCTCAGGGTCCATCACACCATTGAGCACCTGTACAATCTCTGAAGGGCGCACGTTAATCGCGTTTGGATAGACCTTCCCGGTAAACCCGTCGATTGCCAGGTAGTCATCCTCTTTCAGGGTTACTCCGTTAACTGTCACGCTTTGCTTTTTATAGTCGATACGAAGTTCTCCGGCTCCAGAGACACAGGGTAAGCCCATTCCACGGGCAACTACGGCAGCGTGGCTGGTCATTCCCCCTCGAGCTGTCAGAACACCTTTTGAAGCTGCCATTCCACCAATATCCTCAGGGCTTGTCTCGACACGCACTAAGATGACATGCTTTCCTTCAGCAGCCATGTCTTCGGCTTTCTTTGCTGAAAAAGCTATATGACCGCTTGCCCCGCCCGGGCTGGCATTCATGCCCGTTGTGATCGCTTCGTAATTATTATTCTTAATGTCCTCGTGATCTAAAATTGGAGCAAACAACTTTCCAAACTCATTGGCAGGAACACGGGAGACAGCAGTACTCTTATCAATTAGCCCCTCGGATACCATATCGACCTGAGTCTTCAACCAGCTAAAAACAGTCCTCTTCCCAGACCGTGTCTGGAGCATATAGAGTTTTCCTTCCTGGATGGTGAACTCAAGATCCTGCATATCCTTATAGTGAGACTCGAGTATGTCGCGAATATTGAACAACTCATCATAGACTTCCCTGTTTATCTCTTTCAGGGTTTCTATAGACTGTGGTGTTCTAATTCCGGCTACAACATCCTCTCCCTGAGCATTCATCAGGAATTCACCATAAAAAACATTCTCACCAGTGGACGGGTCTCGAGTAAAAGCAACCCCGGTTCCAGAGGTATCTCCCATATTCCCGAAGACCATCGACTGAACGTTCACTGCAGTACCCAGAAGTCCGCGGATGTCATTCATCTGTCGGTACCGGATAGCACGCTCATTGTCCCATGAACCGAATACGGCATTAATAGCCTTAAACAGCTGCTCCACCGGATCCTCAGGAAAATCTTCCTTAGTTGCCTGTTTGTACACATCCCGGTACTTGTCGATTACAACCTTCAGATCGTCAACTGTCAGTTCGGTGTCTAGTTCTTTGTCAGCATCGTCCTTTACAGACTGGAGAGCCTCTTCGAACTTTTCATGTTCAACACCCATCACCACATCACCGAACATCTGCATGAACCGACGATAACTGTCCCATGCAAACCGTTCATTGCCAGTTTTTTTAATCATTCCTTCAACTGCTTTTCGGCTCATACCCAGGTTGAGAACCGTGTCCATCATACCCGGCATAGATTGAGCAGCTCCTGAGCGGACAGAAACAAGCAGAGGATCTTCAGCATCCCCAAGCTTTGCACCCATCAGTTTCTCAAGGCGATCAAGATGCTGAAGAACTTCTTCGCGTAATCCCTCAGGATATTCTCCACCATGCTCACTGTAGTAAGAGCACGCCTCAGTACTTATCGTGAAACCCGGGGGAACAGGCAATCCAATGCTGGTCATTTCGGCCAGATTGGCCCCTTTTCCACCCAGCAGATCTTTATCATTTGCACTACCTTCTGCTTTTCCTTCCCCAAAAAAGTAGACATACTTCGTTTTTGACATGAACTAATACCCTCCAAATAACTTGCAGCACTGTCAGCACTGCTAGGTGTGACTGTATGTAAAACAGCCCGCTGTGTCAAGAAACTGACAGCGGGCTGCGTCGCGAGTGTGTATATAAAAGCCCTTTTTAGGCCGTGTATGCCTCAAGATATTTACTTCTCGAAGGATGTCTAAGTCTCTCAAGCGCTTTTTTCTCTATTTGCCGTATGCGCTCTTTGGTCAAATTGTACATATCCCCAATCTCTTTAAGGGACATCGGATGTTTTCCGTTCAAACCAAATCGGTGTTCAATAATATCGGATTCCTTCTTGGAAAGTGTTTCTAGTACAGCATTTATGTCATTTCGAAGTGAACTTTCCACTGCCTCCCGCTCCGGAGACTTATAATCAAGATCCTCAATAAAGTCACCAAGCTCAGAATTGTTCTTATCGGCAAAAACGGGAGTCTCAAGTGAGACCATGTCCCTGGAAATCGAAAGCAGGTCGGAAACGTGCTGTGCATCAAGTTGAGTAAGTTTAGCGATCTCTTTGAGCTCAGGTTCATCACCATTCTTTGCAGTCAGTTCTTTCTGTGCCTTCTGGATTTGAATCAGCTCGTTCGCACGGTTAAGGGGCAATCTGATAGTGCGGGATTTTTCATAAATCGATTTCAATATCGCCTGACGAATCCACCACACTGCATAGGAGATAAAATGATAGCCCTTGCTGACGTCGTAGCGTTCAATAGCATTCATCAGACCAATATTCCCTTCATTAATCAAGTCAATAAGAGGTATTCCCTGATTCTGATACTTTTTTGCTACATTGACTACAAAGCGAAGGTTTGACTCAACTAATTTGTTTATCGCCTTCTTATCCCCCTCAGCAGCTTTCGTGGCAAGCTCAACTTCCTCATCACGTTCGAGCAGGGGAATAGTATTTATCTCTTTCAAGTACATTGAAAGAATATTTTCGTCATCGTGAGCAGGTGTATTGTAATATGTTTCAGCATGTTTCATGTTTTGCCTCCTTGACACTTAAGAACAAGCAAGAAACATGCCATCAATATGATATTCTAAAGGAAAATTCGTTATTTGCTATATTGTATATAATTAATAATATCATCACGCACAAGGTGACAGCTATGCAGGTGAGAAAAATCGCCTCAGATGGGTATTGCTGTAACAAAATGACGCAACACCCGGGAACATCCTAAGATATGTGTATAATTGACACAGCCTAGCTATCTGACTTGATAAATGGGACTATTTGACCCGTCTGTTCCCCTCTTCGACCAACCTGTTTTGAACCAATAGTCGGAAAGGTGATATGAATGGAACGATAATACGCAACACGTTGATAGTACCCCATCTGTTGCAGCCCTTCCAGATCGTAAATCTCATACCAGGTCATTCGTATCAGGTCATGTACCATATCACACTCCGCGAGGGTGTCAAACTGACCTGTCCCTTTACGGCTCAAATATCGGCTCATCTGTATTGAGTGGAACATACGCCAGTCTTTCTGTGCAATTGCTTCGCTGCGGTCACGAGCAAAAGCAGAATTTTCCCAGCAGCGCAAGGCATATTCCCCATGCCCCAGCTTCTTAAATGAAACGCCGAGAAAGAAAAACACCTCCCCCATCTGTAAGCTGTTCTCCACCGGGCACTCATCAAGGGCCTCTTTGAATATCTGCATACTCTGTTGAGCTTTCTTCTCAAATAAGAGTTGTTTGCCTGTCTCTAATAATGATTTCACTCTATCCATAACACTTACAATATAAGAATGATTTCCTCAATAGACAAGGGAAACGGCGTCTTTGAACTTACCAGCTAAAGTGATAAGAAATCTGTGAAATATCTTGACGAGCAGTTTTTCCATGCATATATTTCTTAAGAGCTGTAATGATAAAACACACAGTACACACGTATGGAGGTCCACAATGAAGATCAAGCCACTTGGTGATCGAGTTCTTGTAAAAATTGAAGAGGTTGAAGAGAAAACTGCATCCGGTATCTACATTCCACAAACCGCTCAGGAAAAAACACAGTCCGCTGTTGTTGTAGCCGTAGGCGACGATAAGGATGCTATAAAAGTAAAACCCGGTGACAAGGTAATGTATGACAAGTTTGCGGGAACATCAGTGACCGTTGATGATGAAGAACACCTGCTTCTCAGCATGCAGGACATTCTAGCCATCGTCGAATAGTTACAAAGACTCGATTCTGAATCATGAAGGGTGATGTGCTCAATAGAGCAGGTCACCCTTTTTTCTGGAAAAAGAAATCTTCCACACGTTCGACAATATGTGACAGACTGCCCTGCACCAATGGAGTCTGTGGCAGTGAGTCGAGAATAATCTTACCGTAGCCTTTCTGGACTACTCTTGAGTCTAACAGACAGACAATTCCCCGGTCGGCACTGGTCCGCATGAGACGGCCATAGCCTTGTTTCATACGGATGACAGCCTCTGGAAGAGAGAGCTGAAAGAACGGTTTCCCTCCCTGGGAGGTGATTTTTTCAGCTTTCGCCGTGTAGAGCGGATCAGTGGGCACCTGAAACGGTATTCGGCATATAATCAACAGTCTTAATGTATTACCTGGCGCATCTACTCCTTCCCAGAACGACTGCGTGGCAAACAATACACTGTGCTCGTTGTCGACAAAAGTTCTCATCATCTTGTACCGATCAAGATCCCCCTGCTTGAGAACCTGCAGCCCCTGTAGCGAAAGCTTCCCGGCCAACTCAGCGTGCATCTGGTCCATCATTGCATAGGACGTGAAAAGAACCAGGGCTCCTCCCTCCAAGGAACTGACCAATTGATCGATACATGATGCACTGTATGCAAAATATGCGGGGTAATCAGATGGGGACGGGGCTTCACCGGTCACAGCCAGCATGACACGATTACGATAATCAAAGGGGGAAGGAATAATCTCTTCCACAAGCCGACTGCCTTGCTCCTGAGCAAGGCCGACTTTTTCTTCCCAATAGGCAAACGAACGCTGTACTGTAAGCGTAGCTGAGGTACAAATAACCGTACGATATAATGAGAACAATCCCTCGTTGAGCAACTGAGCAAACGATATCGGGGTGATGTGCACAGCCACCGTTTCACGGTCCCGTTGCAGGGTATGTTCAAGCCAATAGACGTGAGATTCAGCTAGATCAAACCGCAACAGGTGCTCTAGCACCTCTACATGCCCGTGCAGTCTGCTGCTCACCGCCTGGGCTTCAAACCGCTGGGGAGTCTCACCGCTTGCCTCAATAATCGTATCAAGAACGGAAGTGGCTTTCTCTAACAAATCACAGACATCTCGCCCCTGGGTGAGCAGCTGCTTATGTGCAGATACTCTCTGGGCTCTCAGAATGTGCGAACCCCGCGCCCCTGAGATCAGTTGAATGAGCAGTTTGTCTAAGGCATCACTACTGGCTTTCAGGTCGTTAATTAACTGATACATTTCGTTGCAGGCTGCCGGATGTTCACACACCGTGCGCAAGCGTTCCACTAAACCGGTTACCGTTCCCTGTCGGGTATGGGCGAGCGTATACAACTGGCCGTAGAGCTGGCGTGAACTATAGGTCTGGGTAAAATAACTCACCGCGTTTTTTTCAATATTGTGAGCCTCATCAATCACTAAACGGGTGAACTCCGGAAGCAATGCACTCTCAGCCTCTTCCTGCTGGACAAGCAGATTTGCAAACAGTAAATGGTGATTTATGATGACAATGTGGGCCTCCTGGGCCAATTTCCTTGCCCGATTAACGAAACAACTCTCCCTCCATGGACATCGAAACCCCAGGCAGGTATCAACCTCAGAACAGACAGAAAACCAGAGACCTGGGGGAACAGACCATTCAAGTTCCGCTTTGTCTCCTGTCTGTGTTACCTGTGCCCACTGTTTAAGACGCTGAAGAGCTTCAAGGTGAGACTGATCTAGCTGACCTTCTGTTTCGGTGTGCTGTTCCAGTCGCCGGAGGCAGACGTAATTAGAACGTCCTTTCAGTACCGCCGACTGGAGCGGCAGATTCATAGCCCGTAACAGGAAGGGAATATCTTTCTCTGCTAGCTGGTGCTGCAGCGGTATCGTTGAGGTAGCAACAACGATACGTTCATCCTCATGCTCTGCACACCACTGGAGAGCCGGTACAAGGTAGGCAAACGACTTTCCAATACCTGTCCCGGCCTCAACGACCAGAAGAAGATCGTCAGAAAGAGCCTGCAGCACGAGTTCAGACATCTGGAGTTGGCCGTCCCTGAGCTCAAAACCACTCTGGTTGGCAGCAAGCAATCCGTGGGGGGAAAAAAGACGATGAAGTTGCTCACTGTTCAAGACGGTAATCCTGTATTTTGCGATGTAACGTCTTGCGTCCTATCCCCAGCACTTCAGCTGCTTTTGACTTGTTTCCCTTGCAGTAGGCCAATGTTGCTTTAATAATCTCGCGCTCGGCATCATTCATCGTGACTCCGAGGGGTATGGAGACATGATCATCGGTAATTCCACTACGGACACTTGCTGGGAGGTCATCTGCATCTATGAGCGGCCCATTTGAAAGCACTACTGCACTTTCTATACAATTCCGTAATTCACGGATATTACCAGGCCAGGAATACCGGTAGAGAATCGACTGCGCCTGGGAGGTGAATCCCTCAATCTGCTTATTGTTCTCTTCATTAAACTCTCGCAAAAATGAAGTCATTAAAAGCAGTATATCCTCTTTGCGTTCCCGCAGGGGGGGAACGTCAATGTTGACCACGTTTAATCGGTAAAAGAGGTCTTCACGAAAATTACCTGCTCGTATCTCAGCTTGTAAGTCCTTGTTAGTTGCGGAGATGATACGAGTGTCAACATGCAGTGTCTTCTCCCCGCCGACGCGTTCAAAGGAACGCTCCTGGAGCACCCGCAGTATCTTTATCTGCAGGGATGCGTTAATCTCCCCTATCTCATCGAGCAGAATCGTACCTTTGTCAGCCAGTTCAAATCGTCCCCGTTTCTGTGATACGGCACCGGTGAAAGCTCCTTTTTCGTGTCCGAACAGTTCACTCTCAAGCAGTGATTCACTGAGTGCTGCACAGTGAACCTTCACATACGGACCATCCGAACGAGGAGAAAGCTCATGTATAGCATCAGCGACCAATTCTTTCCCGACTCCGCTCTCTCCCGTAATCAGCACGGATGCGCGCGTGCCGGCAACCTGCTTTATCTTCTCCATCATCTTTCGCATCTTGGGACTTTTTCCGATGATCGCACCATAGTCTGTCTGACGTTTAAGCTGATCAACCTCTTTTTTCAAGGCCTCATGCTTTTTGTACAGCTCGCGGTTTGACAGGGCCCGTTTAATGAGCAGAGTAAGGCGGTCGAGATTAATCGGCTTTGTGACAAAATCGAAAGCCCCGTCTCGCATCGCATTAACCGCGGACTCAATCGTTCCGTGTCCGGTAAGAATGATCACAGGCAGCGTTGGATAGGCGGAAGTAATCTTCTTTAGCAGTTCTTCTCCGGAAAGCTTTGGCATCTTCAGATCACTGATGACTAAATCGACATCTGAAGAGTTGATCATATTCCAGGCCTGCTCTCCGTCTTCAGCGCTCGATGTTCGATAGCCTTCAATGGAAAGAGCTTTACCGAGCCCTGTGCGAATGTTTTTTTCATCATCAACAATTAGAATATGCATGCACTAGTTTCCTTCATAATCGATTAGCGGCCGTTCACTTCTCGGCAGCGGCAAGGATACTGTGAAGGTTGTACCTTTTCCTTCCTGAGAGTCAAGTGAGATTTCGCCACCGTGTTCGCGAATAACCTTATACACAACCGTAAGACCAAGTCCAGAACCAAAATCTTTGGTAGTAAAATATGGTTCAAATATTTTTGCCATGTTCTCCTCAGATATTCCAACCCCGTTATCTGTTATGTGTATGTGGGCCATCTCACCGTCACTAGATGCCGATAGAGTAAGTTTTCCGCAGTCAGGCATGGCTGCAATAGCATTCTTTATGATATTCAGCAGAGCCTGCTTCATATATTTTTTATCCATTGATATTTTTGGCAGTTCATTGTTGTGTTCGACTGTGTAGGAAATACTGTGCTGCTCCAGTTCATAGTGGACAAAGTCAACCAGCTCTTGCATGAGGTCATTCACATCCTCAGGCCTCATATGTGTATCCATAGGCCTCACTGCGAACAGAAAATCAACAACAATGCCGTTTAGCCGCTCAATTTCCTCCTGAATGATATCAAGGTATTCAGAGGCACTCTCTTCCCCTATACAGTTTTCTCTCTCTAGCTCCTTCTGCATCAGCTGGATGTAAATCCCCATGGAGGCAAGGGGATTCTTTATTTCGTGAGCCACACTCGCTGCAAGGGTGGTAAGGGAAGCTAGGTTCTCTGCCCGCCTGAAACGAGCTTCACGCTTCTTTTTTTCAGTAATATCTCGCAGAATGAGAATATTACCATCAATTTTTTTCTCACGGACAAATGGCAAAACAGTGATTGAAAGGGTCAATACAGTTGAACCCTTTTGGAGATGGAACTCTTCATCGAGAATCTTATCGCCTTTTCTCAGGTGCAATTCCAGATAGTCGGCAATATCCTGGTCATAAATGACAGCCCAAACAATCCGTTCATCCGTCTCCGAGTGCATCGGCAACAACCGTTTTGAGGCCTTGTTTATCAATTGTATGCGATGGTCCAAATCGGAGACGATAATCCCCTCCTCCATGGAGTCAAGTACAAGGGTTAACAGTTCATTCTCATCGGCGAGCAGGTAGATCAGCTTTGTAATCTGATCATGAGGCAGTTTTGGAATCTTCTGGATAGCTTTTCGGATAAATTTTTTCATACGGTCCCACGGATACGATAAAATAATGACTCAAGAGTGAGTGAACGATTTTGATTGTATTGTTCACCAACAGAAACGGTTTCTTGCACATAGTGCATGACCGGCTCGGCCTCCGCGACAGTGATATACCCGTCAGCAAATTCCCGGGAGAGAAGATATGAAAGTTCCTGACAAAACAGATTGCTCAGGTTCTGTGTGCTTATTGCACTGATAATTTCCTGGATATGGAGATGGGGAACCACTCTCCGTTTGAGCGCAGTAAGAAGAAAATCCTCTGCCTGCTTACGCACCTCGTTACAGTTAATCCCCTGCTTCTCCCGAAAGAATGTCAGCAGGCTCCCGTAATCCTCAATGTTCTCACCATAGACCTGAGTGATCACAGCAGCTTCCTCCTCTCTGCTTCGCTTCTGCATATGATAGGCTCTGACTCTAGAGAGAATAGTCGGGAGTATAGAGTGTCTTGTTTCGGCAAGCAGGATAAATGTTACTCCTTCCGGTGGTTCCTCAAGAATTTTCAGCAGGCTGTTGGCGGCTGCCTCGTTCATTTCATCGACACCCTCCAATATCACAATTCTCTGCTCGTCCTGCGAAGTAGCATGCAGCCATGAGGCAATACTGCGAATGTAGGACACCGGCAGACCATTTTTGCTGCCGCTGTCAAGCTTTTTGCTCTGCGCAGCAGCCTTTTTCGCCGTCTTCACCACTTCATCAAACTGGGTATCGAGAGAAAACGTCAGTATATCTTCTAACAGCTCATCGATCTCGCTTGCCAGGGTAAAATTCCCCCTCCTGCTCTGGGGAGCACTCTCTAGGAAGGCCGAGTGATACCCGCGTATTAACAGGCGGATACTGCGAACAAACACCTTTCTCGCATTACTGCTTTTCTCCCGTGAGAGCGTATCTAACGCCGCAGAAATCTCAGGAGTATGTTCCCGCTGAGGAAGCAGCATGAGATATGGGTAATCAAGCAGGGCATGTTCAACACAATGTTTGCATCTACATGCAGATAACCGGTTTTGACGGCAACTTAGCATCCGGGCTATCTCTAGGGACAAGGTCATCCTGCCGGAGAAGCGCTGGCCATAACACAGCAGTGCAGAAGGCAAGACCCCCTGCTCTAGTTCTTTGCTTAAAAGCTGGGTCACTAGCTTGTTACCAAACATATGCTCAAACACGTGAGGAAAACTCTCCTTTTACAAGCTCGATTCCATGGGGAGCTATGGGCTCCAACAACTCTACAACCCAACTGGATTCTAACAGCGGGCCTACATCCATGAAGGTCTGCAGCCTAAGTAAAAATACAATAAAGGAGATGACAATGGCCCCCTCGAGGACTCCAAGGACAAATCCCAGCATATTATCGAGCACATTCAGGTGCAAAGCCTCCAGAACTCCTTTAATCGCCGAACTGAGCAGCCTCATCAGAAGATATCCCACTACAAACAGAACAATGAAGGCAACAACATTGCTCCAGGCTCCAATCTGCAACCGCTCCTCAAAGAAGGGAGCAACCATATTCGTAAACATCAAAGCGGCAAGTAGACCGACAAGCAGTCCAGCCTTTGACATAAACTCTGTAACAAATCCCTTGAACGTGATGCGGATTGCAGCAACAATCAGAATCACCAGTGAAATAATATCAATGACACTCAAACTCATATCCATTCTCCCCTCTGTCTAGCGTGAAATGAGACTGACAATCGTGTCGGCTATCTTCTTGGCTCCATCCGGACACGTCAGGCTATTGGCTGATTGTACCATACTTTCAGCATATGGTTTATCATGAATGAGCCGCAGGGTATGTTCTTTCAGGTTCTCAGTCGTAACTTCACTTCCTGACAGCATAACAGCTGCTCCCTGTTCTGAAAACAACCGTGCATTGCGGACCTGGTCTCCGCGAGTACTGCTGTCCGTTTTTGGAATCAGGATCATGGGTCGGCCGGCTGCTGCTATTTCCCAGATCGCACCAGCCCCCGCCCGTGAGATTACTACGCTGCTTGAGTGGAGAAGTTCTCCCATATGTTCTCTGATAACCGGAACTGTGTAATAGTTTTGTGCAGTAATCGGCCTGAAGGTCCTTGGACCTGCCTGGTGGATGATAAACGCCTCTTCAATCCCCTCACTAGCCCACTGCCAGACAACCCGGTTTATTTCCAGGGCTCCCTGGCTACCGCCCAGGACTAGAATCAAGGGAAGCTGGTCAGTATTCCCGTACACCGTTTGTATTGACCGGCTACTTTGAGCTGTAACAATTTCATCCCGTACGGGATTGCCAGTGACTATCGCCTTAGAGGCGAGCTGCCCGAGATGCTGTTTTGATTGCTCGTAGGGAACACACAGTGCCTGTGAAAATTTTCCGATTATTTTTGTGGCTAACCCGGGAGTCACATCAGATTCGTGGGTGACAACCGGTATACCAAGCAAAGATGCTGCAATGGAGGGAGGAACACTGACAAATCCGCCTTTGCTAAACAGCAGCTGCGGACGAGTGCGCCGAAGCAACACAATTGACTGAATTACCGCAATACACACCCGAAACACATCAACTGCATTCTGAATGGAAATATATCTTCTCAGTTTACCAGAAGTTATTCCATAAAACGGTATTCCCGCCGATTCAGCAAGCTGAACCTCGGGACCGCGGGAATCCCCGATCCAACCACTTTCTAGCTGATCCCCGTAGCGTTGTTTTAACTCGTCATGCACAGCCAGAGCTGGAAACACATGTCCGGCAGTCCCGCCACCGGTAAAAAACACTTTCATCGTGCTCTGATTCCCTCCATTGTGAATGTAATTTGACCACAAAATCGAAAAATTAACAAGAATCTTACAATTTTCTCATATGTTCTCTATAATCTTCATATATGCTTACTTCCAAGATGCGGTAAGGAGTAATACAGATGGGTAATAACAAGTATATTCTCGTCGTCGATGACGAGGTGGAAATTCAGGAGCTTATTCGATTCAACCTGGAGCGGGAGGGATTTTCCGTTACCACAGTATCAACCGGGGAACAAGCTCTTGCATCCCTCGGGCGCTCCCTTCCGGATCTGATTATACTTGATTTAATGCTTCCCGGCATGGACGGTTTGGAAGT
Organism: Spirochaetota bacterium; assembly: GCA_051745285.1. Lineage (GTDB taxonomy): Bacteria > Spirochaetota > Spirochaetia > CAKZLE01 > CAKZLE01 > JBNJDX01. The sequence goes on from JBNJDX010000013.1 coordinate 32,794, forward strand.
TTGTCGGGCGCTCTCCTCCTATGAGGTCCCCATACTCATGGTTACTGCCAAAAGTGATGACTCAGACATCATACTTGGCCTTGAAATGGGAGCTGACGATTATGTGACAAAACCGTTCAGTCCCCGAGTACTGGCAGCACGCACTAAGGCGGTATTACGGAGAAAGGGCAAAGAACTTCCTCCAAAAGATGGCACAAAGAGCATAAGCCTGCACGGTATTCACATCGACCCTGCCCGGCATACGGTATCAGTAGAGGATAAGCCAATCGATTTGAGTGTCACTGAGTTTGGAATCCTTGAATTTCTCATGCACAATCCGGGGTGGGTGTTTTCAAGAAGTCAAATCATTGAATCGGTAAAAGGGGATGATTATCCGGTAACCGAACGCTCAGTTGATGTGCAAATCCTGGCTATTCGTAAGAAACTTGGTAACAAGGGAAGTATCATTGAGACCGTCCGCGGGATTGGATACCGCCTTATTGAGCCCCAGGAGTAACCTGTGAAGCAAGGAAGGACTCTCCGTAAAACAATTTACCCAAGATCAGCCGCCCTTCTGCTTCTGTTGCTATTGCTTTTTACTGTCCTGACACTTCAGCTTTCTAAAAATTATGTATTCAAGCAGAGTCAGGAAAACCTCTTCGAAGTTGCTGCCCTTATCGAGAATGCAATTGCCCAGCAACCCGACCTCTCTCCCGCTGGTTTACAGACTCATTTGGATCAACTCGCAGAGAATTCACGCATACGCATTACCATCATTCGATCGGATGGAACAGTGATTGTTGATACCGAGCGCGATCCTCAAGAGCTGGACGATCACTCGCAACGGCCTGAAATACGCAAAGCTTTTGCCGGAAAACCAAATTCAGTTGTCCGATACAGCGAATCAATTCACCGAGACCTGCTCTACTATGCAAAACCGCTTCAATTAGATACAGATACCTCTCACGTCCTGCGAGTTGCATTGCCCTACACAGAAATAACAGCCTCATATAAACCGATCTATCTGTATGTGGCAGCTGGCGGTGTTTTGATTATCACCTTTTCCCTGATGCTGTTCTTCCTGCTGCGGAGGCTCGTAGAAAAACCACTCGGGCAACTTGCATCAACTGCACAGCACTACGCACAGCTGCAGTTCGATACAGACAGAAATCCTGAGGTCCCTCTGTCTGAGATGCAGTCCATATTCGACTCCATGCATCAGATGGCTGGCAAGATTAATGAGCAGTTTGCCGCCTTACATCAGCAAAAGGATGCTCTCCAGTCTGTCCTTGACGGTATGAAAGAGGCAGTATTTGTCCTTGATGGAAAGGGTATTATCACCCAGGCAAATCCTGCAGCAGCACGGTTGTTTGCCTCTGGTGGAAATCCAGGAGAGTTAACTAACCGATTTTATTTACAGGTACTCAAAAACGACTTACTCAAGGACCTCGTTGAAAAAACATTGTATGCATCTTCGCAGGAGATTGCCGGACCGGCTATAACTGACCAGCAGATCCAAATCGATTCCATGTATTTTCAAGTCTATATATCACGCTTAACGGGTGTGAGAGACCAGAATCTGTTGCTTGTGCTCAATGATATAACCGCACTTATGCACCTTGAACGAGTTCGTCGCGACTTTGTTGCCAACGTTTCTCACGAACTGAAAACTCCGGTCACCTCCATTAAAGGGTTCACCGAGACCCTGCTCTACCATGACACCACTACTGACAGCCAAACGATCAATCGTTTTCTTTCCATTATTCTCAACCAGTCCCAGCGCCTGGAAGCCATTATTGACGACTTGCTTACGCTGTCAAAACTTGAACAGACTGCTCACCGAAAACAACATTTCCAACGCATCGATCTCGGCAAAGTTATCGATGATTCCCTTCAGATCTGCAATGAAAAACATCGGGAAGTAAAGCGGGAGATAACAGTTGTGTGTAGTAAAGAGCTCTCGGTCTTCGGCAATCTGCAGCTTGTCGAACAGGCCTTCATTAATCTCATCGACAACGCTATGAAATATAGTGAACCGGGCAGTCCGATCAGGATTGTGTGCACTGAACGTGCACACGAAGTGCAAATTGATATTACCGACACGGGTTTTGGCATCCCGCAGAAAGACCTGCATAGAATCTTCGAGCGCTTTTACCGTATCGATAAAGGAAGAAGTCGCGAAAAAGGCGGTACCGGTTTGGGGCTCTCAATTGTCAAACACATTGCTTCCCAGCATGATGGTGCTGTCTGGGTACACAGCACAGAAGGAGAAGGTTCCACCTTCTCTCTTGCTTTTCCCAAACCATAACATTCTTTTCTCAGGTGTTATTGACA
>JBNJDX010000014.1:0-34633 GCA_051745285.1 Spirochaetota bacterium
GAGGATTCGGATGTTATTGAGATCCTCGACCATCATCGATTGGCAGCTGAAAAAACGCGCCATCCCATCTATATCTTTGCTGCACCGGTCGGAAGCACCTGTACGCTGGTATACCAGCACTTTGAGCGGCATAACATCCCCATTGAATATTCTATCGCTATTTTGCTGTTAGCAGGCATTCTATCGGATACCGTTATATTAAAATCCCCGACGGCTACCGAGGTGGATCGGGATGCGGTCAAACACCTGAGTGCAATTGCAAAAATAGACGATGTCCAGCGGTTTGGTGAACGGATTTTCAGTCGAACCACGAATATCACCGAGGGAGACACGAGAAAGCTCATCGAATCAGACTTCAAACGGTATGAAGAGTATGGTTGCAAATTTGGGATAGGACAGGTAGAGGTTGTTACCCTCGAAAACGTAGATGAGGTAAAAGACCACCTGCTCTCGGAACTTGAGATGGTCAGGCGTGATCATGGTCTGGACTGGGCTATGCTGTTGATAACAGACGTCATAAAAGAGGGCAGCGTATTGCTGACAACACCGTTTCCCTCCGCTGAACGCGGACTGATTTACCGAAAAGAATCAGAGGGAAAATTTGACCTCCCTGAAATTCTTTCCCGCAAGAAGCAGCTGCTTCCCGAAATTCTTAGAGTGCTAGAAGAACGTAGGACAATTGTATAAGTTAACCGCTATTCCCATTTTGCCTTGTATTCATAGGTACTAGTGCGAATGAGGGAGAGTAATTCTCGGGGCCGTGAACTTACCAGCAAACTCTCAAGATGCTCCTGTTTGATAAAACCGGCCGCTGCACTGTGATGCAGCTGCTGGATAAGGGGGTCGAAATAGCTCCCAATGTTAAGCAATGAGACCGGTTTGCTCAGATACCCGAGTTGAGACCATGTGTAGACTTCAAGAAGCTCTTCGAATGTACCGATACCTCCCGGCAGTGCTGTAAATGCATCAGCCAGGCCGTACATGGTAGCCTTGCGCTCGTGCATACTTTCGACCACAATCAGCTGGGATACTTCCAGGTGCTCTACCTGTTTGCGCAGCGAGACGGGAATGACGCCGGTAACCTTCCGGTTGCCGTCCAGCATTTTCCTGGCAATAACACCCATCAGACCGACATTACTGCCTCCGTACACAAGATCGATGCCCTCTTCACATAACGCAGAGGCAAAAGCCTCTGCTCCCTCAGCATACAGAGCATCAGTACCCATGCTCGAACCGCAAAACACACAGAGGGTTTTTATGTGATCAGTCATCCAGGATTATTACCGCGAGAAACTCCAGGGGTTCTTTGCCTGCATTCCGTATACTGTGGGTCATCTGGTCTCCTGTGATGACAACGTCCCCGGCTTCAACACTGTGTTCCCCTGAGTCTTCTTCTACAGTTCCCTGTCCGGAAATAATGTAGAAGTACTCAGTCTCCTTGATATGTTGGTGCGATCCCACAGAAGCCCCGGCTGGGAGAGTCACATGGGAAAAAAGGCGTGCATGATTGAGTTCATCCGGTTCAACAACCTGTTGCAAGGTTGCCGTTCCGGTACCACCACGCATCTGCTCTTGGTATTTAATCTTCATCTGAGCTGCTTTTCTAATCATCCTGTATCCTCCTTTGAGTTTGTACCTCGGGGAGGGTAGTCAAACTGCTTTGCAAACAGCGAAGCCAAATGACTGCAGAATTGTTCCTCATTTGGTCCCTCCACCGTGATGTAGACCACATCCCCCTGGACAAGACCGAGAGAAATGAGGCTAATCGTGTTGGTATCATGGATCGCCTGCGTGGCAGTTTCGATTTGCACAGATCCCTTGTAGCCGGCTGCTGCTTGGGAGATTTCCTTTGATGGCCTGACGTGAATGCCGTTTTTGTTCTGTACTACTGCCCTCTTGGTTACCATACCAGATACTATATCAAATAGCATGATTGACTTCCACCCAATAATAGGGTAAGAATGGGAAAGGTTTTGGAGGCACCGATGAACGAGATACTCTACAAGGAACAACTGTCGCAAGATGTCTACAAGATCCGCATAAAGGCTCCGCTAATTGCGCATGAACGCCAGCCCGGCCAATTTGTCATCGTGCAGTTGGATTCTGAGTATGGTGAGCGTATACCACTGACCATAGCGGATGCCGATAGAGATGAAGGATCAATTACCCTCATATTCCAGGCTATTGGGGGCACAACCCAGCGTTTAGCAGCGATGGAAGTCGGTCAAAGTCTGGAGAATATTCTTGGGCCGCTTGGACAACCAACTCACATTGACACCTTTGGGAAGGTGGTCTGTGTTGGCGGCGGCATAGGGGTTGCACCCCTCCATCCGATTGCTAAAGCTATGAAAGCTGCAGGCAATGAGGTGAAAATAATCATAGGGGCCCGCAGTCGGGAACTGCTGATTTTGGAGCAGGAGATGGCTGAGATCGCCGATGAGCTTATTATCTGCACCGATGACGGTTCCTATGGCAGAAAGGCCCTGGTGACTCAGCCCCTTAAAGAATTGTGCGAACAATGGGAGCCCGATCTTGCAGTTGCAATTGGTCCCCCTGTTATGATGAAATTCTGTGCCGAAACGACCCGGCCTTTTGGTGTTCGTACGCTGGTCTCCTTAAATACTATCATGGTAGACGGCACGGGTATGTGCGGTGGCTGTCGAGTTTCTGTCGGGGGTAGAACAAAATTTGTATGCGTTGACGGTCCGGAGTTTGACGCCCACCAGGTGGATTTTGATAACATGATTCGCCGGCTTGGTACCTACAAGGACCAGGAGGAACATCAGCGCCATATTTGCCAACTGGATTTGTTGGCTATTCGGGAGAGGGATAAGAATGGCTCATGACAGAACAACTTTGCAGCAACAGGCCAAAGAAGAGTTGGCTTCCCTGGACCGAGCAAATCTCACCCCAAAACAGCGATTAGCAATTCCACTGCAGGAAATGGCCGCTCAAGATCCAAATGAGCGGATTCACAACATGAATGAAGTTGCTCTCGGGTACACTCCCGAGCAGGCGGAGCTTGAATCTCTCAGATGTCTCCAGTGCAAAAATGCCCCTTGTATCAAGGGGTGCCCCGTTGCCATTAATATTCCCGCCTTTCTCGCGAAAGCGGCAGAAGGTGATTTTGCCGGCTCCATTGCAGTGATAAAGGAGAACAGCCTGCTTCCGGCTATCTGTGGGAGAGTCTGCCCTCAGGAGGAACAGTGTCAGCTGTACTGCACCGTGGGAAAGACTTTCAAGCAAGTTGATAAGTCAGTCTCAATAGGGCGGGTAGAACGGTTTGTCGCCGATTATGAGCGTACGCACGGGAAGCTGGAGACGCCTAAAGCTTCTGCTTCCACGGGGAAGAAAGTCGCTGTTATCGGTTCCGGACCGGCAAGTATTACTGCGGCTGCAGATATCCGACGTGAGGGGCATGATGTCGTTTTGTTCGAAGCGTTTCAAAAACCCGGTGGTGTCATGGTATACGGAATACCTGAATTCAGACTACCGAAAAGCATCGTTGCTCAGGAAATAGAGAACCTGAAACAGATGGGCGTTCAGATCCGAACCAATTTCCTTGTTGGGAGAACGAGAAAACTTCTTGATCTTATGGAAAAGGATGGATTTGACGCCGTTTTTGTTGGCAGCGGTGCTGGATTACCGAAGTTCATGCATATTGAAGGCGAGAATCTTGTGGGCGTTTTTAGCGCCAATGAATATCTAACTCGCAGTAATCTGCTCAAGGCATATGATCCACAGAGGTCTTCAACCCCCATTTACAATTCCAGCGTTGTAGCTGTGCTCGGAGGCGGAAATGTGGCTATGGATGCAGCACGCACGGCAAAACGACTCGGAACGGAAACAGTGTATGTCGTCTACAGGCGTACTGAACAGGAGATGCCCGCTCGTGCAGAAGAGGTTGAGCACGCTAAGGAGGAGGGGATTGAGTTTATCACCCTCCACAGCCCGAAGCAGATACTTGGAGATGATGACAGTCGGGTGACTGGACTTGAACTGATACGATATGAACTCGGAGAGCCCGATGAATCGGGACGAAAACGTCCCATTCCTGTTGAAGGCAGCGAGAGCGTCCTGGCTGCCGACACTGTAATTGTATCAATTGGAAATGACTCCAACCCGTTATTGAAGCAAACCACCAAAGGGCTCGACACGAATAAGTGGGGAAATTTTATCGTTAACGAGAATCTCGAGACATCGCTACCTAATGTGTTTGCCGGCGGGGACATCGTATTGGGAGCAGCCACAGTCATCCTAGCCATGGGGCAAGGACGTAAAGCTGCTGCTGCGATAAACGAAAGACTTAAAGATAATCCGTAATGCAGCGTTTTGGTTACCGGAAAATACCGCTTTAAGCTGAGTACTTAGTTGAAGCGGTATGTTCTGGTCACCTGCTGCCGCGTTTTTTGTTGAAACAACATAGGGATTTTTTTATATTATGACTGTGGATAAGGAATTTGAAGATTATAAAGACGTACTCTGCTGTGTGAACAGCACCGATAAATATGAGGCTATTGAGGAGATTATCCAGAAATGTCCCGTATTTTCGGATATTGATGATATACACAAGTTTACCCAGGCTGTTTTGCGACGGGAACGGGTTGAAACCACCGGTATCGGAAGGGGGGTAGCGATTGCCCACGGGAAGTTAGCTTCTATTGAACACGTGCATGTAGGCTTGGGACTATCAAGGTACGGTGTTGATTTCGGAGCATCGGATGGTAAACTCGTTCACCTGCTGTTTGTGATCGGGAGTTCTCCGTTTAGTCAGGTAGACTATCTTAGAGCTTTGGCGGCTATCATGCGCTTCGTAAAAGATGCCGAGGTGCGTAAGGAGCTGCTTAATCACATGTCACTCGATTTCAGTGATGAGCAGGTAGAGTCCTGCAGGCTCTTTCTCCAGATGATGGCTTCCCAGCACTTTTCCCTGCTCAATGAAAAACTGGGGAGATCATAGACCACTGTTGATGAACGTGCATCAGTCGGTGAACAACCGGGAGATGCTCTGATCATGACCGGTAGTCGGCAGGCTTTCTAGCACCTGTTCTCGGAAACATACGCCAAGAGGTAGCACGCAATCGCGAGATGAGGCCAGAAAGCGGTCATAATACCCCCCGCCGCGGCCGAGTCGTTCGCCTGTGGCAGTGAACGCCATCCCAGGCACAATAATCACAGTGTTCTTAGTTTGGAATACCCCGTGTTCTATCAGCGGTAATTGCTCAGTGGGTTGTTTGAATCCGAGACGGTGGGTCTCCAGGCTGGTATCCAGTTCTTCAGGTTTTACCAGGTGAAACCTCATATGCCTCTGTTGTGGGCTGATACGAGGAAGGGCCAAGGCTATTTGGTGCGTATGAGCCCAGTTAAGCAGGAGGTCTGTTTGCACTTCCCGCTGCATAGATGAGTAGGCTAGCAGCAGATCAACCTGTGGTTCCATTGATTCAAGATAATCAATAAGCTTCCCGCAGATTGCTCTGCTTTTGCGTGCAATTTCTGCGGGTTGCAGCGCGGCCAGCCGTTGTGCAATGTCGTCTCGAATGTGTCTTTTTTCGTCGCCAATGGTATGGGGGTTCACTGTGTTACTCCTCAACGGCCTAGCACCGCCTCCAGCGAGTGCAAGAGAGGTTAGTTCCCCGGAAGTTCCATAGCAGCCCCTGAGAGGACACCAGCCTCCTTGCCGACTTCTTCAGCAACTCCCAACACCCAATCAAGTTCTTGATCGTGCTGAATTGCCATATATGAGGTTCTAAGCAATGCCTTGTTAGGTGGAACCGCCGGGCTGATGACGGGATTTACATATACATCCCGGGAGAACAGTCTGTTCCACACCTCGAACGTTTTTTCGTTGTCGCGGATAATCAACGGGACAATCGGTGTCTGGGTCGTACCTACATCATACCCGATGTCTCTGAATCCATTGATCATTTTTACTCCTATCTCCTGCAGCCGATTGATGCGTTCTGGTTCCTGTTCAATAATATTGAGGGCAGTCAGTGCCGCCATGATGTTGGCGGGGGGCATGCTGGCGCTGAAGATCATTGATCTTGCAGCATGCTGGATATAGTCAATCACCTCAAATTTACCGGCGATAAAACCACCAATGGAACCAAATGCTTTAGAAAAGGTGCACATAACAATATCAGCAAGGGCCGTGTAGTTGAAATACTCCTCTGAACCTCTTCCAGTTTGCCCGATGACGCCGTAGGCATGTGCCTCATCAAGGTACAGGACCGCATTGTATGTATCAGCCAGCCGGCGAAGAGCCGGTAAGTCAGCTATACAGCCTTCCATACTGAATACTCCGTCAGTCATGATTATCTTTGGAGTCTCGTAGGGCAGAGATTGCAGCTTTTTCTCAAGATCTTTCATGTCGTTATGGGCATAGCGGTGCATCACGGGTTGTTTCAGAAGTCCAGAGGCAAGAAAGACTCCATCAAAAATCGATGCATGACTGTATTTGTCGATGAATACGTGGTCTCCACGACCGATGAGTGCTGAAACTGCACCGAGGTTGGCCTGATACCCCGTAGTAAAACAGAGGGCAGCCTCCTTACCGGTAAACTGAGCAATGCGCTCTTCGAGCTGCAGGTGCAGGTCCAGGGTACCGTTCATGAATCGTGAACCAGAGCAGCTGCTCCCGTACTTCAGAGCAGCCGCTGAAGCCGCTTCCTTCACACGAGGATCCACTGCAAGTCCAAGGTAGTTGTTTGAACCGGCCATGAACATAGACCGGCCATTAATCACAACATGGGAGTCTACAAACTGCTCAATGGGTTTGAAGAATGGGTATGTCCCCTCCTGTCGACTTTTTTGGGCAGCATCAAAAGCATAACATTTATGTAATAGGCTTGGAATTGCCATACAGTTCCTCCTTATATCGAGTAGGGCCATTCTAAAGGAAACCGCACTTCAATGCAATGGAATAATACGTTATAATGTCGCAAGATACTACGAGCGAGCGCTCGCTCGAATAAGCAATATATAATCCGTAGCCTGCCCTTCTATATTGGGCACGTGCACGTTTTTAGTCTCTCATTCCTGCGAGTGATACACTTTTTCTGCTAGCCGTGTATGATACAACTAGTTGCGTTGCAGACACCTGAGGGGTTTGACGTTACCCTGAAGGGTATTAGCCTGTGAACGGAGCATATTTACTCATTACTCATTTCTGCGGGGTCTCGTTGAGGCCTCGCTGTTTTATAGAGCAGCCCCTGCAAGACCACATGGTTACCGCCCCGGACGAGATAAGACACTCGTGTACTGGCATGATGCCTGATGAGATGGTACCGATGATTGTCTTTTTGCGTTTCTTGTCATATATGCTGTAACATTCCTGCAAGAGAGGATGCAAGTCGGCTCATTTGTGTAGGCGATATGCTTGCTTTGCGGGAGGCGTGCTGCGATGATCGTAGCTGACTAAGTAGCCAGGTTGCCCAGGTGCCAGCCTGTGCACCTGCACGGTAACTTGTTATTGTTAAGCGAGTTTCAAGGCAAAAACAATTGTAGACTTTTCTTTTGTTACCCATTAAAATAAGTTTTATGCAAGGTGTTGGGGGATAATATGGATTCAGGCAACAAACGAGCAGACAACTTTCTCAGGGAGCTTGGTATTTCAGCGGATAGTTTTTCCACTGGAGAATACTGTGATTTATTTCTACGCGAAATGGAACGGGGCTTGGCAGGTGAAGAGTCTTCCCTGCAGATGATACCGACCTTTATTTCTACAGATCACGAATTGCCGCTCAACACTCCGGTCATTGTTATTGATGCAGGGGGGACTAACCTCCGCACCGGAGTCGTTACGTTTTCAGAGGACAAGAGCCTTTCACTTTCACACTTTACCAAGCAAGGTATGCCGGGAGTGGAAAAGGAGGTCAGTGCACAAGAGTTTTTTGGCTCCATTGCCGATGCTGTTGAACCAGTTTTTGACGGGAGTGAAAAAATCGGATTTTGCTTCTCATATGCTGCCGATATTACTGAAAATCGTGACGGGAGACTTATTGTTTTTTCCAAAGAGATAAAAGCACCCGAAGTCATCGGCAAGCTGGTGGGTAAGGAGTTGCTCGATGAACTTGCTAGACGGGGACATCGCCAGCCAAAGCGGCTTACTCTGCTCAATGATACGGTTGCAACATTGCTTGCTGGTAAGATTAGTAGCACACAAAAGCGTTACAGCGCCTATGTAGGCTTCATCCTGGGGACTGGGACCAATACGAGTTATGTAGAAAAGAGCGGCAATATTACAAAAGTCACAAATCAACTTGCAGAAGAGCATCAGACTATTAATATCGAATCGGGTAATTTTGCCGTGCCGACAGCCAAAACTGACAGGGAATTCTTTGCCACTACGAAAGACCCCTCCAGTTATCCCTTTGAAAAACTTATTTCAGGAGCCTATCTGGGACCATATGCTCGCTTCGTTCTGGGGAAAGCGATCCAACTGGGAGAGGTTTCCCGGCAGTTTGCCGAGGCCTTTAGAGCAAAGATGGCACAGCACTCTTTTGATACGATCACCATGGATAAGTTTCTTCATCGCCCCCACGATACGAGTGGACTGATCGCATCATGCTGCAGCAGTGATGAGGATGCGCTGTTTATTTATCGATTGTTTGACGGGATTATTGAGCGGGCTGCCAAACTAACCGCGGTGAACTTGTCGGCAACGATTCTGAAAACGGGGGAGGGCACCGATCCGCGGCGGCCTATTTGCATTAATGCGGACGGGACAACCTACTACAAGACACATAACCTTCAGCGCTACACCGAGTGGTATCTTCAGGAATATCTTAATCGTGAGCTGGCGAGGTACTATGAGTTTGTGGAAATTGACAATTCACCAATTGTTGGTGCTGCTGTTGCCGGCCTCATCGGCTAGCGGTGAAAAGCATCCTTCTCGTACACAGAACGATAAGGAGTTTTAGTACCCAGATTCATCATAAACCAATAGGGGCTGTTTAGACGATTTCCTCCAAGTGCCCACTGCAGCGGGAGCGTCTCCGCAATGAACTTTGCCCTGGTCCGCATGCGTTCAGAACACTCGTACACAGACTGCACCAACTCCACGAAACGCTCACCGAATTGCCAATACAGATAAGCAAAATCGAAAGCCGGGTCGCCTCTGCCGGCCGAACGAAAATCAACTACCCCGGTTATGTTCTTTTTCTTGTAATCGAACAGGATATGACTTGATCCCAGTTCTCCAATGATAAATTTCGGCTGATAATCCATTACTGTATTGTCGGCTATGATGGTGCGAAACAGCGTATCAACCCAGTCCTGGGATGCTGTCGGCATGGACGGATAGAGCTCCTGTTGAATGTCGTCATAGAGTTTCAACCAGTCGGTATAACTGTGGGCAGATACAGAGGTCTGGATGCCGGCTGCATTTAGTTCTTTTGCAGGTATATGGTGCATTTGATGCAGAAAGGCTCCCAGGTCCTGAGCAGCCTGCATCACCGTTTCCGGGTCTTCTTTGAACAAGTGCCACTGGTGCATCGCTAAGCCGGGAATCTTTTGATAACTTATGAAGGCATCGTTATGTATCGTCCATTTTGGAAGGCGCATTGAGGTATGCATACCGGCAAGCTCAAGACAGGTATATTCTCCAAACATATCGTCTAGTGCCCACTGGTATTTTGGGAATCGGAATACAGTGGAATCGTTAATGGTTATGACGTCATTTGCAAATCCATCGGTGTAGAACGATTTGCTGGTAATGGTCAATTGAGGAAATACGGAAGCAATCTGTTCGAGATGTTTGTATTCAAATGCCCGTTCTGACTGAGAAAGCCGTCGGTACATAGTCAGCGCTCCTTTTTTAGCCGTTGTGTATCACCCATTATATCATGGGCAGAAGTTAACTCCTAGTCGGCAGCGGTGAAGTACTGGTAGGTTCCCTTCCCGGTCGTCTTGGCTGCGTAGAGAGCCTGGTCAGCCCTGTCGACGAGCTGGGTCCCGTCAGTCCCATCGTGAGGATATACACTGATGCCGATACTTGCTCCCAGAGTTACCCTTCCAGCTCCGAATTTGAGAGGTTCGTTCAACACATCGATGATCTTCTGCGCTATCGTAGAGAGGTCTGAGACCTTTTTGATATCATTGAAGACAGCAATGAATTCATCCCCGCCATATCTGGCAACCACGTCTGACTTACGCAAAACCTGCCGCATACGGGAGGAGGCCAGTTGGAGAGCTGTATCTCCTGTCTTGTGTCCATAGGTATCGTTTATGGCTTTGAAATCATCAAGGTCGATAAAGAACAATCCAAACAGTGAGCCGTTTCGCTGGGCTAAGTGAATAATTTCATATAAACGTCGATCAAATAAATAGCGGTTCGGGAGACTGGTAAGCTGGTCAAAGGCTGCCAGATGCTCTATTTCGTCGTGAGCCTTTTGCAGCTCCTGCAAGGCTTTATCGAGAGATTCCGTTTTCTCCAGCAACTGGCTGTTGGCCTGTTTGAGCTGGGCCACAACCAGCTGATTTGCCAGCGACACTGCCAGGTAATCGCAGACGGCGCTGAGTATGTCTAATTCTTTTGCTGAGAACCCTTCCGGGTCTTCAGCTGAAAAGAACAAAACCCCTAGTAGTTCGCCGCGACTATGGAGGGGGAAGGCAACTGCAGCTGGCAGAAAGGACTCCAGCTCCCCTGGGCCGATGTGTACGACTTCATTTCGAGAAAAACAGGACTCGGCGACTTCCTGCACATTGGAGAACACTTGTTTCGTTACCAAGGCCAAACTCCCAGCAGTATATAATACCGTAACACTCTGGCTGTCGTTTGCACCCGTAAACAATGCAGCACCATCGAAGCTGACCAGTTCAGGAAGCTCAGCATGCAACGCAGAAAAAGATCCTTCAATTGAGCGGGAGGCAACAATAGTGTGGATGATATTGCTCAGCCGATGAATATTGCGGTTTTCCTGTTCCAGCTGTGCCGATCGCTTTTTAAACAGATCCCGTTCGCGAATAATCGTATTGAAGTGCTGTTGGTTTTCCGCCTCGGCTATGTGCTGCTGGTGCAGGGCTTGTATCTGTGCTGAAGCATGCTTCCAGAGTAAATTTCCGTAATAAAATATGGGCTGAGTTCTTTTTTCTGTATTCCCGAGGATAAGAAGCGCGTGTGCATTGCTATACATATATGACTGAATAGAGCGTGTCTGGGCCAGATGCAGACTCTGCTGGTAGGCAAGTTTTGCAGCAGCATGACGGCCAAGGGTCATCTTTATCTGACCAATCAAAAACAAGGCCTCAATCTGGAGATAATCCAGCTCATGGGTCTCGGCAGTCTCTAGGGCCCTGCGCACTGGTGCGATTGCCTCTTCGTTTTTGCGTTCTGCAAGCAGGATGTTTCCAGAGAGCAGATCCGCCTCGATTTCGCCAATATTGTTGGTGCTGGTTTGCAGGAAGTCCCGAGCCTGTACGAGGCTATCCCGGGCGGCTGCAAACTGCTCCAAGTTAAGATGATACCTGGTAAAAGCAAGCTGAATAGCGGTCTTCAGTTCTGTACTCGCCACTGCTGTGCTTGCTTCATCTGCCTGGTTGAGATAATAGTAAGACCGTTCATACATGCTGTGCTGAGTATGAAGTTCCCCGAGGCAGAGGCAGCTCCAGGCAAGAGCTTCGATGATATTTTCCTGTAGAGCCAGTGTATAGAGGCGAAAGAAGACTTTGAGAGCGGATACAAACTGCTCCTTATGGAAAAGCAGCAGTCCTTTGACGAGTAGATACCGTGGGTGCCGGTCAACCTCCCCTAGGAAGGCGGGACTCCTGTCAAGCATGTGCTGTGCATAGGCAAAATCTGCTTTATAGATAGCAACATGGGCAACAGTCAGCGCTGCCTCCCCAGCGGTCGTTTTGTCTTCAGCTTTCAGAGCCTCCGACAGGCTTTTCTGCGCCTGCACAAAGGCCTGATGGGGATCCTGAAAGATTTGAGATGTAAACTCTTCACCACGTATCCTGTCGTCGGTCACCGCACACCTCTGAACGTATCGGTCATATAGTATCAGCTTGTTCGACCAAGCTGCGCTGCAAACTGAGAAGTTGCTGTTCCCGGGAAGGGTCCTTGCCCCTGCAGTCTGCCAGGATCCGGAACACGGGTTCCGTTTTTGAGCCACGCATCCAGATATAGTCTGTCATAGTCCCTTCCCGGTTGTAGAATGCTATTTTCAGTCCTCCCGTGGATGACTGCTGGCGTACCGACGCCCCTGTTCCTTCTATCTCCGAGGTCTCGATCGTATTGAACTCGCGCCAGGCAGAAATACCGAGGGAGCGGAAAAAATCGTTGTCTTGAGTCCAGCGTTTTATGAACAGGTCCTCGTAGCGACGTTTAAGCTGCTCGTGATCCTGAGTGTTAATGTGTATCATAGCTCTGGACTCATATGCGCTCGTTGTCGTATACGACGGGAGTGAATCAAGAATGTCCTGCAGGGAGAAATGGTCTGTGTACAGGCCCGGTTTTCCGCTCAGACGGCACCACTGATCGAACAGTCCCACTTGCTCATGTTTACTGCGTAGTGTTAAAAGCTTGAGCAGGGACAGTATCGTATTGATTGGATCACGGACCTGCGCAGGGTGCGTGATGTTGCCGCCGTTTGAACCTTCTCCAAGGATGCGGACCTGATAACCTTTCTGGCGTAATTGCTGAGCTAAAGCGACTACGTTTGCTTCCCCAACCTCAGCGCGAAACACCGTAGCTCCAAAGTATGCAGCCAAGGTGTCTATTCGCATAGAAGTAGGGCCGTTAACAACCACCGCTAGTTTGGTTTCCTCCGGATGCTTCAGGGATAGAAAAGCAAGTTCAGAGAGTACCGTCAAAGCAAAAACCTGTTGGGCTTCAAGGGGATATGCTTTTGCGTTGTTTTCGTTAATATAGACGATATTTCCGCGGTCTCCATCGCAGTCTGGTACATACCCAAGCAGAAAGGAGGGATCTTCACTGAAGGCAAGCTCCAGAGCTTGTCGGCAGTCTTCCAAACCTTCTCCCTCAGGAACAATACGATGTGCAAATACTCCCGGTTGTGTATGAATACCACGGAAACTAACTCCCATCGAGCGCAGCAGGTGTTCATCTATGGATAGCGTTCGAGCGCTGCCATTAAAATCAGCAAGGATGCCTATTCCATTTGTAGAGGCGAAATCACGGATGGTGTTATAAATTTGGTCTTGCTGACAGATATATAAGTCTCCCGATGCCACTGCAGCTGTGAACATACGATAGTACTCAAGGGTATGTTCTTTCATTCCCGGGGAGCTGTGTAGAACGTCCCTCAGCATATCTGATACTTCAATCGACCACAGTGCGCGTATCGTTTTATCAGCTGAAGGATTACGGATAATCTCCTTGAACCTGGTAATCAGTTCTTCTGCAGCTGCACCCCCCATTACGGCTCCATTGCGGCCAAATTTTATTCCATTATACCCCGGAGGGTTGTGGCTGGCGGAAACGTAGATAAAGCCGTCATATTCATCACTGAGACTGCAGCTTGCTGTTACTTCAGGAATAGGGGCTACCCCCGGGTAGGAGATGCGGACCCCGCGGGCAAGGAGGGTTTGTATAAGAATTTCAGAGATAACCGGTCCGGTGGGACGGGTGTCTCGGGCAAGGAGGAGCTGCAACTGGCTGCAGGGCTTGTCTAGCAGTTTCTCAAGAACATCTGCAAAAGCCATGGCCATACCGGCCACAAGATAGATGTCAACGGGACTGATGCCTTTGTTGGTACTCTCCGGATCGCCTGACTCATCAAAAATGTGGCGCCAGCCTGAGGAGGAGAGAATGTAACTCCCCAAGGCAGCTTCCATTGCCTGCTGTGGAATACTGGGAATTTCTGACAGGTTGATAATAGGTTCAGTGTGGTGAATAATGGCATTGTCCATGGTTCTCTCCAATTAATCGTCTCTCCCGTGCGTGCAGAAACACACAACCTGCTAGCGAGAGTGCCGGGAAGCAGGCCGTGCTGTTACCCGAGAGGTTTTCTAACGCATCCATTGTCACATACTATCTGGGTGTAGTATACTAAGTCATCATACAAAAACTTAGTGTTAGTTGCAAAAGGTATTTGCCCTTTAGAAGGTTTTTATGTTCCATACCCGTCCGGTTCCAAGAGTTGCTGCAGTACATGACTTGTCCGGTTTTGGCCGGTCATCGCTTAATATTGTACTCCCCGTGCTTTCTACCATGGGAATACAGACTTGTCCTCTGCCCACAGCCCTGCTTTCAACACAGACAAGTGGGTTCTCCGATTATCATTTCCGTGATCTCACCGAAGACATGCAAGCAATAATTGCCCACTGGAAGAGTCTTGAAATCTCCTTTGATGCAATTTATTCCGGTTTTCTCGGTTCTGAAGAACAAATCGAGCTGGTTATTGATCTGATCGAATCTCTCGGGGGGCAGGACTCATTTGCTCTGGTTGATCCAGTACTCGGTGATGATGGGCAGCTCTACGGGCCCTTTGACCGGGGAATGATCGGGGGTATGCAGCGGCTTATCAGGCATGCTGATGTTATCACTCCAAATTATACTGAAGCTTCACTGCTGCTGGGGAAACCCTACGCGGAAGAGATGGAAGTGCAAGAGATTAAAGAGTGGTTGTTGGAGCTCTCTGAAGCAGGGCCCTCCAGTGTCATCATCACCAGTGTTCCTGTCAGAGACAAGCAGAATATCAGCACAGTCTTTGCGTATAACAGTTCCGACAAGAGGTTTTGGAAAGTGGAGTGCACCTTTATTCCAGCTGCATATCCAGGTACCGGTGATATGTTTGCCAGCGTTGTTGTCGGCAGTCTGTTGCAGCGGGAGAGCTTGCCAATTGCCATAGATCGATCTATTCAGTTTGTGGTGCAGGCTATACGGGCGACATTCGGACATCATATTGCTCATCGAGAAGGCGTACTGCTTGAACAGGTACTTGAATCTCTGCGACACGCAGTACCGGTGAGCACCTATGAACTGGTGGACTGAATATGATACTGATTGTTGGAGCTCTTAAACGGGAGCTCGAAGCAACAGTTGACGCCCTTAAACATGTGCAGAGCACAACCCATGCTGCCGGAACACACTACACCGGGTTTCTTGACGGTGAACCAGCCCTGGCGGCTGTCACTGGTTCAGGAAAAGTGAATGCTGCGGGTGTAATGATGCAGCTGTTAGCCAGTTACACTCCCGAACGAGTATACGGCATCGGTCTTTGCGGCAGTGTGCGTCCCGGCATTCCTCTCAAACAACTGGTACATGTTTCTTCCTCTGTGCAATATGACTTACAAATTGGCCGGTTCGGCCTGAAAGCAGGAGAAATAAACGGAAGTCTACCCAGATATGTGCATGACAGTTTTGATTATCCAGCTCCTGAGGCGGCAGCCTCGGTAACGAGCGGGAGCGCCGATATCTTTCTTGATGATGCTGCCGCCCGGCAGCATCAGGAGGTCCTTGATGAGCTTGATATTCAGACGGTGGATATGGAGAGTTACGCCTGGATGGGAGCAGCCTGGCTGCACAACACGCCTGTCAGAGTATTTCGGGTAGTTTCCGATGTAATGGGGGAATCTACCGGAAACTTCACATCTGTGCTGCGGGAGGCTTCCGAGCTTTTGTATGCAGCGGTGCGGACACAGGAACAGATAATCAGTTCAACTTCCACCCAGTGAAAAGTCACCCACGATCTTATATACATTACCATCCTTTTTTACGCTGAGCTTTCGATCAGGAAAGTAGGCTGGCAGCAGTTCTTCCAACTTCGCAGCTGCATCACGTTGAATCTCTTTTTTGTGCTGCGGGTCGACGCGGTCGAGAGTAGACACATCAATAATCACCAGGTATCCCCGGCCATGTTGGGAACCATAACCGGCGGTGAAGGTCATCGAGGCGGCAAACAGGCCATCATACAGACTGCTGGATGCTTCTCCTCGGGGAAGCCGGTTAGGGTGGAGGCGATAGAGGCTTTCGTAGCGGTTCTCTAAATACTCATCTACCTCATCAAGCATGCGGCGGAAGCGTTGTTCAAGTTTTATTTGATTGGGATGCTGCGACATACGGTTTCCTCCTCTCTTCCTACTCTTTTCTTCTGATGAGAAGATCACAGAAGGAGCTGATGAGATCATGTTTTTCCTGGACGATCGTCTTCCCGATATGTTTGAGCAAGGCAATGTTTTCTTTACTGGCGTCATCAAGTCGTACATGCCTGGTTCCGGGGGAACCGTCCAGGCGGTAATAGCGAACATCGGGAAGGTTACTGAGTGCGTAGTCGGTAATGCCGCTCTGGCTTGACCGCAGCACCCTGTATAAGGGAGAGCCTTTAGCGGGATCCATCCAGCCAATGAAGCCTCCCCTGACTGACTGGTCTGCCGGCAGGAAATAGGGGCGCGCAGCTGTTCCAAGCGAGATGATGTTAATCTGTTTGGCCTCGGGATAGAGTCGTTTAGCTTCGAAATAGGAGAGCAGGGCAGGATTGTTTGCAGCAACGCCTCCGTCAATCAGATAGTATTCTGTTGCGGTATCTCCCAGCGGTTGAACGTAGTGAGGTGAGAAATATGTCGGTGCGGCAGTTGTCGCCCTGGCAGCATCTTTCATATAGTAATCCTCATTGTCGTACGAAGTGATCAGATATGGTTTGCCGCTGTAAAAGTCGTACGTGGTCACAAAGACAGGCTGTTGCGCCTCATGCACGGTTATATCTGAAAAAATTGACTCAAGGAGCTGTTCTAGTGATTCTTCGCTGTATTTATCTCCGAAGACCTGACTCAGAGACTGCAGCTGCCTGAATGTGCTTTTCGGAAAGATCTCTTCGCCTCGCTCTTCGTAGATGTTGAGAATTTTCTTTAGGTCCACGGACTCCTGCTGGAGACTCTTCTTTTCCCCCTTGGCTTTCCGTGCAAGTTTTCGGAAAGCAGCCACAAGCTTATTGTGCTTTTCACTGGGACCTGATTCGTTTTCAAGTGATTTGGGCTTAAGGGCACTTGAGCTCTCACTCGTAAACGGGGCTGCCGGCTGCGCATCAGTGGCCTCTGCAGGAATCTGTTTATTTGCGGCAAACCGAAGATTATACATCTCGCGGAAGCCCCAGTTGCTGTGTAGAGAATAGTTTTGCCCTTTCTCACGCTGTTCCTGAGAAAAGTCGAGAGGGGAGGGAAAATTTAGGCGATTGCCAGGAGCACTCAGTGAAAGTGCGATCATTCCCCCCGTAGAGGTGCCTGCGATGAGATCAAAGTAGGCAGACAAAGGCTTTTCGGCTTCCCGGACCCCCAGTAAACGTTCCATCTCCATGAGCACCATAACCGGTATGATGCCCCGAATTCCTCCACCGTCTATCGAAAGGACGAACACGCTGTCTTTGCTTTGATGTTTATGTTTCATGTCCCTAGAATGATATGTTGTGACCATTAGGTCAAGAACATGCATGTGCTTCACGCAGCAGTGTAACTTTTTTACTTTTGCAGTGTTTCCCTCGTGAGTTCCGCGGAAATATAAGGATGTTGAGTGCTATGAAATATAAAGTTTTTGTACTGCTGTTGTTGATCGTATGTGCAACTGGGGCGGTCTATTCAGCGCATGCTGATTGGACAGCTGCTTCCCACAGTGACGCCAGAATCTCCGGGTTGGGGCAGGCCTACACGGCTGTTGCAGATGATTCCAATACGATCTTTCTCAATCCAGCCGGGCTTAGGCTGCTAGCCGATGCCGATTTTTCTCTGCGTGCCGATTTTGAGGATTTTCTTCCTGATTCGGTGTTGTCGGACATGAGTCTCTCCGACTTTCCTCAAGAGCCCACCATTGATGGGGAATTTCTCTACACTGCCAGAAACTGGGGGCTTGCCGCTAGCACAGCGTATCATCTTTCACCGGTCAGTGATGGCAGGGTGGATATAAAAAAGGCTAATTCGCTCCATTTCGGAGCGGCTTTTGGAGCAGGGCCTCTGTCGGTGGGAGCCAACATCAAAGCAACAAAGTACGACGAAAAAGACAATGTTGAACTTGCAGGTTCTGACCTGGGTTCGATTGCGCTGCCGTTTTTGCGAAACGTTGTGTTTGCTGAGTATCTTGAAGAACCGAGTGAATCGGTGACCATGGGACTCGGTGCCTTGCTTACGATGGGAAAATTCTCCTTCGGAGCATACAGCGATAACTTTATCGACTTTATGCATACCAACGGAAATGGGGAGAGCGGCATCAACATGGATTTAGAGGCTGTGTTTTCCAAGCTGTCTGCTGGGGTTGCCTATCAGGGTACGAAATATGACAGTTTCGGAAACTACCATCCACTGCAAGTGGTGGCGGCTGTGGATGTTCATAATCTCGGTGACAATGCCGACCGTCTTCTTTCGATGGGTGTGGAAGCCAATTTGCGGTTTATTGATTTTGCCCAGCTGGCCCTTCGGCTCGGATTTCAACAGGAAGTCACCGAGTGGAGAGATATTATGTACGGCCCGCAGCTAACTGAGGGCGACTATACCGTAGGGGCGGGAGTGGTTCTGCCGTTCGTGAAAATTGATGCTTCAACACGGGTTCCTGCTACTGCGCTTGCCTATGCGCTGGAACCAAGCGGAGCCTATGAGGGTGATCCTGTACGAGCTCAATTGACCTTTGGTTTCTCATTCTAAGACGAGCACAGTAGATCAGACAGAAAAAGACGGGTGAAAACTCGTCTTTTTCTGTCTGTAGGTCTTAGAGTACTTCTGGTTTGGGAAAGCGAGAGAGGACGTAGTCGATATCCTTATCGCCGCGTCCTGAGAGGTTTACCAGAATATTCTTACCCTTTCCCATCTCCTTGGCAAGTTTCTTTGTGTAGGCGACAGCATGGGCAGATTCCAGTGCTGGAATAATACCCTCGATGCGGGAGAGTTCGTAAAAGGCGTCAATAGTCTCTTCGTCATTTGCCGTGACATACGTTACTCGGTTTGTATCCTTGAGAAAACTGTGTTGAGGACCGACTCCTGGATAGTCAAGCCCGCTGGCCACTGAATAGACAGGCTGTACGTTCCCCTCCGTGTCCTGAAGGAGATAGGAGTTATAGCCATGAAGGACCCCCGGTCTCCCCAGCGTAAGAGTTGCAGCGTGCTCGCCAACTTTGAAGCTTTTTCCAGCCGGCTCTACACCGTACATGGCAACATCTTCATCCTCGAGAAACGCAGTAAACAGGCCGATTGCATTCGACCCTCCCCCGACACAAGCTGTCAGAGCGTCCGGAAGTCTTCCAGTGAGTTCTGTCATCTGCTCCCGGGCCTCATAGCCGACAACTGACTGAAAGTCTCGGATCATCATAGGGAAGGGGTGCGGGCCAACTGCAGATCCGATAGCGTACATCTGGGTGTCAGGATCGGCTAAGTAGGCTTCGAAGGCTGCATCAACAGCGTCTTTCAGTGTTTTACCGCCCCGGTCAACGCTGATCACCCGAGCCCCGAGCACTTTCATCCGCGAAACGTTGGGGTGTTCTTTCTCGACGTCTACTTCTCCCATGTATATGTCGCATTCAAGTCCGATAAGCGCTGCGGCGGTAGCCAGAGCAACTCCGTGCTGTCCGGCCCCTGTTTCTGCAATAATCTTCTTTTTTCCCATCTTTCTGGCCAAAAGGGCTTCTGCAGTACAGTGATTAATCTTGTGGGCCCCGGTATGGTTCAAGTCTTCCCGCTTGAGATAAATATCAGCCCCTCCAACTTGGGCAGAAAGGGTTTTTGCATGAAAAATCGGAGAGGGTCTGCCGATATAATGCTTTCGGAGGTGGGCTAGCTCCTCAATAAAGGAGGGATCAACCCGGATTTCTTCGTACGCCTTGGCAATATCTTCCATTATGGTTTTCAGCTGGGGAGGAATGTATGCCCCTCCGTAGGGGCCAAAATATCCCTCAAGTGTCGGCATGTTCTGATTGTTCTGTGTCATGTTCTAACTCCTCAATAAGTTTCCTGGTAATCGAATGTTCTTCTTTTAGAATTTTTGAGCCCCTGGTTATCTTGCAGAGACTGATGCCGAGATTTTGAGCAATTTCTCTCTGCGGCACTTTGTCATGAAGGTCTTTCAGCAGTCGCCAGCGCAGGGCAAAATCATACTTTTCCTTCATCGTAAACAGCTCTTCAAAGAGTTTTTGCATCTTGTCGTATGAGTCGACTCTGGTAAATACTTTGATAAGTTCTTGAAGATCGTTCATATTCAGCTCCTGTGTGGGACGATGTTACTATATATAGAAACAATTGTCTACCCCCGAATATGTATATCAGGAGACATGTTACTTGACTTTTTGCCTTCTGCTTACTATAGTCTGACCTAGTATTGAATTCAGTAAGGAGTAAGTATGGCAAAGTCGCACAGAGGTGCTGGAATACGTGATCAAGTCCGACAGGGAAGGGGTACATGCCCGCTCTGCAAGCGGACTGGGATAAAGCTGTTCTATGAACGCGAAGCAAATGAGAAAAAAGTAATGGTCTGTAAGCAGTGCGAAGCCGCTCTGAAAAACGGCCATAAGCAGGATATGCTGAAAGCACTGTAAGCCTGTACATCCATCATGGATATATCATCACGAAGAGGCAGGCAGACGTGAACTGGCTCGCAGAAGGACTATCGTTATATTTCGGTAGTCTTTTTTTCGTGAGAAGATAGGAGCGGCCTCTGAAAAAGAAAAGCAGCCTGTATATGATCGGTATAAAGGGGACGGGGATGTCCTCGCTTGCCCGTGTGTTTACAGAGATGGGGTACTCTGTCTGTGGTAGTGATGTTTCCGAGCACTTTTATACCGACGAGCTGCTTAAAGAGATTGGTATAACTCCTTTTTCGGGATTCGACCCTGCCCAAATTCCCGAGCAATGCGATGCCGTTATATTCTCCCCGGCTTATGACAAAGACAACAATTCCGAAGTTGCTGAGGCCTTGCACCGTTCAATCCCTATGTATGACTTTCCGAGAGCACTGGGGGAACTAACGCGCGAGAGAGCCTGTTGTGCCGTGGCTGGGACGCATGGAAAGACTTCGGTGTGCGGGATGCTTGAGTATCTGCTTGCAAGCAGCGGCACGCCTCATGCTGCGGTCTACGGATCAAGCTTGCCTACCCGAGCAGCAGCACCTGAACCCTCCCGTGCCAATGAGAGGACTCTGCTCATCGAGGCTTGCGAGTACCGGAACCATTTTCTGCAGTACCATCCGGATTGTATCGTGCTCACGAATGTCAGTTATGATCATCCTGACTTTTTCCATTCGTATCGGGAAGTAGTCCACACCTTTGCGGCCTTTGTTGACAGATTACCCAGTGGCGGGCTGCTGATATATTGTGATGACGATCCCGGTGCCCGGGAAGTACAGAGGGTAACGGCGACAAACCGGCCGGACATTATCTGTATTCCATACGGTGAGAGGGCAGATGGGCCCTACCATGTCAGTGGGTTGCACTTAACAACCGGAATCTCAAAGTTTCTCCTGGGAGAGGGGAAACAAAGCATGCACGTCCTGCTGCCTGGAACACATATGGTAACCAATACAGCTGCTGCGCTGGCAGCAGCTGTTGAATTCTTTCAGCTTGACCTGGATACGCTTACCGGTGTGCTTGGGGATTTCCCCGGTTGCCGGCGAAGAACTGAGTTGATCGGCAGCAGGTACGGCATGCGAGTCATCGATGATTATGCTCATCATCCAGAGGAGATCCGCGCGGTGCTAGACGGGCTTAGAAGGTTTTATAACCCTCAGCGCATAGTTGTGGACTTTGTCCCACACACGTTCAGCCGAACCGAGACGTTTTTTGATGCCTTCTGTGAAGCATTGGATGCTGCTGACCTGACAGTCATACACCCCGTGTACGGGACTCCCCGCGAGGGTACACACCATGACGATGATGCTTTCAAGTTAAGTAAGCGCTTGGCCGAGAGGCTGCAAAACGGCCAGATGCTCCTGATGGACCAGCATTCGATAGAACAGATTGCCGGCATGTTGCACACCGGTGACTTGTTTATTACTATGGGGGCAGGTAATAATCGCTGGATCGGCAGGGAAGTTCTTCGATTATATACCGCGCAAGAGGGAGATTGACCATGATTAGCATGACAGGATATGGGGCGAGTGAATTCGAGGATGAGCAGGTTAAGTTGTCCACTGAGATCAAATCCTACAACAATCGGTATCTAGAGATTTCCTTCTATATGCCCTCGAACCTCTCAGTGTTCGAGGCAGAAATGCGCACTATGATTCGATCCAGAGTATCCCGTGGTCATGTGGATGTGAATATACGGGTTAAACAACTTGAATCTGATGCCCAGGTGCATGTCGATACATCACTAGCAGCCAGATACGCTGAGGCCTTCAGGAAAATTGCCAACGAAGCAGGAATCTCTGAAGAGCCCGGGTTAGCTCATATCCTGCAGGCTGAGGGGGTTGTTACCCTCATCAAAGATCAGAATGTGCAGGAGTTTCGCGAGGTGCTTTTCAACCAGCTCTCTCTGGCGCTAGATGAGTTTTGTCTGTCACGGGAAAAAGAGGGAGAGCAGACAAAACGTGATATTGGTACTCTGCTTGAATCATTTGAAAAGGCTTTCGTGCGTGTTGACAATCTCTCCGATCAGATTGAGAAAAAACTCTATGAAACGCTCGTGGGCAGGTTTGAGCAGTTGCTGGGCAACGAGTACGATCAGGCACGAATTCTTCAGGAAGTAGGGGTTCTGCTGGTTAAGTATTCAGTGAATGAGGAACTTGAACGGATAAGTACTCACCTGAAGCATGTTTACGAGATACTGGCGCAAAGCAGCTCGGCAGTGGGAAAAAAACTGGATTTTCTCTGCCAAGAGCTCAATCGAGAGGTAAATACCATTGCATCGAAGAGTCCTCTCGGTGAGGTGAATGCTGCGGTTGTTCAGATGAAGGAGCACTTGGAGAATATTCGGGAGCAGTTGCGGAATGTTGAATAGAAACAGCCGCCCGGTAGGAACAAAGGAGTACTGTCCATGAAAATAGCTATTTCCGGCAAAAGCGGCTGCGGCAATACCTCGGTGAGCAAACTTGTTGCTGACCGGTTGGGAATTGTCTGGATTAATTATACGTTCAGAATGATGGCAGCCGATAAGGGGCTGGATTTCGTGGAATTGAGGCGGAGAGCTGAACACGATGATTCCTACGACCGTGAACTTGATGCCCATCAAGTAGAGTTGGCAAAGGGAGTTGATTGCGTTCTTGGTTCCAGATTGGCAATATGGCTGCTACCAGAGGCTGATCTCAGGGTCTACCTCGAAGCTTCCCCTGAGGTGCGGGCAGAGCGCATTGTTGCCAGAGAGGGAGGGGATTACCAGAAAAAACTGCAGGAGACCTTAGAGCGGGACAGGCAGGATGCAGCCCGGTACCAGAGGATATATGGGATTGACACCGACGATTACACCTTCGCTGATGTAGTGATACAGACTGAGAACCATACACCATCGGTAATAGCCGATATGATCATAGCGCACTTGAATTCGTAGCAGTCAGCTACTGCTGGGGGCACCATATGTTACCGTTGATGGTACCGGAAGAAATTAACTATCGTGACTACGATTAGTGAAATCTATTGCGCTTATCGTTTACCATTTCTATCATGATAATCATCATAGAGTGGTTAAGGAGGATGTATGGCGGCTAGCAAACTTCGACGGCAACTGGCAATATATGCACAGCTTTTTTTCGGTATGGCATTGTTTGGAACGGGGACCCCCTCGGCCAAGGTGGTCTCCGAAGCTTTTCCCATATTCCTGGGACCGTTTATGCGCCTTCTGATCGCCTCACTGGCGTTGACTCCATTTCTGATCATACACCGCAGAAGTCTGCCTGGGATTTCAAAAAGAGACTGGGTTGAAATCGCCATTATTGGTGGAGTGGGTATTGTTGCCTTCACCTTCTTTTTGCTCACAGGCATGCGTCGAGTGAACGGAGTGGTGGGTTCAGTGGTAATGAGTTTGAGCCCGGCGGCAATGGCGCTTGCAGCGGTACTGTTCATGCGCGACCGTCTGGGCTGGCGAAAAATTCTGGCTATAGCCCTGGCTGTAGGCGGGGTACTGGTCATCAATGTCTCGGGGAAATCCATCCAGTCTTCGGGCTGGACCCTGGTACTGGGAAGTCTGCTGGTATTCGGGGCTGTTGCCAGTCAAACCTTGTATTCGATGCTGGGCAAGCGAGTGATGAATGACCTGCGTCCCGCCTTAGTTCTACCGCTCATCGTATGGACGGCTACGCTACTGTTTGCGGGGCCGGGGCTCTATCAGGCTGTGTCTTTTGATTTTACCATCCCTACCCTTAACGAGTGGATTGGCCTGTTCGTGTGGGGTATGGGACCGCTGGCCATTGGTACCCTGATCTGGTTCAAGGGCCTGCGCCAAGTCCGCCCAAGCACAGCATCGGGCTACATGAGCGCTATGTCCGTCGCAGCCCTGACTCTTTCCTACTTCTGGCTTGGGGACGCATTTCATCCCATTCATCTCATAGGTTTTTTTCTGGTTTTTACCAGCATAGGCTTGGTCACATGGGCGCATCTATCAAAGGAGAAAAACCAACAAGAGGGGGAGGAAGAAAATGCGGCGAAAAGCCGCAGCTGCGCCATGCCATGCTAGTTGTTTTATGACCTTGAAACGATTTCGGTCTTGCTTCAGGACGCAGTATAGCCGGTTAATCGGTTTTTTCTTTGGAGATGAGATGGGAGAAAGAGTGAGATTGTACCAGAATATCCGTTGCTTCGTTGTGTGATCTCCCTGATTTTCGCCTTGAGCTTTGCTACCGATTTCTTATGGAGGGCGAAGGTCCATCGCTTGATCCGCAATTTCCCACGTTCCGGTGCCCTATACAAAACCTTTCTCACTCGCTATAATGACCCGAGCTCATGACAGGAGGATGTTGGAATTGAGTATACCGCTGAACCTACTAGTCGATAAAGATTATAACACATATGAAGTGACCTGCGTCGCTATAAAAAATGCAGCCCGCCTGACGAAAAACGGAGATGAAGAGATCGAGGCATACGGTGACAAGGTAGTCTCCATTGCGATTGCGCAAGTTCTTGAAGATAGAATAAGGTATGAACGCAGGGAAGAAGAATAAGGTTCTCTTCCTGTTTGGCCCTACAGGTGTTGGAAAAAGCAACCTGATACAGCAGCTGTTTTCCGACGGTTGTGAGATAATTAGTGCCGATTCCATGCAGGTGTACGTCGGTATGGACATCGGCACAGCAAAACCCTCAGCCCAGGAGCTGAGGGCTGTTCCCCACCACATCATCGACCTCTATTCACCCAATCAGCAATTTACATTGGGTGAGTTTGTGCGCACCGCCCGCAGACTCATTCCCGACATAGTACAACGCGGCAACCTCCCTGTAGTATCTGGGGGAACAGCCTTCTATTTCAAACACTTGCTCCTTGGCCTGCCGGAGGCGCCTCCTTCCCAGGAGGCTGTCCGCAAGCAGCTTGAACAACGCTGCGAGCAAGAGGGTCCGAAACAACTGCACAGCGAGCTCGCAGACGTTGATCCGCAGGGGGCTGCAACCATCCATTACTCCGACACGTACCGCATTATGAGAGCTTTGGAGGTCTATTATGCAGGAGGGAAACCGCTGTCTTCCTATCGAAGATTTCCGCCGGAGGAGCGGTTAGATGCTGATGTGTGCATTATCGGGCTGAAACGGGAGCGGAATGACTTGGAGCGGCGTATAAACCGACGAGTCGACCAGATGTTCGACCAGGGGCTGGTTTCAGAAATCAGGATGTTGCTGCAGGCGGGAGCACAGGCAGATTGGCCCGGTATGCAGGGCATTGGGTATCGTGAATTCTTTTCTGCCAGGCAATCGGGAGAGTGGTCTCTCTCCTCCATTCGGCAAACCATCAAAAAAAACAGCATTCGCTACGCAAAGCGGCAGATGACCTTTTTTTCCTCGATCCCGGGAGTGCAGTGGGTACACCCGGATGCCCACGAACAGGTATTCAGCGTCTGTCAGAATCTGTTCGGCGAACTTCAGTAATAACCCAATGGTCTGTACGTTGTACCAGAGTGAGCTCCTCAGTAACTTGTAGGGCGTTTGCCGGAGTATCCTGCGCTATCCGTTTTTCAGGGGGGAGCGGAGTCCAGAGTGTGTACTCGGCCTGAAAGGTATGATCCCCTAGCTCGGTTATGTGCAAGTCGGTGATGCCAAATACTGTCTTTGAAGGGTCAAGCGTTGGTTTTCCTTCCTCAATCCACTGCTGAGCAGGTATGAAACCAGATTCGTGTTCGTAAGCCTGCCGAACCGATTCAGTGACATGCAGATACGTGAGCATCTGGTCGAAGCTGCTTTTTGCTCCTTGAGATAAAGCCGCCTCCACCGCTGTTGGGTCAAGTCTGTTGTGAGCCTGGTAGTAGTATGCAATGACTTCAGTTTGATCCATCCCGGCTGTGGGAGGGGGCTCCAAGACCCGGCGGACAAAGGGAATAGCCGTTGCCAGGACTACTACAATTACCACCGCCAGTACCCGGTTGCGTGTACGGTGTAAGCGAAGATATTCAGATCGTTTGGCACGCTTCTCCTGTTTTTCAATAAACGTTTGTAACTCTTCACGCGTATCGGGCGGGGCTGGTTGCTTTGGAATCTCCAGCATACGCTTCAATGAGTTGCACCAGGCCGATAGCGAGGTGTCAAGACTCGGGCGCCGCCCAAGACGCTGAGAGAACCAATCTGCAGCCTGTTGAGGCAGGTCCGGACGGAGCAGATTGATGGGGAGAGCCTGGTAGCCATCTTTTCGTACCCGGCTGCTGCCAAGGGGGCTCTCACCGGTTAGCACCTTGTAGGTGAGGCAGGTGAACTGACAGACCAATTTCTCTTTCCCTGAGAGGTCCGGTCGAACCCACTGCTGCTCTGTCTCAAATACTGCCTGCTGGCTCAACGTTTGGCGGACAACTGATGAGAGCTGGGGAGGTAGCATAAGAAAGCCGAAAGGCTCGATAAGGTACAGCTCATAGAGACCGAAATGAGTTGAGTTTGGGAAACAGCCTGCCAGGTCAATGATTCGTTGCAAGGCAGTCCCCTCATCCATGGTGAACACATCTCCAAACGGGTGGATGTCTACAGCCATTCCCCGGACATAGCGGTACCCGTCGATTACTGTCACCCCGAACCAATTCCATTCACGCCGGAGGCCTCCTTGGAGTATGGACCCAGGCTGATGAGAGCCTTGCATCACTGTTTTCGGTAGGGGGAAGTGCTCTGGAGCAAGTGGAATGAATACCTCTTCATCACGGACGAAGGGACGGGGTAGGTGATTCTGCATCATGTTCCTCCAGAGGTGCTCAGTTCTACAGCACCGGAAGCAAACCATGAAATGGTTCGCAATTTCGTTGTTTCAGGGGCTGTAAATGGCTCCGATATAATGTTCCAAGGCTGGGTAAGACACCGACTGCGATACAGGGCGTCAAACAGCGACGTTCCGCAGGCCGTTATGAGCTTTTTACGGGCAAGATCTAACAGAGGGGGGCGCTTATCACCCGTGGGCGTACTTAATATGCTGGTAAGACGGTATGCTTGTTCACTTCCCTGGAGTCTCTCATGCCATACCGCTGCGTTGCTGGAGATGATCAGCAGTGTTCTACCGGTTATCATCTCTGAAATGATCCCGGCCAGTTTCGTCGCTTGCTTGGCTGAGCGGCCAGCGTAGAGCATAGGGAAGTAGGTCGCCGCTGGAAACAGGTAGTGCACGAAAGGTGCTGTGAGTTCCCAGGAGGGTTCCTCTTCAAAATAACTGTCGCTCGCTGCTGCCCAACCATCCTGTACAGCTGAGACAAGCATTTCTGCTGTACTGCGGTCAAAAGACAGGGATCCGAAAGGGGTTTTGCAACCGCTGGATGCGGGAAAGAACAGAAAGGAGGGTGCATCCTCTGGTAAGACTACGCTATGGAGGGGAGCAAGCAGAATAACCCGATCGGGATGCAGGTGAGCGACGGATTGGAAGGCCGCTGCTGTCGGTTGAAGTATATAATCATAGGCAGCATGGGGGACAAAGAGGGCAGCTGGCAGCTGTGCTACAGGACTAGCGTGGTTTGTATATTCACTCAGGGCCTTCCTGAGTTGTCCCTCGAGGGTTTCCTGGGTCTCCGTATAAAAAATACCGGCGCTAAAACCTGAGAGCTCACTCATGATTCGTTCCTCCTGTAAAAAGAGCATCTAGGCGCCTTTGGTCAATCTCTATTGTGATGTTTTTCTCCTGAGTGGGCAAGACTGTTCCCTGTCGGGCATGCTTTGCCCGGCGCAGATGTTTCACCTGTGTGTAATAGAGGTCTGCTTTTCCATTGTTTCTCGCTTTTGAATAATAGACTGCCAGGTTGCCGGCATCAAGCAGTGTTTCAAGCGGGACAGTTTTCCCGGGTATGTACTTTATAAAGACATAGCCGCCCGGATAGTCGCGAGTATGCAGCCAGTAGTCATTACCCCGCGTGTAACGACGCAGTAGCATATCATTTTCTGCAGCCGTTCTCCCGACAAGAATGGTGAAGATTCCTGAACGAAACTGAAGCCCGGGGGCTTCTTGCTTCTGCTCAGCACCACCGCCTCTGGGAGCATAGCGCTGCTGAAGTTTTTTTGCTAAGGCAGAAAGCTGCTCAGGATCTTCGTCCGGGCTTGATAGAGCCCTTAGATTCTCATCAAGCTCCTGTAGGTGCCTTCTCGCCTGTTGGATTTCTTCTTGAAGATGGTCATGCGCCCGCTTGGCCTTCTGATAACGTTCATAATAGGCTTCGATGTTCTCGCCTGCCGATTTTGCGGGATCAACCTCAATGGAGACTAAGCGATTGTCCTGCTCATAGTCCGGGACACTGACCCAGGTACTGCCTGGTGAAATGAAGTGTTGTCCTGAAGCGAGCAAATCGCCAGTGTGCCTGATCTGCTCGTATGAAGAAAGTGAGGTAAGTTCGCTCTCTTTTTTCTCAAGAGCCCTGGCAAGCCGCTGTTTTTCAGCCTTAAGCAGCTCTCGGGTTTGGCTGACAGTCTCCTGTGCCAGTTGCTCCTTCGTCTCTGTCGCGTATTCTCGTTCGATAAACTCGTTAAAAGTCAGAGTAGGGTCTGAGTTGACAGCGGTGAGAAAGGACTGGCGGGGGACTGAAAAGACCGGGGAGGGACTGCGTTGAGAGGGTTTTGGGTCATAGCTGTTACCGGAGACCTCCCCGCGTTTCGGCCGACGGTAAAAGGCATCAAGGATTGTGTGGTGCTCGTCGGTAGCTATAATATTAGCAGCATTGCTCCACAGACGGACATAGAGATGGGTAAGTTCCCCTTGATGATCAATAGTTATGAGTACAATACGTTCACATCCGATCTGAGTTGCCTCCCGGATGCAGCCTCCCTGGATCCGAGAGCGCATCAGCTGTGCAAAGCGCTGCAGCTTGCCTGTTTTATTCGCAGGGATGCCCTGTTGAAGTCTGTGGAGCCGACATGCTTTCGCTTCCAGTTCAATGAGCAGGGGATACCGTATGCCTTCGGGGTCGTAGAGGTCGATGAGCAGGCTGTGATAATTGGGCTGCCTGATTTTCTGAACCAGAGATCCGGGTAATGAGAGCTCTGCAAGAACCATATCAATCTCTTTCCAGTTCAGTGACATGCTCATATTCTCCTTGTGCAGGAATTATATAGAAGGATTCTCACAGACAACCTGCCGGATTTCGGCTGCCATATAGAACGAACCAGCGGTGAGAATAGCTTCCCCGGCTGCCTTGCACCGGGATACTGCCTCTTCCAGGGCTTTTGCAGGGTCTTCGATAAGAAGGACCGTCTTGTGCTGTCTTGATGCAGCCTGTGAAACTTCCTGCATAAACAGTTCGTACAGGGCCTGCGGGTCACTTTGTTTAAATGTTCCGGGACGTGAAATGATGATGACATCAAAATGGGACACAGCAATCTTTGCCATCTTTTCATGGTTTTTGCCGCTGACCGAGCCAAAAATGAGGATTCCGCCGCTGGGATACATCTCCCGAAATGAGCTGAAGACTCGAAGCAGCGAGTGCTCAGTATGAGCGCCGTCCACATATATCGAAGGAGCTTCCCTGATCAGTTCCA
The DNA here is from genome assembly GCA_051745285.1 of Spirochaetota bacterium. Taxonomy (GTDB): domain Bacteria; phylum Spirochaetota; class Spirochaetia; order CAKZLE01; family CAKZLE01; genus JBNJDX01. The sequence goes on from JBNJDX010000014.1 coordinate 29,988, forward strand.
TCCGACCGGGTATCACAGCCCGCTCAATGGCAGGAAGCGAGTTGCTTGCATCAAACAGACCCAGTTTCCGAAGCACGAGAATGGCAAGGGCTGCATTCTCAGTCTGGAAACTGCCTGGCATGGAGAGCACCAGATGGTCCCGGGTTCCGTCTTTCCACTGCAGATCGGCGATCTCACCAGTGTGAGCAGTGTGACTGGTTGCCTGTAGAAGATATTCAGGTATTGCATGGACAGGAGAGTGAACTTCCTGTGCCCGTTTTGTTACAGCCGCCATGGCATCAGGAAGGAGCCTAGCCGTGCACACCGGAACCTGTGGTTTGATGATGCCGGCTTTTTCAGTTGCTATTTTCGAGATAGTATCGCCAAGAACGGCAGTATGTTCCAGCTCAATCGGAGTGATTACCGACATGATTGGCGTTATGACGTTAGTCGCATCAAGTCTTCCGCCCAGTCCGGTTTCGATTACAGCGTACTCACAATCGCTCCCGGCGAAAAGGAGAAAACCAAGCAGAGTAAGCAGTTCAAATGTGGTAGCAGAGGAGTACCCGTAGTCTTCGTGAAATACAAAATCTTCAAGATGAGAGATCATGGCGTTCGCTGTTGAAAGGAGAAAGTGGTCCTCAAAGAACAGACCACTGATAGTAAATCGTTCCCGGTAGGTTGTAACGTGAGGAGATGTGTACAGCCCCGTTTTGAGTCCGAGCGCTGTGAGTCCCTTTGCTAGATAGGCTGCTGTGGAGCCCTTTCCCTTTGAACCAGCCACGTGAATGGCTTTGAAATGTCGCTCAGGGTGATCGAAATGGTCGAGCAGAGCAACCATCCGGTCGAGCCGATACGTTCTGACTGTATAGTTATCTAGTTTTGCCAAATTTGTGCAGGACTCAATATAGCTGCAGGCTTCGTCGAATGAACTGAATTTCATAGACGATACTCTAGTACAGGAGCGTGTAATGGTCAATGTAGCGGACGGTTTAAGGGTGAGCAATTGTTGCTGCTGTTGTTTTTTGAACACAATTACATGATCTGTTTATTTTCGCTTGCGGCACTGTGTAATATGGGTTAATCTATCATGTAAGATTGAATTCGAGTCATCGACTGCAGAAAAAGTGAGGGAGTATTATGAGTGCAAAAAAGAGCGCTACACCTTGGGATTTCCTGGAACAATACCGGGGTGACTATTTTCAGGGAAAGTGGCCCACAATCCCTGAAATGTTCTCGATAAACGCTGATCGGTATCCGGAGAACCGCTGTTTCACAGTGTTCAACCCGGATGAGGAAACCCTTAATTACCGCGAGGTGAAAGACCGTATTTTGCAGTTGTCAAATACGCTGGTAAAACAGGGTGTTAAACACGGGGATCGCATAGCGGTTTCCGGTAAGAACTCTCCCGAATGGGCTTGTGCCTATCTGGCAGTTCTCTATGCCGGAGCTGTCGTGGTTCCCCTTGATTACCAACTGCGGCCGGATGAGATGGTCTATCTCATGAAATTCTCTGAGTGCCGAATTCTGTTCATCGATGAAGAGAAGTATGATGAGGTAACAGCCGATGAGAGTCTTGAGTTGGCCGCTGTATACTCGCTGTCCCCCAAAAAGGATAAGTATGTCTACGACCAGCTTGATTCTGAGCATGTTGAGCGGACTATGCCGACAGTTGATGAGTTGGCCGCGATCCTGTTTACCTCAGGGACTACGGGCAATCCGAAAGGGGTTATGCTGACACATGAGAACCTGGTAAGTGACTGCTATCTCGCTCAAAGCCATATGGATCTCTATCCCAGCGATGTCTTCTATGCGCTGCTTCCTATTCATCATTCATATACCATGCTGGCGGTATTTATTGAGTCCATATCAGTCGGAGCTGAAATTGTTTTTGGCAAAAAGATTGTTGTTAAACAGATTCTCAGCGATCTCAAACGAGCGAAGGTCACCATGTTCCTCGGTGTCCCGGTGCTCTTTAATAAACTGCTCAAGGGCCTCATGAACGGTATCCGAGAGAAGGGGGTACTCGTCTATGGCTTGATCCGCTTCTTGATGACCGTATCCGGCATCATAAAAAAGGTTTTCAGAGTAAACCCGGGGAAAAAGATGTTTAACGGCATCCTGGAAAAAATATCGTTGGACAATATCAGAATATGCATCTGCGGAGGCGGTCCGCTTCCCTCCTCAACGTTTAGACTCTATAACCAGCTCGGGATAGACTTCGTACAAGGGTATGGACTGACAGAGACATCCCCTATTCTTACGCTTAATCCGACGTATGCCTACAAGGAAGAATCAGTTGGTAAAGTGCTGCCTGAGACCGAGATGAAAATTCTAGAGCCCGATGAGCGCGGCGTGGGTGAGATCATTGTCAAAGGCCCGATGGTTATGAAAGGCTACTATCGTAACAAGGAGGCCACTGAAGAAATATTTACCGAGGACGGGTGGCTGAAAACCGGAGACGTGGGGTACCTAGACCATGATAACTACCTCATGCTTACCGGCCGCAAAAAGTCACTGATTGTCACCGAAGGCGGTAAAAATGTGTTTCCCGAAGAAATTGAAGATGAATTCCAGCTGTACGATGAAATAGAACAGATCCTGGTCCTCGGCTATGAAAAGGACAAAAAGACAAAAGTAGAAGGGATCCGGGCCCTGATATACCCGGCAGAAGCCTATAGAGATAAGGTAACTGCAGACCACTCCCCAGAGGAAGCTAAGCAGATTATGCAGCAGCGGATGGAGGAGATTATTGATGAGGTTAATAAGCGTCTTACCAGCTATAAGCGAATTGAGAAGGTTCGCCTCGTCGATGAACCGATGGAAATGACTTCTACAAAAAAAATTAAGCGGTTTGTTGTAGCACAGCAATATCCAGAATAACGTACCTGCCCTCTGCAGGTGTCATTGAATGGTTACGTCAAAGATGGTAGTCTTGCGGCGTAGCCATTTTTTTATGAGGAAGTACCATGGATTCATATACACGAAATTTTCTGCGCAAACGGGCGCATGATCTTAAACCTGTTGTAATGGTTGGGAAGTCCGGACTCGACCAACGGGTTATCCAAACACTCAATGACGCACTCTTTGCACATGAACTGGTAAAGGTGAAATTCGTTGATTTCAAGGAGAGCAGGGGAGTTATTGCGCGGCAGATGGCCGAAGAAAGCCAGTCAGAGTTGATAACAGTTATCGGGAATATCGCTGTATTATACAAAGAACAGGAAGACCCGACTCAGAGACGTTATCACGTACCGAAGAGAAAGAGCTGAACATTTGAAAACCAGAAGGAGAGGAGACAATGAACAGTACGTTTGAAATAAGCAGACTTCCCCATCTGGTGGTCGGAGAACCGATCGATGTTCTCCTTCCTAGGTGGTTAAAAGAACAGGGCTACACTGATGTCTTGTTGTGTGTCGGTAAGCATTCTCTTGAACAAAGCGGCGTGCTTGACCAGTTGTTGTCAGCTCTCAAAGCAGGTTCGATCGGCTGTTCGATTGAGCGAGCCGGTCACGAACCATCACCTGAACTGGTCGACACCATTCAGACCAAGTTTTTTGAGACAGATGTACAGTGTGTCGTTGGTATCGGTGGAGGCAGTGTGTTGGACACGGCCAAAGCAGTTTCAGCTATGATCGCCGAATCCCGTAACGCTGGAGAAGCTGTTTCTGTAGTCAATTTTCTGGAGGGAGTAGGAACTATGACTCCCTCAGGCAAACGCATAGGCCTGGTTGCTGTACCGACAACAGCCGGTACAGGATCTGAGGCAACAAAAAATGCAGTTATCAGCCGTGTAGGCAAAGACGGTTTTAAGAAGTCTCTTCGACATGAGAAATATATCCCAGATGCTGCAGTGTTAGACGGTGAGCTCGCAGTAACAGCTCCGGCCTCCGTAACCACTGCTACAGGTCTGGATGCCGTGACACAGCTGCTGGAAGCATACGTATCAGAAAAAGCCTCTAGCTTCACTGATATGATGGCCCTGGAGGGGCTAGCTGCTGCTGGTAAAACCCTCCCTCGTATTATAACTGGAGGTGAGGGCAAGGATCCTGCTTTGCGGACGGAAATGGCGTATGCTGCATACCTCTCTGGAGCATGTCTGGCTAATGCGAATCTTGGCGTGGTGCATGGAGCCGCATCTGTGCTTGGCAGTATGCATGCCATTCCTCACGGTGTGGTTTGTGGAACGTTGCTACGAGAGGCTAGCGTTCGTATTATCGCCAAGGCTCAGCAGGTGAGTAATGATATTGCTTTGAAAAAGTATAGCCGAGCGGGCTTTGCACTTGCACAGCCTGATGCTATTCCCCCCTTCGGGGAACGGGTAGACGCTGGTCTCCAGCTCCTTGATGAGATACTTACCACCTGGCAGGAAACATTCTCCATTGCCCGGTTGTCTGAGTATGGCTTCACTGAGGAAGAACTTCGCAGTGCGGCTGAAAAAACTGGTCTCAAAGAAACCCCGGCTGAACTGAGCACGGAAGACATCCAGCAGCTGTTTACTGCACGTCTGTAGTAAACACAAAGGGATCAGTAATCTTGTCACGGTAGAAACCGCGATACGACTCGGGCAACAGGCGGGCGATTCTTATCATCATTTCGTCAGTGATCTGTTGGCGCTCTTCGTTACTGAAGCGCTTTTTCTCAGTCGAGATGACAAAGGGTTCGCC
>JBNJDX010000015.1:0-33718 GCA_051745285.1 Spirochaetota bacterium
GCACTCAATTTGACAGGAGGCACGATCCGATGGAAGCATGGTTGGAGGCCCTCTTTACTCAAACTCCCATTGTGTTGCTCTTTGGTGTGATCATCATTACCCTTGGGTCTTTGAGCAAAGGGGCCGATTTGCTAGTTGATGAGGCAGTCACCCTGTCTGCCCGCTGGGGTATACCAAAGGTGGTAATCGGAGCAACCATTGTGAGTGTGGGGACAACTCTGCCTGAAGCCTCAGTTTCCGTGGCAGCAGCAGTGGGGGGGAATCCTGATATTGCTTTCGGTAACGCCATCGGTTCCATTATATGTGACTCAAGTCTGATAATCGGCATCGCTAGTCTGATTCGCCCGCTACCAGTTCACCGCTCTTCGACCAACCATCAAAGCTTACTGCAGCTTTCCGCAGGGGTGTTGCTCGTACTTATCGCCCTACCCTGGAGCAGCCTTTCGGGGCTGTTTGCTATAGATGGCAGGATTCCCCAATGGGCAGGATTTCTCTTTATCATACTGCTGGTCATGTATCTGATTAATTCGTTTCAGCGGGCAAAGCGAGGTGTACTGAACACCGCTGATTATTCCGAAGAGATCGAAGAAGCAGAGAAAGATCCCTCCCCGATACCCGTGGTTGTTCTTAAGCTGGCAATTGGTTTGGTTCTGATAATCATCTCTTCAAAAGTTCTTATCCCGGCTGTACGTGAGACAGCTCTCCGTCTTGGTATTCCAAAAAGCATTATCGCTGCTACCCTGGTAGCCTTCGGCACTTCGCTACCCGAACTGATTACTGCTGTACAGGCTTCAAGGAAGGGTCACGGTGAGCTTGCTATTGGAAATGTCATCGGAGCGGACATTCTCAATATTCTCTTTGTTGTGGGAGTCTCGGCAGCCGTCACCTCCGGAGGTCTTCTGGTTCCCTCCTACTTCTACTGGTTCCATCTGCCGTTTATGATGATGATACTGATTCTCTTCCGCGCATTCCTCACGATCGGAAAACCTATGATCGGAAGAATACACGGCTTTGTCCTCTTAGCAGTCTATGTGTTATACTCGGTCCTTGGGTATGTGATTGTCTGAGAACTCAGGCATCAGAGGCGCTCTAGCAACCAGTTAATGCAAAAGTTTTCTACTTCGTTCCGGTCTAGTTCATTGAGTATTTCATGCCGATCTTCTGGAAACAGCTTAACGGTCACGTCCTCTGCACCACAGTCAGTATAGAGGGCTGCAACCTGTTCTACTCCCTTACCCATTTTCCCGACGGGATCCGCACTGCCGCTGACTAGCAGTAGGGGGATCTTTGTATTCAACGATTGCTCAACTACACCTTTAGTATTCACTTGGACAAGAGCGGTAAACAGATCTTCAAACATTTGAGAGGTGCACACAAAACCGCACAGGGGATCTTTGATGTAGGCATCAACTTCTGCCTCGTCCCTGCTTAGCCAATCAAAACGTGTCCGAGCTGGCTGAAAGGCCTTGTTGTAGGAACCGAAGGTCATAGCATCCAGCCGATCGTTGGGCTGCTTTCCGCCATCCTTTTTAACCGCCGCCTTGGCCAGCAGTCTGCCGACACCTCCTGCAATGCCCGGGTGAGCGGCAGTTCCTGACAGTATAACACCATCATAGGCATCTTGTTTCTCAAGCATCAGTGTCCGAGCAAGAAAAGAGCCCATGCTGTGGCCGAAAAGAAAGACTTTTTTGTCGGGATGTTCCATTTTAATGATTTCTGTCAGTTCGAACAAATCATCAGCAGTTCGCTTCCAGCCATTCTCAGGACCGAGGTACCCCAATTCTTGAGGTCCTTCAGCAGTCTGACCGTGCCCTCTGAGATCAGAACCATACACAGCAAACCCTTTGGATCGCAGTTTGGTGGCAAAATGATCATACCGCATCGCATGCTCAGCCATGCCGTGCACAATTTGTACGACTCCAAACACATCGTTTCTCGGAATCCAGCTGTAATATGCTATTTCCTGGCCGTCACTGGCAGTAAACAGTGTTTTTCTTGACATGAACTTCTCTCCCTCTACTTTTTCCGTTTCTTTGGAACTGACCTAAAAAAACTCTATAGCAAAGCACCACCGAATTAGGTGAATGCAGCTAAGTTCAATTGGAAAAACACTGTACAAACTCTATTGTATTCCTGTGAAGCTGAATAAGCAAGGAATTTACCTATGTAGACGTACGGAAACACGAGAAAGGCTACAAAATCTTCACTTTTTATCGCATTGCCTCAACAATCAGGCTTACATCGCCCCATGACGAAAGATCTATCTCTTTATCTGTACTTGAGAAAGCGGATTTATAGTCAGAGATGTTGTAAGGTTCGTAGTCAGCTGGACCTGGATTATAACTTTCAGATGATGGATACGAATATGTATCAGCCTTGTAAAATAACGCCCATGAATCAGTATCATCGTCAAGGGACAAAACATCGTCGCTGGATAAGTAAGTTCTCCAGCTATCAAGTGTGGACTGATGTATAAAATCAGGAGCATTTTCAATTTCTGAGGGGTCATAGCCAGCAGAAGCGCTGAAATAACAACGTGTCCCAGTGGATTCATCACTATCTTCGTCACCAAAATACCCATAACCAGTTCCCGTATCACCCGCTGAGTTTAGTACACCCCTGAAAATTTCAGGAGTAATGGAAACGAGTTCCCAGTCATTGCTTCCGGTGAGATCATGTGAAACATAAGCCACGTTATATAGCGAGTGGAAATACCCATTCGTATCCAAACTGATGTTGTTTCCTTCAGCATATACGACAACGTCCATATAATCTGGAACATTAACCATAATAACTTGATCAAAAGAGAATTCATTCTCCACCGGAGAATAATATACGTTCATAGATCCTGAGCCATCAGCCACAACCCCTTCAAAATGAAAGAGTTCCTCGTCTGCTTTATAGTTTATATCAAAATCCATTTGACTGTCGTAAAAGGAAATAGAGTATGAATCTCCTGGTTTCATGACTGAGTCAGTTTCAAATCCCGTTAAAAGCGGTCCAAGGAGATTGTAAGTAGCATTAGCGATTTGAACTTCCGAACTTAAATCAACATTAACTCGACCGGCAATAGCAATATCTCCGAAAGCAACTTCAGGGATTAAATCAGCCTCAGGTAAATTATCAATTTCATTCCAATTTGTGGGCAAAAACCACAATTCACAAGAGATCATTCCAATAGAGAGAAGGACCATCAAGAGCAGAAAACGCACACTCCTTGGTTTCATGCTGAACTCCTAGCTATAAAATTATTGGATTGATTATAGAGGCTGTTCCATTCAAACACAAGTTTTTTTGTATTTTAGAGAGGTATTACTCAGTGATAAGCAAGAAACAGTACCGGGGGTTAGGCAATTTTGGTACGTCATTCTCTATAAAAATGTTGGAAAACAGCAAAATATAATTACTCAAGCAGAATAACTGGATAAGAGATGATAGTAGACTAGACCATAAGGTCCTCATCTAACGCACACTCATTACCCATATTAAGGTTTTAGTACTCAAAAGAAAAAAACATTAAATCAAAAAATCATTTCACTAAGGCTACTCAGCTCGACCCGCTTGTCATTGCTGAGTTTTTTCCTTTATGATGGGGCGATGAATGTGGAAAAGTCTCATACACTACTAGTTATTGCAGATCTGCACGGAAGTTATCCTGCCTACGAGAAAGTTTCGAAGCTTCGCCGTGACCTTGAGGCGGAACTTCTGATTGCCGGTGATATCTCAGCAGGTGGTACAGGACAGCTGCAGTTTGCCCTTGCGCGAGACAGTAATTACATAACGGCTGTAGCCGGTAACAGTGACCATCACCTGGACAAGCAGGTGCTGCCCTTCCCGCTGCCGGTGTATGTTAAATACTCTTTTGCAGGAAGAACCATTTTCATGACGCACGGCCACAACTACATATCTCCAGAATTTCCTCCGAAACTGAACAGAGGCGATATTCTTATCTCTGCTCATACCCATATCCCCAGATTGGAGTACCGGGAAGAGACAGGGTTGTATATTCTTAATCCGGGGTCAGTAGCTAGACCCCGCGGTGCATCACGCCCATCTTATGCGATTATTACTCCGGAATATATTGAGATACGTGAGTTTCACAGCGGCCGGAGAGAACACCAGCTTCAGCTAACAGAGATGCATCATAAAAATAATCAATAATTATACAACCCCTCTGTACAATATTCATATTATTTGTATAATTATCCAATAAAGATGTATTTTCTGTATAAATATACATATTCGTGGGAGGCCATATGAAGATTAAAGCAGGCATCGTCGGAGCAACAGGATATGCGGGAGCTGAATTATCCCGTCTTCTGAGTGCCCACCCTCAGGTGGAATTGACTGTAGTAACCTCACAAACCTATGCTGATAAATCACTCCACGAGGTTTACGGTAACTTTCGCGGGTTTGATGAACTAGTCTGTAGTGATATGACAGTAGAGGAAGCCTCCGAACTGTGCGACGTGCTCTTTCTTGCTTTGCCGCACGGACTCGCCTCTCATCAGGTTACCCCTGAGATACTGCAGCGTTGTAAAATAATTGATCTTGGTGCTGACTACCGTTTGAAGGACCCGCATATGTACCAGAGATGGTATAAGACTACCCACGGATCACCCAAGTTAGTGGAGCAGGCTGTATACGGTCTGAGCGAATGGTTCCGAGATGAAGTTGCCGCTTCGAGCTTGATAGCGAATCCCGGCTGCTACACAACCTGTTCAATTCTCACCCTTGCCCCGCTTGTTCGGGAGTCGCTTATCAATCCTGACACTATCATCATAGACGCCAAGTCGGGAGTTACCGGGGCTGGCAGAAAGGCAACAGCCGCCACGCTGTATGCTGAATGCAACGAGAGCATAAAAGCCTATTCAGTTGCCACCCATCGGCATACACCCGAGATTGAGGAACAGCTCAGCAGGCTGGCAGCCAATTCGATTGAGGTAAGCTTCACTCCCCACTTAGTACCCATGAATCGGGGTATCCTTGTGACAGCCTACGCCAAAGTAGCCGACGGAGTCGACAAAGACGATATCATCGAGGCCTACGCCGCATACTATAAAGATGAGCAGTTCATCAGGCTACTGCCCTATGGTACGTTTCCTGAAACCAGATGGGTGAAGGGATCTAACATCTGTGACATCGGTTTTACCATTGATGAGCGCACCAACCGGATTGTGGCAGGCGGAGCAATAGACAACCTTGTTAAAGGAGCCTCCGGGCAGGCTCTACAGAACATGAATATTATGTTCAGTCTCCCCGAAGAGACCGGACTGGCAACAATTCCAGGCTTCCCGGTCTAGCAGGCCTGAATGTATACAATGTTTAAATAAAGGCAGGAGAATGATGCAAATCATACCAGAAGGAATCACAGCCCCGAAGGGATTCAGCACAGCTGGCATCCATGCCGGACTGAAAAAAAAGAGAAGGGATCTCGCCCTGATTGTCTCAGACCGTCCAGCCCGGGCAGCTGGGGCTTATACACAGAATAAAGTGCAGGCAGCTCCAGTTTACTGGGACCGCCGTATAACACAGGCAGGCACTCCGGTCAGAGCCCTTATTGTCAACAGTGGAAATGCCAATGCCTGCACCGGAAAACAGGGAGAACGTGACTGCAGGCACATGGCTGAACTTACTGCAGCCGAATTACAGAAGCAATTTACTGATGAGCAGATGGGTCCCGAATCAATTCTCGTCTGTTCAACGGGTGTTATCGGTGTGCCGCTCCCAATGAACACTATTGAACAGGGCATAACCAGCGTATCAAAGGTACTTTCTCGCAGCAGGCAATCTGCCGATCATGCCGCGCAGGCAATTCTTACCACTGACACCTTCAAAAAGGAGATCGCAGTGGAAATAACTGTGCAGGGAACACCTGTACGGATCGCTGGTATCGCCAAAGGCTCGGGGATGATACACCCAAACATGGCAACGATGCTCTCATTTATCACCACCGATGCAGCAGTGCCTGCCACGCTGCTACAGGAATTCGTCGGTACCTCCATTACCGACAGCTACAACATGATCTCTGTAGACGGGGATACCAGTACAAACGATACCGTCCTTGTCATGGCCAATGGCGCTTCCGGCATTGATGAAATCAAACCTGGCTCCGAAGAGGCCAAAGTTTTCGAGGCGGCTTTCAGCTATGTGCACACCTATCTGGCAAAACAGATTGTCAGGGATGGAGAAGGGGCTGGAAAATTTGTTGAATCTCGTGTAATCGGGGCTCCATCAGACCGTGATGCCCGTTTAGCTGCAAAGTCAGTGATTACTTCAAGCCTGGTTAAGACAGCACTGTTTGGAGAAGATGCCAATTGGGGCAGAATCCTGTGCGCGATAGGTTATTCCGGAGCCGAACTTAATCCGGAGACAGTCTCTTTGCACATCAGCAGCTCAAAAGGCAGTATCTCTCTGCTCCAAGAAGGAACACCCGTTCCGTTTAATGAACAGGACGCAGCTGAGATCCTTCACGAGCATGATATTATCATAGAGACTGATCTCAACACTGGCGGCGACGGCAGCGCTACTGCCTGGGGTTGTGATCTCAGCTATGATTACGTGAAAATAAACGGAGAGTATCGAACCTGACAGATAGGGAGAACCATTATGGACCAATATATTGAAAAAGCGAACATTCTCATTGAGGCCTTGCCTTATATCAAGCGCTTCTACGGGAAAACGGTCGTTGTGAAATACGGCGGAAGTGCCATGACTGACGAGGCGATAAAGGATAAGGTTATTGAAGACATTGTCCTGATGAAGCTCGTGGGAATGAAACCGGTCATTGTTCATGGAGGCGGTAATGCAATTACAGCTACCCTGAAGAGAATGGGGATCCAATCCGATTTTGTGGATGGAATGCGAGTCACGGATAAAGAGACAGCAGAAGTTGCCGAGATGGTGCTTTCAGGGAGTATTAGCAAAAAGATTGTACAGACTATCCAAAACCACGGTATCAATGCCGTGGGTATCAACGGTAAGGATGCAAACACCTTCCAGGCTGTTAAGCGGCTTGTGAACGGTAAGGACGTAGGCTTTGTCGGCGAGATCACCGCTGTACGCACCCAGCTTGTCGACTCCCTGATCGCCAGCGATTTCATTCCGGTTATTGCTCCCGTGGGTACTGATGCACAGGGCAACACCTACAACATCAATGCCGATTTTGCCGCATCGGCTATTGCCGGTGCCCTGCAGGCTGAGAAGCTGGTCTTTCTCACGGATATCGAAGGAATCCTCAAAGATGTGCAGGACAAGAGTTCTATTATCAGACGTATCAGCGCACCGGAAGCTAGGAAACTTATCAATGAGGGAGTTATTGCCGGTGGTATGATACCCAAGACACTGTGCTGCATTGATGGAATTGAGAAAGGGGTACGAAGTGTTCACATCCTTGATGGGAGACTGGAGCACAGCATGCTGCTCGAGATATTCACCAATAAAGGAATTGGAACCATGATTACACCACAGGAGGGGTACACAAGCGTATGAACAAGCAACCTACTAGTTCAGATACAAAACACATCATTGCTTCAGGAAAGAAGTACTATGCAACCACCTATGCGCAACTGCCTATTGTTATCAAATCGGGCAGCGGCGTCCGGGTACAGGATACCGACGGCAAGGAGTACTTGGACTTTGTCGCCGGAATTGCCGTAAACGCCCTCGGATATGGGAATGAGAAATTAAAAGCTGCCCTCGAACAGGTTATCGAAGGTGGTATAACCCATTGCTCCAATCTCTACTGGAACAGACCTGCCGTTGAGGCAGCTGAGAAACTTGTCGAGCTTGGCTCCATGGAGAAGGTCTTTTTCTGCAACAGTGGGGCTGAGGCCAACGAAGCCGCCCTGAAATTAGCCAGAAAATACGGCCATCAGCATAAGGATCTCAACACTAATCGAATTATCACGATGGAAGGCTCCTTTCACGGCAGGACATATGCCGCTGTGACTGCTACTGGACAGACCAAGTACCACAAGAATTTCGCCCCCATGATGCCGGATTTTGCCTATGCCCGGTTCAATGACTTCGAGAGTGTCGCTGCTCTAGTTGATGACCGCACCTGCGCCATACTGGTTGAACCGGTCCAGGGTGAGGGCGGTATTATCCCGGCCACACAGCAGTTTCTCACTCAACTCCGCGAGCTCTGCGATCAAGAAGACATTCTGCTGATATTCGATGAGGTGCAGTGTGGAATGGGACGGCTTGGAACACCCTTCGCGTTTGAACATTTCGGGGTTAAACCCGATGCTGTTACCCTTGCAAAGGGTCTCGGCGCAGGAGTTCCTGTCGGAGCCCTGCTTATCGGCAGCAAAGCTGCCGAAACCTTCCAACCCGGCGAGCACGCCTCTACCTTTGGGGGCAGTTTATTAGCCGGGGCTGCAGTCTCCTGCATGATGGACCATCTCAGCGACGACAGATTTATGAAACATCTGAGAAATGCTGCCGCAACCCTGCAAACAGGACTGGAAGCGTTGAAATCGCAATTTCCTCATCTGGTCATCGACGTACGGGGGCACGGTCTTATGATGGGCATAGAACTCTCTCAGGCTGCTAAGCCTGTGATCGAAGACTGCCTGCAGCACGGATTATTGCTCGTTGGCGCTGGAGAGAAGGTGATTCGGTTTGTTCCGCCTTTGATAGTCACTCCCGACGAAATTCAGGAGGGCCTCGATATCCTCAAACAGGCGCTTAGCCGGTAAACTCCTGAGACTAGACTAATTCCAGTCGTTTGAGGGTCTCCTCTGTAGGAACACCCTGCTGGTCATAGCCCCGAAGATGATAGTACTGCTTCAGCATCGGGGCGAGATCGACCCCCTCGTCTCCCTCACTGCCATCGGATAAAAATCTCTGAGGAAGTGTATCCTCTTCCGGAGTGAGCCCCATCTGGATGTTTATGTGGCGTTCGAGCACCTGAATCCGTTCCCCCGCAGTATAAAAGTCCTGCTGACTTACCCGGTACCCGGTGACCGCCGAGTAAAAATCACTGAGGATGCTCCAGTCAATAAGCCTTTTGGCCAGTGAAGGGGTATTCGTCATGGCAAACCGTAGAATGCTCGGAGGTGTTATGCGCGCGATGAACGGTTCCAGCAAGACAGAGAAGGCCATAAACTGACAGGTCTCAAGAGAGTTAATCCCTGAAAAGATATTCTCAAAGAATACAGCCCAAAAAGCCTTGGAACGCGTGGTATGGGGATTGAGGAGTTTAAACAGGGTTTCAGGTCCCACGAGATAGGAGGCCAAGTGGCACCCTCCCCTGTTTGCAACAGCATAGGAGAGACCTTGTCCCCAGGAACCCCGCGGATCATAGGCAGCCATTTCCATCCCTTTAACCTGACAGGCAAATTCCCTCCCGCCATAGGTCTCGCTTAATGATCGGCTTCCTTCTGCCAGTTGCGCCCCAATACCTTCTCGATAGGCGATCTGCCGTATCACGGTTTCAATGTTGTCCGCCCGTCCAAAGGCGAGCTCACACGGAAACAACCCTTTTTGCGAGGCCTCCATCGCCCAGGCGATAGTACCTCCGGTAGAAATGGTATCCAGGCCGAGATCATTCATCACATCATTCCACTGCCCGATGATGTCGGGATTGTAGTTGCCGATATTGGCACCAAACATGCCAGTTGTCTCATACTCAGGGATCTGCCGCTGCACGCCGTCAGGATATGTTCCCTTATGGCCGCAGAGAATTGCACAGTGTCTGCAGGAGGAAAACCGCGCCCGGTAGCGTTCATTCAGGCGCTGGCCGGTCAAGTAGTCAATGCGCTTGTCAGTCCTGCGCTGGAAGTTCTCCACCGGAGCAAAGTGTCCATGCATTGCATAGCGCATATTTGCATTGGTTCCGTAGGAACGATACTGTTGAGTAAAAGCATTACGCTCAACGTACTTTCGCGAACGCCGTTTCACCTGCTCAAACTTGAGAGGATCAGCCGGTTTAACAGCATACTCCCGGCCGTGGGCAACCAGGGCCTTGACCCGTTTTGCACCCATCACAGCTCCCATGCCGCCGCGCCCTAAAAACCGGTGCCCCGAACAGATATTTGCATAGGGGACCAGGTGTTCACCAGCAGGACCGATAACTAGAGCTCCGTCTTTGACGCCAAGTCCAAGTGCTGACTGCACAGCTGAGGTTGTCATGCCCCACAGTTGTTGGGCCGGTGCAAATTCCACTCCCTCATAGTGGACGGTCACCACAACGGGTTCGGGGGAGATTCCCTCCAGGACAATACCGTCCCACCCGGCAGTCTTGCAGGCCTCTCCGAATTCACCTCCGCATGAGGAGGCTGTCATGACACCTGTTAACGGTGACTTGGTTATCCCCTCAAAACGCGCACTGCAAGGAGCCCCTGATGCCAGCAGCGGACTGGTCATGAAGCATAACAGGTTTTCAGGTCCGAATGGATCAACAGCTGACAAATCGCGTACGCGGTCATAATAGAGCTTGAGACCTACGCCCTTTCCGCCGATGAAATTTCGTTGAACCTTTTCAGGAAGACGCAGGACTTCCCAGCTTTGTTTGGCTAGATTGATAACGAGATAGTGAAAACTTACGCCCGTTTCAGTAATCATATACTCAGAGCTCCAACTTACAGAACAAGTTCGTGCATGAGTATTGCATCAAACTGACAATTTTCGTAACACCAACGGCAGCTCACACACGATTTGGGATAGGCAAGCGCAGGAATAAGCCGACCGTGATACTCATCCGATACCATGATTAGTGCACCTGAGGGACACACTTCCACACATTTCTCACAGGACACACACGAAGGCAGGGAGATATGGGGGACTAGCCACTGCGAACGGGGGACCTTCTCGATGATATTCCCTTCCACGTCCTCCACGGCAGCTGCCGGACAAACCCGCCCGCATGCTCCACACTCAATACAGATGTAGGGATCTATCCTATAGAGCTCGCCCTTCTCTCCTGAAATAGCAGATGTAGGGCAAACAGCCGCACATGCACCGCAACCAATGCACCTCTCCCGTATCACCAGCGCCACAGACCACCTCCTCGTGCTACCTCACTCTACTACCAGCCGCGCAGGCTGTCAATCTGAGTGGTCAATTACCAGGAGAATCCTTGACAACCCCCTCTGTCTCATTACAATGGGTGTTGATCTTCAATGCGCGAACACATATGGTAGGAAAATTCAGGAGCAGCGGTGCACATACGAAACGGGTTCACACCAGGAAAAAAACGATGGAAAAAACTCTATGTCTCCTGTTTGCTCCGGTTTCTCGGTCGGGCAATGCAGAGAGCATCCTGCATAGACACTACGATACAACAAGAAGCGGCATCGCTCCCTGATGAATTCACGATCAGTCTGTATGTCTATCACTCAGGCCCCGGTATCATAATGAAAAAACAACCCGGCGGAAGACTGCAGTACTGCACATCTTCTAAGGATTTCACGGAAACAGACCTGTGCATCATAATCAGCCACATTGAGGCGGCCTGGCTTTTACTTACCTTTAAAGAGAGTACCGCCCAGGCGGTTGCCCGGGACCGTATACGCATCCGTGGAAGTATTGCCCTGGGAAGTCAAATCGTGAGAATACTGGACAGGGTCGAGATGCTGCTGCTGCCGAGATTGCTGGCAAAACGTGCTGTGAAGCGGTACGTATCCCCCAGGAATAAGTTCCGTAAGAGATTCCAACTGTACTTTGGAACATATCACAGTCGGGGCGTAAGATGAATATAAAGGCGCAGACATATTCCTTTAGGGCACGACCAAAAATCATCACCGGCTTGCGGGCTCTCGAGTCAGTACCCTGGGAACTTGAATTATATGATGCCCGGTCCCCGCTTATCCTCGTGGGTAAACGGCATGCCCGTGCCCGTGTTACTGCGTTAAAACGTGCTTTTGCCCACTCCCCTCTTGTTGTCAAACATATCTGTGTCGCAGAAGCCCAGTTTACAAAACAGGACGTTCACTTACTGCTCAGCACGCTTGAACGGAAACAGTGTGACAGTATCATCGCTGTCGGCAGCGGTTCTCTCCACTCAATGGCAAAGGTTGCCAATGCGCTCTATAGCGGCGGCTATCAACTTGACCAGCTCGATCAGCTCTCTCTTAGAAGGCACGGCACACTACCACTGGTCTCTGTCTTAACTGAAGATGTTGACGGCAGGGAAGCTAGCACCCTCCTGAAATTTGACGAATATTTCCTGCGATATGACCAGATCCAACCTGGTATCGCAGTCATTGATCCCCGCCTCCTCGGCCGGGTAGGCGCAGCTGCAAGTTCAGCTTCTGCCCTCATTTCTCTCGGACAGCTGTGCGAAAGTATGCGTGCAGCTGAGCTTTCACACCACAGCCTCAGCTGGGTTGTTCCTGCACTTCGGCTGTTAGGCGACTGGTATCAACGTCCCGGCGACAAGGAAGCCCGTATGGCTTTTACCAATGCTGCTCTCCTTTCCCAAATCATTATTTCAAATACCCACTCGGGAGCCTTGTGGACACTCTCCGAGATGCTTGAAACCTCCGGCCTGTGTTCACAAGCCGAAGCACTTTCTGCTTTGCTTCCCCACTATATAACAATGCTCTGTTCAAAGCACAACCGTCTCATTTCAGATATTATCAGCGATGTTCGGGTTCTCTCATCAGACTCACCACCGTCCTCGCTTTGGAAAGAAACCGCAAATGCTGGCGCAGAACGTACCCTCCTTAGACTCTCCGGTAAGCTGACCGAGCAAGCTAGATATCCCGGAACCCGACCAATTATCGAATCACTGTGCAGGCAAGCAAACAGATTGCTGGAGAACGGAAACTATACGGAGGTACAAGAGCTCATTGCAGCTACGGCGAGTGGGACGAAAGCTAGCCAAGCATGGGGAGGACGGTTATGAAGATACCCGCTTTCTCCCACGTAAATTCCCGTTCACAGGTTTTTTCAGGCCATGAAGCACTTTCAAAGCTTCCCGAGATCCTGAGATTCTTTGGCTGCAGGCGGGCACTGATCATCACCGATGCTGGCGTACGGAAAGCCGGTTTGATTGACCTTGTTACCCAGCCCCTTGAAACTGCAGGCTTCCCCTCCTGTGCTGTATTTGACGAGGTGCCCGCCGACTCCGAACTGACAACCGTCGAAGCAGCAGCCCGTATGTACCTTGAGCATTTGTGCGATATCATACTGGCCGTGGGCGGAGGTTCAGTACTTGATACTGCCAAAGCTGTCAATCTAGTGGCTTCATTAGACGATCATACACAGGGAAACCTTGAGCTCAGAGCATACAGCGGGGCTGGTACAGTACATCAGGAATTGGGACGAGTGATCGCAATACCCACGACTGCCGGAACAGGCAGCGAATCTACCCTGGTGGCTGTAATTAAGGATCACGAAACCAGAAGTAAGCTGCTGTTCACCTCCGAAGCTCTTATCCCTGATGCCGCATTCCTTGATTCTCGTATGACAGCAACTCTTCCTCCCGCGCTCACCGCGGCGACAGGGATGGATGCCCTCGCACATGCCATCGAGGCCTACACAGGGCTTGGGAAAAACCCCATCAGTGATGGTCTCGCACTACAGGCAATCAAACTTATCAAGGACAACCTTCTCAAAGCGGTTACGCAGCCTGAAGACCCCGACACTCGTCTGTCGATGGCCGTCGCAGCCAACCTCGCCGGGCAGTCCTTTTCGAACTCCATGGTGGGGCTGGTCCACACCATTGGTCACACCGTAGGCGCTTTCTGCGGTGTGCATCATGGCCTGTGCATGAGTATTCTGCTGCCCTATGGGCTTGAATACAATGTACATAAAATTACCAGGTTGCTTGAAGAACTTGCTCCTGTGCTTTCCGACGGACGTACGGACAATATCAGCGCTGAGCTGTGCATAGAAGCTATCCGCTTGCTTAACAAAAACCTGTGGGCGGCAACCGATCAGGCGCACGCCCTCCGGTTCCACGATGTCTATGACCGTCATGGCAATCCTTTGGTTAAACCCGAGCACCTCTCCATCATCGCCAAAAAGGCTGTCAACGACGGATCCCATTTCTATAGCCGGGAACAGGCGGACTATCTGGACATCAAACACATCCTTGAGGCCTCCTACTGGGGCTACCCCCTAGATCGCGCACTTGTCCGGCATGGGCACCAGTAGCACCGAGGCAATGCAAGCTGAGTAAGTTGCCACCCAGTGGGTTGAGCGTGAAAAACCCAGCATATAGCAGGTAGCTTTTAGTGGTGTTCATCTGTATGTTTACTTCTTATGAGTTCTTTACCGCCAATATCTAATCTACTGGTTCAGTCGAGAATACCTTCGGGGCACACGGTCGTGCACATCAAACAGAAAATACATTCATTGGAGATCTATTCTTGTATTACAAGGATACTTTTCTTTGTTTGATTATGACCTATTTGAGTGGACCAAAACTTGGGAAGTTCACATTAAACGGAAAAGATTTCTGATCCAAGAAGTTCTGGTTTGGCTGCAGGAGTGGCTGGAAACGAACTTCAGGGAGCTCAGCTCTCTTTATATATGAAATTCTTTTCTTGTATTGTTTTGCTTGATAGTTGACTCTAGAATAATATTGCTGGTAACATGCTCTCGAATACGAACCTATCATAGCATTTGGAGGACTCTAATATGAACATGCAGCAGTTTAGTGAGATCGCCCGATTATCTGACGAGCTGAAGGCTCTGCTGACACAGGCACCCTCGGTGAGGCTGGCGACACGGATCGAGGAGCTTGAGGACCTGGCCTGCGGGGGAAGCGAGAACTCCTCCTGGACTGTCTCCTACACCCTGCCCGACGGACGGAAGGTGGATGAAGTCGAGGTGGTGAAGGTGAAGAACGGTATCAGCGCCAACTACATCGAACCCTATATGCGCCGCCGTGATCCGGACTGCATGCTCATAGCCGATGAGAACGCCACGGACAAGACCCGGTTCAGAGACAGGTTCCATACCCCCTTCACCGAACTGCGTAATGAGACCCTCCAGTGGCTCTCAGAAACAGATCTTGCCATATTCGCCTTCGAGATGGGACAGGGCGGTCTGGGAGGTGATGCCCTGGCTATCTGTCCTGCGAATGCGGGCTTCTTCGCCTTCGGTCTCGGACTGCTGCAGGGGATCGTGGATGTACAGCAGTTGGACAGGCCCTTCAGACCTGCGACCATCATCTACGTGGCACCCCCCTTCCGGCACACCCACTTCGAGGGGAAGCAGGTCGTAGTGCACAACAGAGGAGCTGCCCATGAAATCTTCTCCTATAACCTCTATCCGGGGCCAAGTGCGAAGAAAGGGGTCTATGGTGCGCTGATCGAGCTGGGAGAACAGTCCGGCTGGGTCACCGCCCATTGTTCTGCTGTGGAGGTGATCACCCCCTACGACAATCTGGTCGGTTTCATGCATGAAGGTGCAAGCGGCGGCGGGAAGAGTGAAATGCTGCAGCAGCCTCACCGAGAGTCCGACGGCAGACTGCTGCTGGGACACAATCTGGTGACGAAGGAGAAACGGTATTTGGAGATCCCCAGAACCTGTGAACTTCATCCGGTCTGTGACGATATGGGGCTCTGTCACCCTGATCTGCAGGACGGAAACGGGAAGTTGTCACTGGTGGACGCTGAGAGCGCCTGGTTCGTCAGGGTCGACCATATCAAAAAGTATGGTACCGACCCGGAGCTCGAGCGCCTTACGCTGGACCCGACCCATCCTCAGCTGTTCTTGAACATCAATGCGGTCGTGGGCAGTACGGCCCTCATCTGGGATCATATCGAAGACAAGCCCGGACAGCCCTGTCCCAATCCCCGGGTGGTCATCCCGAGGGATATGGTACCTGAGGTGACTCAGGGGAAGACGGCTATCGATATCCGGTCGTTCGGCGTCCGTACGCCCCCGTGTACAGCAGAAGAGCCCTCCTACGGGATCATCGGACTGATGCATATCCTTCCTCCTGCTCTTGCCTGGCTCTGGAGGATGGTGGCGCCCCGCGGGTACGCGAACCCGAGCATCGTAGACAAAACCGGTATGAGCAGTGAAGGGGTAGGCAGTTACTGGCCATTCTCCACCGGAAAACGGGTAGCTCAGGCCAATCTGCTTCTGAGGCAGTTCCAGGATGCTCCCCAGACTAGGTATGTACTGACTCCCAATCAGCATGTGGGAGCCTGGGAGACCGGGTTCATGCCCCAATGGCTGGTCAGGGACTACCTTGCCCGTCGCGGTCACTCGCGTTTCCGACCCGAGCAGATCACCCCATCCCGCTGTTCCCTGCTGGGCTACTCCCTCCAGAACATGCGGATCGAGGGAACCACGATCCCCCAGTGGTTCCTCCAGGTCGATAAACAACCTGAGGTGGGCGTCGCAGCCTATGATGAGGGAACCCGGATCCTCACCGAGTTCTTCCATCAGCAGTTGAAGAAGTACCTGGAACCCGGGCTGGATGCGACAGGAAGGAAAATCATCGAGTGCTGTCTCTCAGGCGGGACCGTGGAGGACTATAAGACCTTCATGCCTGAGGCCTACCTGTAAGCAGCGATATCTGCAGTGGCGGTGCAGGCAGAGGCCATGAGGACTCTGCTGCCGTCACCTACTCCGGTCCGCCTGAAAGGCACAGTGATCTTCACTCTCCTCTTCACAGAAGAGCTGAGCGGAGCTGAAACTGTCTGTCCTGAATGAGGAGATCGGTTGACTTTATCCCATATCCTTGTACAGTAGGATCATGAACCAGAGAGAGTGATGTATGAGTAGCATAAACCATAGATGGACATTCTTTACCAACCATTCCCATGTACTGTTCTATATCTATTTTCATCCTGAACTGCCGATGAGGGACATCGCGGGGAAGGTAGGTATCACCGAACGGGCGGTACATACCATCATCAAAGATCTTGAAGAGGTCGGTGTCATCACCGTCACGAAGATCGGCAGGAACAACACCTATGAGGTGAACCGTAATATACCGCTCAGGCATCAGATCGAATCTCACAGGACCATCTCAGATCTGCTCGATATCATCGGTGCACCCGAAGATGAGGTGATCACCGGGGAGCAGGACACAGAGGTCTGAACGACAGGTAACAGCACCGGTCTCCGAACAAGCAAGTCGTGATCGGCAGGGCTGCTCGATCCCCTCCTGTGAGAGGGCACATCCCGGTAGCATGCCTGAGGCGATCATTCCGGTCAGCTCACGGTTCGGTTGGTGGTGTTCGGTGGGCAGCCAGACCCCGGAGTGCTTCTTGCAGCAGACAGTGATTAGTGATCACCGTATCGACACCTGACACATGAATCTTAACAAAAATGACACAATCAATATGGTCAAAATCCTTTCTACAGGGTTGAGAATTAGCGCATGTTTTGAAACCAAAACTCATACGCGGTAAAACCAATATCTCATATCGTCTGCAATTTTTCATCCATGGATGCTTCAGGGAAAAACTGTTCTATACACACATCTATATTCGCCATGCTCATTCCCCCTACGCTACAAGAAGAAACCCTCCAATTGCATGTTTTCATTCAACCACAATCCAAGAAACCCGAGTATGTAGACCCTATCAATAACTGAGCAACCCGTCTAGCAAAGGTCTTCTTTTTTTCTGGGAAGTGTCGTTACTAGACCGATACCTATGAATAACGCTGTTCCCAGGTAACCGAAGTTGATTAGATAGAAACGAGAATTCTCTGTCTGCCATAAGACAACAGCAAGGCCTCAAAATACAATAAACAGGGGAAAAAGGCACCATAGTTTTTTTACATACCTGATCATGTGGCTTCACCCTGCACCCTGTATTTTCACATGAATAGGAGCGAGGTGTGCGAGGTGTGAAAGAAAAATAATGTACTGCAGCTGCAGTTCATGGTACTATTGTTCGTGGACATAATAGGTTACCATTGAGTGGAGAACATACAATATGGGAAACATTGAAGTACTGGACGAAAACCGCCTTAAGATGCTCTTCGGCAACAACAGCGAGCTTCTTGGGGAGATTTATTCAATTGTCAGCAGCGATTTCCCGGAACTTTCAAGAAAACTTGAGCAGGCTATTTCGGAAGGTCAGGCCGAATCCATCTCACAGTACGCCCATACGTTGAAGGGGAGCATTGCAAATGTTGGGGGGCTCCAGGCAAGTGACACTGCCCACCGGATCAATCTTGCGGCAAAAGAGGGAGACCTCTCGGCTTGCGGAGAATTGTATGGACATTTTACCAACGAATTGGAGACCTTTATCTACGAACTGCGCATGTATGCTGACAAGGCTGGTGTATGAAGATTCTTGTAGCTGACGATGATCAGTCAACCCGTTTTATTCTCAAGACACAACTGCAGTCCTGGGGCTATGAGGTTGTCCTCTGCGACAACGGGGCAAAAGCGTTGGAGTACTTGACATCCAACGATCCACCCCGGATCGCAATCCTCGATTGGATGATGGGGGAATACACCGGCACAGAGATTTGCCGGATAATCAACAATCGCTCTCCCATGATCTATACAATCCTGTTGACTGCTAAAACTTCTGAGGATGATCTAGTCGAGGCAATTGCAAGCGGGGCCCACTGTTTTCAGTCCAAACCAGTATCACCGGCTGTCCTGAAAAGTCTTACAGAAGTAGGTCGTCGGCTCATCACGGCCGAAGACAAACTTAAGACCCAGGAAGCCGAAGTGCGTTTTCAGTGCTACGGTGCTCTTGCTGATCTGGCGGAAGCTCGGCACAACTACACCGGGACTCACATGAGGCGTATCAGCAAATATTCTCGCCTGTTAGCTGAAAAGTTAGGTCTTCCGGGCGATCAATGTCACGACATTGAGCTCTACAGCACATTTCACGATGTCGGCAAGGTCGGTATTCCAGATCTTATTTTACTGAGCAAAAGCTCTTTCACGCAGGATGAACGTGATGTCATGCAAACTCATACCATTATCGGATATGAGATTCTATCTTCAGTGCCGACTCTGCAGTTAGCAGCAAACATCGCCCGCAGTCATCATGAACGGTGGGACGGTACCGGTTATCCTGATGGTCTCTCCCGTGAGGATATCCCAATCGAGGCAAGAGTCGTCTCTATAGTGGATGTCTATGATGCCCTACGGACAAAAAGAAGTTACAAAGAAAGCTGGAGTCACCAGCAGGCTCTGACCTACCTAAACGAACAATCCGGTTCGAGTTTTGATCCGACCATCATTTCAGTTTTCAACGAGTATCATCAGGAATTTGATGCAATATTCACGGCGAATCCCGACTAAGGGGTGTCAAACTACACCGGTTTGTATTGTTTCCACACACTATAGCGTTCGTCATAGTAGGAGGCGATCTGCTCCACTGGAACATATGTTTGCTCTATCTTAACAAGTTCCTCAGCTGCTTCCCGGGGGCTGCTGTAATCTCCCTTCCCGAACAGACTGGCCACGGTACAGCCGAGCAGTTCCGCATCAGGCAGAGCCGGAATTTCAAGGGGCAGATGCAACAACTGGGCTTTCAGGTGGTTCCAGCTGGCAGAACGAGCCTGCCCTCCGCTGTGCCGCAGCAGGGGAACTTCATAGCCTGCTTCGCCGAGGTTCTCCAGAGCTTCTCGTACTGAAAAACCGATCCCTTCAACAACCGCTCTGCCGATGGTTGATGGCGACCCATTTTCCCCAGGCAAAAACAGCCCTCCTCCGGATGCATACTGCCTGGAGGGGTCTCTGCTTTGCTGCGGATAGAACAAACTTCTATCACCTTCGTCCCGGACGATCTGCTCCATGAGACGTTCGTACGGCAGGTGCGTGAGACCATAGTGTTTTCTGTACCAGGTAAACACTTCGCCTGAGGCCGGCAAGAGAGCAGCAATTGTGAACGTTTCCGGAACCACATAGGGAAGTGTCCGCAGAGAGGGGACGCTTGAGCCCCGTTTAGTAATAACATTTATCCCCTCAGAGGTACCTGCCCGATCACAGGCCATTCCAGGTAACACGGTGCCGCTTCCCAATAAGGCTGCATGAAAATCACTCATACCGGCATACATCGGTACTCCCGGAGGAAGACCAAACCGCTTGGCTGCCTCTCCAGTCACCCGGCCGATCCGGTCACCGAGCAGTACGGGGGGAGGAAATTGACTGACAGATAATCCGCATGTGGAAATTTGCGCCTCATCCCAAATAAAGGGTAAAAACCGCTGATCCGGAATAAAGGTAAGAAACTCACCGCACAGCACCCCTGAAATATACTCGGGACAACCAACAAAGAGCCTCGTTTTCTCTACCAGTTCTGGTTGTTGTTCTGCGGCGAAAAGCAGCTTCGGTAGAAAAAGTGAGGGAACTCCCTCGCGTTGAAGGGAGGGAGTATCAGACCAGGAAATCACTGGGAAAAGCGGCTTGAGATCCTCACCGAGAGGAACGATGGTCGGACCGTTGCCCGTTACACAGACCGCCTCAATAGAGCTTTCTGGTAATTGAGCAGCAAGCATCTGTTCTAGCTGTTCTTCCCACATAGCAGCAAGCTGTATACTTGAGCCCGGCTCGGGCAACTCTCTGCGAAGCAGGGACACAACGTCCCCCGCACTGTCGATAACAGCTGTTTTCAGGGATGAGGTCCCAATATCTATCGAGAGAGTCTGTCTAGTTGCCATGAATGAGTTTGTTGATAAACTGCCTGTTATCCAGAAGCGGGCTCAGGGAACGCCCGTGGTGCAGGCGGGAAATGATTCTGGCAAACAAGTCAGTCACATCAGTATTGAGGTACCAGGGCTTGTCGAGTAGCTCACGGTTCTGATAGACAGCATTGGTGCCTATGATGCGGAAGAAAACTCCATCCTCATAGGCTTTATGGAATGTCTCCACCGCATTCTGATTGAAGAACGGCAAGCTAATCGCACAGATTATCTTTTCAGCACCAAGGGATTTCAGTTCACGCATCGCTGAAAGCAGTGTTCCACCAGTACCGAGCATATCATCAGCCATAAAGACAGTTTTACCCTTCACATCACCAAGCAGCTTAATGCTCCGAATATTGGTTTCCTTTGCACTGACACTCACCTTTGAGTAGTCCCGCTCCTTGTAGAGAATCGCAAGAGGCTTATGCAGCGTCTCAGCGTAAAACTTATTACGGGACACTGCCCCGGTATCAGGGCTTACAACCACAATATTCGGATCATCGAACGATATGAGCCGTTTGAGCTGGAGCAATATCTGATAACTAGCGTGCAGGTTTTCCAGCTTCAGAGTACTGAAACTATTTTCTATCTCCCGGGAATGGATATCCAGCGTAATAATACGGTTAACACCCATAAATTCGCAGGTTCTGCCGAACCAGCTGGCAGTCAGTCCCTCGCGGCCGCTTTTCTTATGCTGCCTTGAATAGGGATAGGTAGGAAGGACTAAATGCACACTTTCTGCTCCCGCGACCTTTACCGCATTGATTGTGGTGAACAGGAACATCAGATAGTCGTTGACAGAGAGTTCTATGGGCTCCTCAGCACCGCAGACTTTGACCGGAAAGCTATTCCCCATATCAAAGACAAGAAAAATCCTGAGCCCACGTACGGATCTCAGGATTTCTGCCTTCACCTCTCCATTTGCAAACCGTGTAAAACTTACTGGTATTTCAAAATTCGGAGCATGATACACTTTTGAAGGTTTATAATGGGGTATGCGCTTATTGTTCACATCCTCGATCAGAGTCACGAACTTGAGAATCTCTTCTTCACTCATATCGTGTCGTTTGGCAAGAGCAGAAGAGAGTTTTTTATAGCGTTTTGTATATAGTTGACGGAGGTGCTTAAGTACTTTTGCTGTAAAGGATTCGGCGCCTGGACCAGCAATAACTCCGAGTTTGTTTGGTTTGACTATGCTCATGGTCTGAGAATACTACAGCTCACCATGAAGGTCAACGGTACCAATGAGCTCGCGTGCATAGCAACCAGACGGACTTGACTTATTCTTGTTTTCTTTCTATCGTCTAGTCAGCTGTCACCAAACAGCGAACTTCGAGGGAGGGACTGAGTCCCGACCGGCGGTCACAGTCCGCAATCCGCAGCGAGTTTTTTTAAAACTCCTCGGGTGATACGGTGAAATTCCGTAACCGACAGTGCAAGTCTGGATGGGAGAAGTCGTCATACCATGCGTGTAGTCTGTTCATAACTGCCCCAGGACATGACAAGTCTCCCGGAAAACACCAATTACACAGGAGGAGTGTACCATGAGTACCCCGTTTTCCGGTCACCAAACCGCCGCGCATCGCGCGAAAAAAGCAAGTGTTATTACAGCAGTAGTACTAGCAGTTCTCGTAACTGCAGTTTCCTGCGCAAAACCCCAACAGGAAGAGTCTAGCGAAGTAACTGCTTCACAGGAGGAGAGACAACCCTACTCAGTAGCAGTCTTTGTTCCAGGTATCATTGCTGGCAGCGCCACCTATGAAAAACTTGTCTCCGGCGCACAAGAAGCTGCCGACGAATATGAGCATGTTACGGCTCAGATTATTGAAGGTGGAAGCAACCAGGGAGAGTGGGAGGAGAAGATATCTTCTCTTGCCTCTAGCGGAGATCACGATGTGATTGTCACTTCCAATCCTGCCATGCCGGAGATATGTGCAGCAGTCGCTGAAAAATTTCCTGACCAGCATTTTATCGTCCTAGACGGTCACCTTGAGGGCAATGATCAGATCTACACCCTACGTTACGATCAGTACCAACAGGCATACCTGGCAGGGCACATGGCCGGTCTGGTAACTACCAGCGACATGCCGGGAGCCAATGATGAGTTTATCATCGGATTGGTTGCGGGCCAGGAATATCCGGACATGAACGAACAGATTCTTCCCGGATATCGGGAAGGTGCTCGCCTTGTTCATGATGAAGTCACAGTCGATTTCAGAGTCGTGGGAAACTGGTATGACGCCGCTAAAGGAGCTGAACTCGCTAGAGCCATGATTTCAGATGGTGCCGACGTTATTCTTACTATTGCGGGGGGCGCAAATCAGGGCGTCCTAACTGCAGCCGAAGAACAGGGCGTCTACGTGCATTGGTACGATTCCAATGGATATGGGGAAGGCCCGGGAACGGTTATAGGCTCAACTGCGATCTTGCAGGACACGGCAAGTTATGAAACTATAGTGAAGGCTGTTGAGGGAGAACTGCAATACGGTTCCGCTGAAGTTGTGGGAGTCCAGGAAGGCTACATCACATTTATTGAAGCTGACGAGCACTACGAACAGACGGTACCTGAATCCATCCGTAACCTGCAGCAGGAGTTTGTCACTGAGTTTACAACCCAGTAGCATGCCCCAAGGATAGGAGTTTTCATGTCGACAGACAGCTCTGCTTCGCTCATATCCCTAGAGGACCTCGATAAAACGTATCTCTCCAATGGGGTTAAAGCGTGTGATCAGGTGTCCATGGACGTTACCAAGGGAACCATTCATATGGTCGTTGGCGAAAATGGAGCTGGTAAGTCAACGTTGATGAAAATACTTTCCGGTGATTTCCCTCCTGATTCAGGCACCATACGCCTGAGAGGGAGGGAAGTTCGCTGGAAAGACACCCGTCATGCGCTTGACCACGGCATTGGAATGCTTCATCAGATCCTCCACTTTTTCCCCGGTCTTACCGTTAGAGACCACCTCATGCTTGATATGAAAGGTTCAGGGGTTCTATCCCCGCTCAACCGCAGAAAGGCGGACAGGCTCATAGAGCAGATAAGCACCTCGTATCACATTACGTGTAAACCGAATGATCGGTTTGATGATCTCAGTTCTGAGGCTAGGCAGGCAGCCTCCCTTATGATGCTTATCTACAGAGGCTGCGAAGTATTTATTCTCGATGAACCTCCCCGCAATCTCCTCCAAACAGCGCGAAAACTAAAAGAGGAAGGAAAAACCCTCATTATTATCACTCACAACCTTCAGGATGCCCTGGATTTTGGAGATACCATAACGGTGATGCGTAGAGGACGGCATGAAAAAACTCTTCGGGCACATTCGGTCACGGCAGCAGAGCTCTCAGCCCTTGTCATGGGAGAACGTAATCTTGAACTGACCAAAAGAAGACGCCCCCACACTGCTTTTACCGGGAAGCAAGAGGTGATTACTCTCAGCCAGCTATCGGGGGGCAGGCCTGGCTCCGCAGACCGAGTTCATAATATTTCCCTCTCCGTCCATGCCGGGGAGACTGTGGCTGTTGTAGGTATCCGTGACAACGGACTGCGAGCCATGGAAGCACTCTCTTCAGGCTATGAGGGACTGGGGTACATGCAAAGCGGGGGCTCGGTTTCAATAACCGGAAAAGCTCCTCACCTGTGCACAGCTGATGAAGTTGGCCGTATCCCCTCTGACAGACTCGAAATTGGTAGTTCCATTATGATGAGCGTGACAGAAAACCTGCTCATCGAGCATCGCCGGAGTCGTGATATGCTGAACACCCTTGGTCCGGTACGCTGGTACTCAACCAAGGCGCTCGAAAACATGAGTAAGCGCATCATCCGGGATTTTGCTATCGAAGGCAGACCGCATTACCCTCTCATTACTCTTTCTGGGGGGAATATCCAGAAACTGATCACCGGCAGAGCGCTGGAAAGTGCTCCTCGGGCCCTGATATGTGCAGACATCTCGTGGGGACTTGATGTTAAAACACGCAGTATGTTGTTTTCCCATATCGACAGTTTAAAGAGGGAGGGAATGGCTGTGCTCATGTTCACCTCGGAGATTGACGCAGCTCTAGAAGAAGCTGACCGCATTGCTGTCCTGAAAAGAGGAGAGCTGGCGGGAATTCTGACCAACACTGAGAACCTGCAGCCTGCAGAAATAGGGGCATTGATGCTATGAGAGGGTACCTGAATTCTCTGATTGCAGTAGCCGCAGCTCTTGTCTTCATTATTCTCCTGCTTCTCTCAGTGGCAGAGGACCCCTTTGAAACACTCATAGCCTTTATGAGCGGACCTTTTAGTAACACATATCTGGTAGGAAATATGCTAGCTACCGCAGCCATTCTCATAATTGCCGGAGCGGGGATGTCAATCTCATTTCAGGCCGGTCTGTTCAACCTGGGGGGTGAAGGCCAGATATACACTGCCGGTACAGCAGCGGCTGTCACGGGATTGCTGCTTCCTCCCGGAATAGGAATAGCAGGAATGGTGGCTATTTCGGCAGTCGGAATCTCCACGGGAGCACTCATCGCCGCGCTGTCCGGATATCTGCGAGCAAAATTCAGAGTACACGAACTCATCTCTACGTTTCTCCTTTCAAGTGCACTGGTCTATCTCATAAATTTTCTCATAGCTCATCCTCTGCGAAACACTTCTGGATTCCTGCAGTCAACCCGCAAAATTCCTGAGGCCTTCCACCTCTCATCATTTCTTGAGCCATCAAATCTTACCGCGGCTCTGCCGATAGCTTTGACAGCGGCCGTGCTGCTTGCTCTGTGGCTCTACCGGAGTCCACCGGGGTATGAATTACGGGTGTCCGGTTCAAATCCGGCATTCGCAAATTTTGGCAGAATTTCACGGATGAAGTGCAGTATACTCCCCCTTGCTGTTTCTGGTGGAGCATTCGGCTTAGCCGGTTCACTGATGGTTCTTTCGACCCAGCACGCTGCAATTGTGGGGTTTACCTCCGGATACGGGTGGAACGGGATTGCCGTCGCCCTGATAGCACGCAGAAATCCGCTTTTTGCAATACCAGCAGGACTCCTGATGGCCTGGCTGGAGACAGGTATCAGAACGGCCATGTCAG
This sequence comes from Spirochaetota bacterium, assembly GCA_051745285.1. GTDB lineage: Bacteria > Spirochaetota > Spirochaetia > CAKZLE01 > CAKZLE01 > JBNJDX01. Next base: position 25,644 of record JBNJDX010000015.1, read on the forward strand.
GAACCTCACTCGGTTTCCAGCTGAGCACCATCATCCGCGGCCTGCTCCTGTTATTGATCACCATGCAATTCCTAAAGGAACGGAGGGCAGCATGATCCTTTCCCTGTTTGCCTTTGCCATTCCCATCATGCTGGCAGCTGCCGGTGGGTTTGTCACCTACAAAAGCGGTCTGCTGAATATCGCCATAGAGGGTAGTATCATCTCTGGAGCCTTTACTGCGTTTGTCATTCTCAGACTGACCGGTTCCTACCTGGCTGCTGCAGTAGGTGCAGCAGCGATGACCGGTATGATTTCCTATGGGTTTTCTGCCCTGACCCTTCTCTTTGGCGGAAACATTTTCATCAGCGGTTTAGCAGTCAATTTGATTATTCCCGGTGCTGTAGGACTGCTCTCAGAGCAGGCATTCGCCACCAGCGGCGTCGTTCAACTCACAGGAGTCCATTCCCTGAGCTTTCAACTCCTTGTCATGCTTTACGCGGGGCTAACAATTGCACTGACTGCAGTCACCTGGTACCTGCTTAATCGCACAAGAGCGGGGCTGTTCATACAAGCTTCTGGGTTAAATCCGAGGGCCCTGGAGATCCGAGGGGGCAGACCAAAACAGTTACAGATTCTTTCTTTTGCCTATTCGGGGCTCTTTAGCGGCCTGGCAGGGGCGTATCTCACCTTCTCTCTCCACGCCTTTGTTCCCAACATCTCTTCTGGGAAAGGCTGGCTTGCCCTTGCGGCAATCTATCTGGGAGGATTCTCTCTGCGCGGGACGGTGGCCGCTGTGCTGTTGTTCGCTGCTGCAGAAGCCGTGGCCAATGCCCTGCAAGGGGCTCTTGAACTCCCTTCCTCCCTGTTTTTGGCATTCCCTTACGTGGTGACCTTTCTCGCTCTGATCATTCGAGCCCTGCTGGTCAGGTGGCGATCAGCTACATAACGAAATTCAGAGTCGATAGTGAGAATTGTTAAATTTTTGTTAAAACAGTCCTCCTGACAGTGAATACCACGATGCGCAATATTTACACAATACAAACCGCCTGCTAAGATCCGAGGCTATGAGCATCATTGGACAGATTCTTCAGATCGTTGGAAGCCTGGGCCTCTTTCTATACGGAATGAGGGTGTTGAGCGAGGGATTGCAGAAATCAGCTGGTAATCGGTTGAAATCCATCCTCAAGCTCATGACCGGCAATCGTGTTACCGCAATATTTACCGGCTTTGCCATAACGGCAATTATCCAGTCATCCTCTGCCACTACGGTCATGATTGTAAGCTTTGTAAACGCAAGTCTTATGAATCTGACCCAGGCCGTGGGAGTGATTCTCGGGGCCAACATCGGAACAACGGTCACCGGATGGATTGTAGCCATTCTCGGTTTCAAGGTGGATGTTACCGCTCTATCCATCCCTGCAATAGCAATCGGTTTTCCCTTTATTTTTGTGAAGAAGCTCAAGCGCAAAGAGTTTGGTGAAGTACTCATTGGCTTTGGCCTGCTGTTTCTGGGGCTTGGATTTCTGAAAGATTCTGTACCCAGTGTAGACACCTATCCCTCCCTGCTGACATTTGTGCAGAACATCAGCGGGGCCGGATTTCTGGGCACTCTTTTCTTCGTTGGTCTGGGTACCTTGCTTACCATTTTGCTCCAGTCCTCATCCGCCTCGATGGCCATCAGCTTAACTATGGCTCATGCCGGCTGGATCAGTTTCCCAGCTGCCGCGGCTATGGTGCTCGGGGAGAATATCGGTACGACCTTTACTGCCTATTTGGCCTCACTCGGTGCGAACGTGACTGCCCGCAGAGCATCCCGTGCTCATATGTTCTTTAACCTCTTTGGGGCATTGTGGGTTCTTATCCTTCTGCAGCCGTTTATGAACCTGGTCAACACTATTGTGCCCGGAGCAGTGTTTGGAGCCGATGCGGCACAACATATTCCCCAGCATCTAGCGATGTTTCACACCCTCTTTAACATAACCAATACGCTGATTTTTATCCCGTTCATCCATCAGTTTGTCCGGTTCATTGAACGTTTTGTCAGACCGCGCAAGGACGAACTTGACCTTGAAGAGGGCTCGTATCAATTCAAATACTTTGCCTCGACATTCAATGATACCCCGGAGATCTATTTATTGACGGTTCAGGATGAAATGGTGAAGATGGCGAGGACTGTCAGCCGCATGTTCTCTTCATTCCGCGAAGTATTCAGCCAGCCCGATACAGAAATGAGTGAAGAGGTAAAGGCCCTTAAAAAGCAGGAGGAATTTACTGATGAAATGCAGGAGCAGCTATCCCTGTTCCTTGTGCAGATATCTCAGGAAAATCTGACCTCACACAATGCAAAGACTGTCAATTCGATGATCCGTGTCATAAACGAGCTCGAGAGCATCGGCGACTGCTGCTACAATTTGATTCTGCTGTCGAGTCGCCGTTATAACAAGGGCTACCATTTCTCGGAAGAGTCACATAAACGCCTTAGTGAATACAGCGAACTGGTCCAGCAGTTTATCGATTTTATACGCGACCACCTGGATCGAAAAATTTCCAATACTGATCTTGAACAGGCCAACGTATACGAGCATCAAATCAATACTATGCGTAATACAATGCGGAAGAAAGCTCAGGAGGACCTTAACAGCGGTGCAGATGTAAAAACCGAACTATTGCTGCTCGACAAAGTGCGTCACTTGGAGCACATCGGGGATTACTGTATTAATATTGCTGAGGCTCTCTACACGATTGACCTGAAATAAGAGTGGCCAATTCCTACCCCCGCCGGAAAAAACTGGTAGTGCGGTAGGCGTCTCCAAAGAGTCCCGCCAAAGCCTGTTCGAGGGAGAGTTTCTTTGCTTCATTCACTTCTCGAAGCCTGGAGAGGTCCTGTTTCATAGTCTCCAGACCGAGGTTACCCGCTGTTCCTGTAGAAGTTCGACCTTTGAGAGCAACGGCCGGATCAAGAACATCAACCTGTTCAAGATGCAGCCCAACCTGACGGTAGGCATCCCGAAAGCTCATCCCCCCCTGCACCAGTTCCAGGGCCTTATCAGTCGCATAGATCTCAGGAGTAAACGCCTTGAGCAGCCTATCCTGGTGAATCTCCAGTTTCTCTATGGTCAGCTCCATGACCATGACACATTGATACGCTGAATGGGCGGCTCTGAGAAGCGGTTCTTTTGTGTCCTGAAAGTCCCTGTTATACCCGGAAGGCAATGATCTGATACTGTTTTTTATCTGAAAAGCGCATGCGGAGACCAGGGATGAGCGTGAGCGAGTCAGCTCAAGAGCGTCAGGATTTTTCTTCTGCGGCATGATACTCGAGCCGGAGCACAACTCTGCCGGAAGGCTGAAGTATCCAAACTCCGGCATTGAGAACACAATGAGATCCTGGGCAATTTTGCTGAGGGTCAGACAGATATAATCCAAACCGTCGACGATAATTGCTTCAAATTTTCCGCGAGAATTGTTTGCATACAATACATTGTTTTGTACGCGGGAAAAGCCCATCAGCTGAGCCGAGAGTTCCCGGTCCAATGGCAGCGGAACGCCATAACTGGCCGCCGAACCCAACGGAGACTGATCGATTAATTCAAGAATGGAAAAGAGGTGATTCGTCTCGTCACGTAGCTCTTCAGCATAAGCTCCTGCCCACAATCCGACCGAGGAGGGCATGGCGACTTGCATATGAGTCCGTCCGGGCATGGGAACCCCTGCATGCTCAGAGGCGCGTTTGGTAAGCACATCGACTAGATCCAGAGTCTTTGCGGACATCGCTATGAGAAAATCCTTCATCCAAACCCGCAAGGCTGTCTGTATCTGGTCGTTGCGGCTTCTGCCGGTATGTATCTTTTTGCCCACATCACCGAAGGAGTTGGTGAGGTATTGCTCAATTGCAGTGTGACAGTCCTCATCTGCCGGTGAAATATCAAATTGGTCCTGCTGCTGTAGGTCGAGGATTTCCTGCAGCCCACGCTTAGCCGAATCTAGTTCATCATGGGAGAGTATCCCGATAGATTGCAGCATTTGCGCATGTGCGGCACTTCCCAGGCAATCAGCGGCAGCAAGCTCGCGATCAAGCTGGTAATCACTGCCAACAGTAAAGGCCTCAATCAGGCTGTCTAGCGTATAATCTTTCTGCCACAGTTTCGACATGGTTCAGTCTCCTTTCTATTCCACCGTAACACTTTTTGCTAAATTTCTTGGTTGATCTACATCCCGGCCTAACTCAAGAGCACAGTAATAAGCAAATAGCTGGGTGGGAACGACCATCAAAAACGGATACATCATTTCATTTGCCTTGGGAATGAAGAACACATCATCGGCAATTTCTGAGGCCTCCTCATCTCCCTCAACGGCCAGAACAATCAGCTTTCCGCCTCTTGACTTGACCTCCTTCATGTTGGAAATGATTTTACCGCGAAGGGCATCATCAGGAACAATGAAGAAGCTTGGGGTCTGTTCATTGATCAGTGCAATTGGCCCGTGCTTGATCTCAGCAGCACTATACCCCTCAGCGTGAATATACGAGACCTCTTTTAATTTTAAGGCACCCTCCAGGGCAACTGGATAGTTCAAACCTCTCCCAAGAAACAAAGTACTGCTGCAGGTGTGATACTTCCTGGCAAGCCGTTGAAGTTCGCCGCTCTGGGCAAGCAGACTGCTTATTTGGGCAGGCACCTCCTGGAGAGCCTCAATGAAGCGTAAACCGTCTTCATAGGACATATGGCGCATACGGGCCAGCATCAGGGTAAATATGTAGAAAATCGTCAATTGAGAGGTGAAGGCTTTTGTTGAGGCCACCGCTATCTCGGGCCCGGAGTGTAGGTAGACCCCCCCGTTGGACTCACGGGCAATGGTGGAGCCGACCACATTGCAGATTCCCAAGACCTTAGCCCCCTTGCGCTGCAGCTCACGCATCGCATAGAGCGTGTCAGCTGTTTCCCCTGACTGCGATACAGCAAAGTACAGAGAATTACGTTCTACCACAGGATTCTTATACCGCACCTCAGAAGAGAGTTCAGCGACAGCAGGAATCCTGGCCACCCGTTCGATCAGATAAGCTCCAATCATACCGGCGTAATACGAGGTCCCGGCGGCAATTATTCTCACCCGTTCAACCGTATGAAGATCTTGGGGAAGCATCTCTAATCCTCCCAGATGACCCGAAGCTGTATCACGATCCAGACGACCGGAGAAAGCTCTTCGGATTGATTCAATCTGTTCGTGGATCTCCTTTTCCATGAAATGACTAAAGGAACCCTTTTCTATTTGCTCAAGTTCCCAGCCAATCTGCTCTATGCGCTTGGAAACAGCATTATGCTCAATATCAAAGATGCGATAGCCATCGTGGTTTACAGCCACCAACTCTCCGTCTGTCAGGTACACAACAGCCTTCGTGTAGGGCAGAATGGCATTCACATCAGAGGCGATAAACATCTCCTGTTCCCCTACTCCCAGAACAAGGGGGGACCCGTTGCGGGCTCCGACAATGACACCCGGTTCATCCTTATGCATAGCGGCAATACCATAGGTGCCCTCCAGAAGAGGCAGTACATCCAGTACTGCCTGCTCAAGACTGCTCTGGTATGCCTCAGCAATAAGATGCGCAATAACTTCACTGTCGGTCTCTGAGCTGAAGGTATGCCCCTCCTGCTCCAACCTTCTGCGGAGTACTCTGTGATTTTCAATAATGCCGTTGTGCACAATGGTGACACGTTGTGCTTCATCAAGGTGGGGATGAGCATTTGCATTAGTAACTTCACCATGAGTCGCCCAACGGGTATGCCCAATCCCGCTAAATCCTGACAGTCCCTTACCAAGCAGTTTTGTCAGCTCGTGAATTTTGCCCACCTGCTTCACTGTTGTAAACCCTGATTTCCCGCATATACTAATCCCGGAAGAATCATACCCTCGATATTCCAGCCGACGAAGGCCCTCGACCAACACATCGCTGACTTGCCGAGGGCCGCAATACCCGACTATTCCGCACATATTCCCTCCATGTTTCCACACATCTGTTTGCTCTGGTATTATCACAGCTTTTCACCTCTTATGCAACTAAACACTGAATCGACTCCCTTTGTTCAGTGTTTATAAGCTGCAGGAGGTTTCCTTATGACCCTTGCAAGTGCGATACGAACAGCAGCTGTAACCGCTGGTGTGACTGTACTACTATCTTGCTGTACCCAAGCAACCGGTATCAGAGAGATACTCGCAGCTGACCCGAACCCGCCTGTGGTAACTGGAGTGGCAACACAAAGTAACAACACCATCACTGTCATCTGCAGTGAGTCGGTCACCGGAGAAGCTGAAGACTTTTCTGTTCTCGAGTATGCTGCAATTTCATCGTTGTCCATTCAGGAGGAGAGACTGCTACTGACTGCCGCAAAGGAACTGCACCCCGGCACCTCTTACACTCTCACTGGAACAATTAAAGATATGGCCGGTAATCAGACCTATTTTGAGACACAGGTGTACGGGTGGAACCCTTCCCCGCCCGAGATTATCATAAATGAATTTACTGCCAGGGGCTCTCAGACCCATCCGGACACCATCGAGTTGTTAGTGCTCAGTGATGGTAACACCGCTGGAATAACGTGCTATGACGGGGTACGCAGTGGGTATCGTCAGGCGTGTGTTCTGCCACCTGTAGAGGTTACTGCTGGAGACTATTTGGTAATCCACTGCCACGAGGAACGCAGTGAGGAAGTCCCCCTGCCGCCTGAACAGCAGTTTCGCATGCAGGAGGCGATCGGTCTATCCGGGAACAACGGAGTGCTCTCACTCTACGGCTCTCCACAGGGGAATATACTGGATGCAGTAGTGTACAGTAACAGGTTTGCCACTTCCGATACAGATTACGGCGGGTTTGCAAGTTCACACACATGGGAAGCCGTACAGGTCCTCTGGGACCAAACGGAATGGAGGGCTCCTGTATATATGGAAAAATCCTCAGGACCCATTCCTGAACATGCAATCCGCTCGGAGAACACAAGTGCCACACGCTCGGTGTGCAGAAGTTATCCCCCCGAGGACACCGATACTGCGGAGGACTGGCATATTGTTCCCACATCGAATTCTAGTTTCGGCTCACAAAATACCAATGCTGTTTACGGAGAATAATGCCACTCGAGCAGCAAAAGCACATTAGTTGGAGGATACCTGAGAAGCTTTACCCTCCGTCTACCTGTCAAATGGAGAGGCTGAAAACTAAGATAAAAAAAAGAGCACCCTCGGGTGCCCCTTTTTTACTATCTAGTGCAGCTTAAATGTAGTCTGAAATGAATTCTTCGATAGCTTGTTTTGAGCCTGCGCCTATGCGCTGGTTGACTGGTTCGCCATCTTTAAAAATGATGAGTGTCGGAATACTGGCTATCCCGTACTTACTGGCAACAGACCCGGCCTGGTCTACATCAACGCTACCTACTTTGATTTTATCACCATGTTCCTCGGCGATCTCCGCAACAACCGGACTCAGCATCTTGCATGGCATACACCATTCAGCCCAAAAATCTACCAACACCGGTTTATCCGACTGTAGGACTTCACTCTCAAAATTTTTCTCTGTAATTTCTACTTCTGCACTCATATGTTCTCCTGAAATTGGCTCATTGGCTTCATTCCTGCCCAACAGGCCTCGTTTACCTCCTAATATAGTAAGAATTTTGAGAAAAGAAAAGTCCAATTACTCTATATGCAACTAAAGAGTGCCAATCCCAGGATCAGAACACCTGCTCATCATCGGTCTGTTCGGGTACCCCTTCCTCGGCAGTGTCGGACTGTTTTTCTTCCTGTCTGCGCTTCTGACGGAACTCTACATGCTCGGCAACCATGACGTGGCGCGAATGATAGGCTCCGTCAGCACTTTTCCAGCGTTCCTGCTTCAGGCGCCCGACCGCCCTCACCCAGCTTCCTTTCCGCAAATAATTCTCACAGATTTCTGCTGTATGCCCCCAGGCCTCCATTTTTATAAACATCACCTCCTGTACCTGCTCATCCTGCTTCCGATAATACCGGTTGGAAGCCAGATCCATATTTGCGACCCTGCTTCCGCCGGAAGTAAACACACCTTCTGGATTTTTTGTCAGATTGCCCTC